>CAYTKL010000244.1:0-1515 GCA_964438305.1 uncultured Dehalococcoidales bacterium | reverse complement strand
TCTGCGCGAGACACCGGGATCGTCTCATCGTAGAGACGCCTGGTCCTCGCTGCCTTCTTACGGCGCAGGTGACTCTTTCCACACTTAACCCGCATAAGCTTGCCGCTCCCGCTCAGGCGAAAGCGACTCTTCGCTCCCTTATGGGTCTTCAGCTTTGGCATCTCCGTGCGCCTCCTTGGCCTTCTTGCTGGCAACCGGTGTCAAGAGCATAGCCATGTTTCTCCCGTCTTGAACGGGGCTCGTCATCGCCGCAAGCTCCTTCGAGGCTTTGGCCACCCTTCGAAGTACCTTTTCGCCCAGCTCAGGGAAGACGACTTCCCTCCCTCTGAACCTCACCACCAGCTTCACCTTGTTCCCCTCCTCCAGCAACTTCATCGTGGTCCTGATCTTCGCCTGCAGGTCATGCTCTTCAATCTTCGGTCTCAGTCGAACCTCCCTCAGCAGGCCGACCCGTTGAGTCTTCTTCGCCTTCCGATCCTTCTTTGTTTGCTCATACCGGTACTTCCCATAATCAAGTAGCCGGCACACTGGAGGTGCCGCCGTCGGCGCCACCTCCACCAGGTCCAACCCCTCTTCCCAGGCAAGCTGCAGCGCCTTCTGGAGAGGCAATATCCCCAGCTGCTCCCCCTCCGCACCTATGACCCGGACTTCCCTAGCTCGTATTCTTCTGTTTACCGATAGCTGTTTGGTTACGCCCTTTCTACCCCTAGGAGCTGCTTTCAAGACTTGGCCTCTATTGCCGACTCTATTCTCGCCCTGATTTCGGGCAAAGCTGTTGCACCCAGGTCCTCGCCTGTTCGCAAGCGAAGCGAAGCACTCGACGAGGCCATCTCCTTGTCACCAACAACCAGCATGTAGGGGGTCTTCTGTAGTTGCGCCTCCCGCAACTTCAGGTTCATCCTCTCCGACCGACCGTCCACCCACGCACGAATATCGCCCTGCCGAAGCTGACTCGCCACCTGGCGGGCGTAGTCAAGATGCCGGTCCGCGATCGGAATGACCACCGCCTGGAGCGGCGATAGCCACACGGGAAAACTCCCGCCATAGTGCTCGGTTATGCACGCCATAAACCGTTCCATACTGCCTAGGACCGTCCGGTGTATCATGATTACACTGTGTTCAGCGCCATCCTCACCAATATAGCAGACTCCAAATCGTTGTGGCAAATTAAAATCAACTTGGATAGTGGGTCCCTGCCACACATGTCCTACGGCGTCTCTCAGCTTAATGTCGATCTTCGGTCCATAGAACACGCCTTCCCCAGGATCGACCTCAAAGTGCAAGCCGAGGCTCTCCAGCACCCGCCTCAAGGCATCCGTCCCCTCATTCCACATCTCGACCGTGCCAACATAGCCCTCAGGACGCGTCGACAGCAGCAGCTCATACTCGTCAAAGCCGAATGTGGACATCATGAACTGCGCGAGGCGCAGAACCCCCGCCACCTCCTCTTCCACCTGGTCCGGCCGACAGAAGATGTGGGCGTCGTCTTGAGTGAAGCCTCTGACCCTGGCAAGG
>CAYTKL010000243.1:0-1578 GCA_964438305.1 uncultured Dehalococcoidales bacterium | reverse complement strand
ATGAAGGGGAAGCGTACGGGATAGCCGCTGCCACCCACGATGCGGCCGCCATGGACGTTCCCTCCTATCTCATACTCACTTCTGAGCTGCGGTCTCCCGTCGATGACCGCTCCTGCCTTGGTCGTGGTCCCGCCCATATCGAAGCTGAGGACGTTATCGATTCCCAGCATTCTGCTCCAGAAGGCGGAGGCTGCAACGCCGGTGGCCGGACCCGATTCGATGGTGGCCACGGGGAGGCGCGACGCCACATCGACCGCGGCCAGGCCGCCGTTCGACTGCATTATGTAAACAGGTGCCGTGGCTCCCGCCTCGCTCATCCTCTCCTTGATCCGCTGCAGGTAGCTGGAGACCACCGGTATGAGTAGACTGTTGACCACGGTAGTGCTGATGCGTTCATACTCCCGGTACTCGGGATTCACTTCATGGGAGGCTACGATGACGGTGCCCGGCAGCTCCCTTTCCAGAATTGCCTTGACCTTCCGCTCGTGCTCCGGGTTGGCGTAGGCATGGAGGAAGCCCACCGCCACCGTCTCAACGTTGGCTTCCCCAATAGCACGGGCGAGGGCTCTCACCTCCTCCTCGTCAACCGCCGTGATGGCTCTCCCCTCGTGGCTCATCCGCTCGTTGACGGTGAACCTCAGATGCCGCTCCACCAGCGGTTGCGGTCTTTCGAAGAAGGGGTTGTACAGCTCCGCCCGCCTCTGCCGGCCGATCTCCAGCACGTCCCTGAAGCCGCGGGTGGTTACCAGCGCTCCCCTGGGAACGTCCAGGCCCAACTGGCCCAGGAAGAGGTTGGTGCCGATAGTGGAAGCGTGCACAAGTACCGCGACCTGTCCCTGGCTGCTGTCGCTGAGGTGTGTGAATGCCTGGATCACGCCGTCGCTGGGGTCACGGGGGGTCGAGGGTAGCTTGATGAGGAGGGTCTCACCGCTGTGCTCGTCGAAGGCCACCAGGTCGGTGAAAGTACCGCCAACGTCGATTCCTACTCGAAGACTGGAATCCATTCTAGCTCGCTTCAATGTGCACCGACCCCGGCTGGCCCGGGCAATGCAACAAGGGCGCAGGGCCAACGACGCTCCAGACGGGAAGGGTGCGATGCACCACCGCCCATTATAGCCCCTCTCTGCCCCGGTTGTCTTGGCCTCCGATACCGGCGTGCACCAGCCTTGTTGACAGTCGCTGGTGATACCAGTGATACTGAGTGTTGCCCCACACGTGTAGCGCTTTCTGTGTGGGTAAGGTAGGAGGCGAAGAACGGTATATGGCGAGACAAACGGTCCTGCTGGTGAACTCGAATCTGATGCAGCCCCCGGTCGCCCCCCTGGCGCTCGACTATCTGGCGCAGGCCGTAGAGGAGACGGGCTTTCGGGCGGAGGTCCTCGACCTGTGTTTCTCACCCGACTACGCCGGCACCATAGGTGAGCGCCTGGCGGGCGACGACGTGGCGGCGGTGGCGGTTACGTTCCGCAACATAGACGACAGCTCTCTTGTCACCAGCAGGTCCTTCCTGCCTCAACTGAAGAGCATTGTCGATTGTCTCAGGGCAAAGACTGACGCTCCCCTGGTCCTTGGAGGGTC
>CAYTKL010000242.1:0-1605 GCA_964438305.1 uncultured Dehalococcoidales bacterium | reverse complement strand
AGTCAAGACCAGCGCCCGCTTGTGGTGGTGTTTGGAGGCTTCCTTGTGCTTGCGTTTGTAGTAGGCGGCGTATTCAGGGATGTGCCGGCGCATACGATCCGCGGCCTGGACGAGGTAGTAGCGCAAGTAGCGGTTGCCCGATTTGGCCATGCGACGGTCCTCGGCCTCGAAGTCGCCCGAGTTGGCGCGGGGCCACCAAAGGCCGGCGATCTTGGCCACAGCGTCCTCGGCATCGCGGAGGTTGCGTGGGCGATAGCGCTTGCGCTTTCGATCCCACTTTTGCCCCTGGAGAAAGCGCTGGACACCGCCAATCTCGGCGCCGATGCCGCTGGAGAAGACGGGGCCGATCCCTGGGATGGTAGCCAGCTGAGAGATGGGGGGATAGGATTCGAGTTCGGTGGCGATCCAGCCATCGACCTGGTCGATCTGAGCTTCGAGGAAGCGGATGTGTGCCAGGGTGAGATCGAGAATGCGCTGGACAGGTAGGGCCAAGGTGTGGTTGAGGGAAAAGCTCTCCTGGGCGACCTGCTGGAGTTTGCGAGCGTTGTCGAAGGCATCGGGGAGGTGATTGCCGCTGAGTTGTTGGAGATGAAGAGCCAAGTCCTCGACAGGTAGCGCGGCTAGCTGGTCCAAGGAGGGATATTGGGTCAGCACCAGACGGCTGGTGGCGCCAAACACGTCGGAGAAGGGCTTGAGACGGCGGTAGGAACTGGCTTTGAGGAAGAGGAAGGCGGAGAAGTAGCACTTCTCACGGGCCAAGTTCTGGACCACGTGGAACCGGAGACGGGTATAGAAGCGCAAGGGCAAGCAGTCGGGTGGTGACCATGTAGCGCTGGGGCGTCGGGTACGGGTACGTTCGGCGATGTAGAAAGGGTCTTTCTGGTCGGACTTGTCATCCTCGGCAAAGCACTTCTTGAACCACTTGACCCAGCGGGGGTTGAGCAGGAACAGGTTCAGGTCATGGGGAGCTAGGTCTGGGTCGGCGGCGAGTTGGAGGAAGAAGGGCAACCAGAAGTAGCCGGTGGCTTCGCCGGAGACATCGATGCCGTCGAAGGCATACTCGTCGAGCGTGTCGAGAAGGAGTTGTTTGGCCAGCGAGTAGCCTGGAAGGGAGTTGGCGAAGGAGACGTGAGGCTCGAGAGACTGGCCGTCAGGAGAGAAGAGGCCGAAATCTGCTTTCTTCTGACTGAAGTCGATGCCCACTTGTAAGCGATTCGTCGTAGTCATATACCTTTCACCTTTCAAAGCTATGGAGCGTGCGTCCGGCGGTTCAATCGGGTGCCCCGGCACTCACTGGAGCGGCATCCTTGCAGCCAATCAGCCCTCATGCTCCGGCGAGATGGTCTGCAGGCTGCTACCCTGCAGCTCGGCGGAGGTAGGGGCATCGTGCGATGTCAGACGTTGATCCCCAGCGAGACCGGGAGTCAATCTTTCGTAGACGTAGCCTGCATCTGGTCAATACAGGCCCGGCAAGGAGGTGCAGACTTGCCCGGTCGACCCGCAGTCCGGCCCACGCCGAACCAAGGGTTATTGTCGTCGGGGCACCCGATTTCCACAAGTTGTTAAGGTGCAGGCACGCACAGAGGTATTTTATACAAGGAGGTG
>CAYTKL010000241.1:0-1606 GCA_964438305.1 uncultured Dehalococcoidales bacterium | reverse complement strand
CTATCTGCTCCTGTATCTCGTCAATCATATCCTGGAAGCCCTTGCCGGCGCCCGGTATCTGGTCCGGGCCGAAGATGTACTCATAGTCCTTGCCGGCATATCCGTAGCTGCCGCCGAAAGGAAAGCCCCACATGAGGGCGCCGGTGATGTACTTGCCCACGTCTTCCGACCTTAGAAGCTTCAGTATCTCCCGGATACCCCCCTGGGCGCTCCAGTAGCTGGAGAGGTCGGCGATGAGTTGAAGGGATTCCTCCTCAGGCTCGGGAATGACGATCGGGTCATTGTATATCTCGCCGCCCAGCATCTGCGCATTGGCGAACAGGGTATGGGGAAGATTGCCCTCGGTGCCCACAAGCTGCGCATGGTCGGTTATGAAGACAGTCCGGTTCTCCATCATGTAGGCGTTGGCCTTCGCCCGGCGCAGCGGCTGCGGGTCACCCTCATTCGCCCGCCACCCGTCCGTGTAGAGCTGTGGGCTTTCCAGGTCGACCTTGATGCCCTGCTCGTAGGCGCCTCCCCTGCGCCCCTTCTTCCACACCGCCTTCCTCAGGTAGTCCAACCGCGGCGACCTCTTCTTCTCCGCCGCCCACCACCACGCCCTGTCCTGCTCAAGCTCCTCAAGGGGCCGGTCGGGCGCTGTGCTTGTCTTGGCAACTATCTCCGCCATTTTCCTCACCTCCTGCTTGCTGCTCATCCCTCCCCACGACGGTGCCGCCGCTCTGGGGCGTGGGTAGTAGTCCCCTTAGGGTACTGGGACTACTTCATCATCTGTCTCTGGTGGCGGCTGTAGCGTGGGTCGAAGGCCTCCCCGATGTCGGTGTCCACCAGCTCCATCTCTTCGTAGTGCTTGCACTTGCTGGCGTCCATCTTCAGGTCGGACATAAGGTTGACTTCCCCGTCCAGGACGAATACGGGTGGGTCGCTGGTTATGTCGGAGCCCACTTTGAGCACCAGACAGTGGCCGGTGGTTACGCCAGCCGAAGCGAAGAAGTTCTTGCACTTGCCGCATGCCTTCTCCGGTATGTACTCCCGCTGCTGCACTGTCTTGGCTTCCTCCTGCATACCGAGATAGCCCTGCTTTACCTGGTCCCAGTCGCTCTTCTTCCGCGGCATGCCCCCTCCTTTCGAATGTTCACCTGTGTCTTCAGTGACCATATTTAAATGGTTCTACGCAATTGTGTCAACTGTTGGGCGTTTGCCAGGTGGCCGGTCCAGACTGGATGGCTGTCACCGGCTCTGTCATCGGCCCCGTAGTATCGCCAAGCGTCTTGTCTCCTTGCCATGCGGCGTCTAGAATGTCTTCGTGGAAAACAAGGTTGGCCCGTTGTGGTATGCGCTTTCAGCCAGAGACGTGTTGGCGAATCTGGAGGCGTCGCCTGAAGGCCTGTCCTCTGAGCAGGTGGGGGCGCGTCTGCGGCTTCACGGCCGGAATGTCATCAGGACGGGCAAGGAGACCAGCCCGTGGACCATTCTCCTCCATCAAATGAAGAGCCCTCTCATCTACATTCTGCTGGCGGCGACGGTCGTCACCCTGGCGATTCAGCACTGGACCGATGCCATAGTCATAGGCATCGTGGTGGTGCTCAACACAGTCGTTGGCTTTGTC
>CAYTKL010000240.1:0-1631 GCA_964438305.1 uncultured Dehalococcoidales bacterium | reverse complement strand
AGAGCAGGGCCTCATACGTGAGGTATCCCAGCCCGGGATAGGAGAAGACTATCTCGACGAAGAGGGTCGCCGTTACCACTCTGCCGAGCCATATGCCGGTCATGGTTACCACCGGCAGCATGGAGTTGCGCCCCGCATGCCGGTATTTGAGAAGCCGCTGAGAAAGGCCCTTGGCCCTGGCGGTGAGCATATACGGCTCCTTAAGCACGGTAATCATTGTGTTTCGAGTGAGCAGATAGCCGCTGGCCACATGCGCCAGGGTCAGCGAGGCCAGCGGTAGCGCCAGGTGTTTCAGAACGTCCAGCACGAGGGCGCCTCCTGATAGGCCGGAGTAAGGGGTCAGTGCGCCGGCGAGGGGGAGTACGCCCAGAACCACGCCGAACACGAGAAGCAGGACGATTCCTATGAAGAAGTCGGGGAAGCCGTTGAGAGCCATGAGTCCGGAGAGCATGGTGCGGTCGGTTCTGCTGCCACGGCGCCAGCCGGATTCGATTCCCAGCACGATGCCCAGCACGGTGGAAAAGACCAGAGACAGGCCGACAAGCAGGAGTGTCCAGGGCAGCCGGCCCAGGATTACGTCGAACACCGGGGCGTTGTAGTAGTAGGAGTAGCCAAGGTCACCGTGGAAGAGGGCGGCGAAGTAGGAACCCAGTTGCTGCCACAACGCCTGGTCCAGTGAGAAGCGCTGCACCAGTTCCGCCTGCAGTTGAGGCGACATCTGCACCAGCGCTTCTCTGCCGTAGATGGCCGCGAGGGGGTCGCCCGGCATGAGGCGGGGGAGAATGAAGTTGAGCGACAGGATGAGCAGAAGCGCCACGGCGTAGGTGAGCAGATTGCGCTTGCTCAGAATACGCATCTCAATCTCCGTCCGCGACCCGCTCCGTACCGTCGGCCGGGCCGGAGCGCGGCGGTCTCTGGCTGAGTTCGCGCTCGATCTGTGCCATCCACTCAGACACCTTCACGTCGCGGGCGCTGTAGTAGTACGGTGTGTAGGGCTTTATGTCTATTAGAGGGCTGCCGTCAACGGCCTCAAGTCCCTCAACCACCAGCACATTGCCTCTGCGCTCGAGAAGCCGGACTGCGGTAACGCAAATGGGATTGGGCCTGGCCGGGCTGCAGGTGGCGAAGATGCCGGTGAGAGGCAGGTCCTTTCTCCCCATTGGATGGACCTCTGTTATCGATCGTGCCTGAGGCGGCACCAGGTGGGCCCAGTAGAGCACCAGGAGGTGCGAGAACTCGTCGATGCCGTCGAGGGTGCCCGTCAGTTCGCTGTCTATGACCAGGTGAGCCACGGTGTTGTATTCCTGGAGGGTCCTCTCCGCCCCGGCCTTCCAATGGAGGTCGCCCCGCCTGGGAGCCAGGCTGGGCTCATTCAACACGCTCTTCACAACCCCGACAGGCCTGAGCTGCATGTCAGGTGCGTCGATGTTCTTCTCGGATTCACTCGCTGGCGCCATTATGCCTCCAGTCTAGTCGCTCTCACATGCCACGAAGGCCAACTTGTTCAACGGGATGGGTATGCCCGATGCGATGCCGCCCTCGGTGTAGAACAGCTCTACGCGGCCGTCATGGGCCCAGTACCAGTCGGGGTAGTACAGGGTTATCGCCGGAAGCTCTTCGGCGTAGATTGC
>CAYTKL010000239.1:0-1659 GCA_964438305.1 uncultured Dehalococcoidales bacterium | reverse complement strand
GAGATAGCCCACGAACACTGTGGTAGCCACCGAGCTGCGTCGTTACGCTTAGGCAAAAGACTCGTAAGACATGCGGTAAAAAGTCAATAGGCACTTTGACATCTGAATAGATTCGATTCGGCTATCGGAATGGCCATAAGCAGCACTCACAGATCCCAACAGGAAGCGCTATTTTTCCTGCGGGTGGATACATGGTATGCAATTTCATAGCAAGTGACGTCCGGTCACCTACTGAAGCAAGGCGTCCTCCTCAAGGAGAAAGTGAGCTGGCATCTGGGGCCTCACGTAAGGAACGTTCTTCGTGAGCAGGGCATGCACCAGACGCACGAGTTTGCGAGCCGTAAGAGCGAGGGCGCGTTTATGCTGATGCTTGGTTACTTCTTGATACTTGCGCCAATAGTAGGCCTTGTACTCCAAGTTGTGTCGTCGCAGACTGTCGGCTCCGAGGATGAAGTAGTACCGAAGTTGCTGAGAGCCGATCTTGGTCATACGAGTGTTCTCGGAGACAAAGTTTCCGGAAGAGCGCTTATGCCATGTCAAGCCAGTGAACTGGGCCAACTGGGCCTGGTCGGGGAAGCGGGAGATGTCGACGATCTCGGCCAGGATACCAGCGGTGATGACCGGCCCAAGGCCCTTGACGGTGATCAAGGGATTGGGAACCGGCTCGATCATTTGGGTGATCTGTCGGTCCAGGCGTTTCATCAGACGCTTGATGTGGCGGATGTTGTCCCACATGGTGGCGAGTGTGAAGGTGATCATCTCGTCCATCTCAAGGTCAATGGGGTAGGAAGAGGCCAAGACGCGCTGGACAGCTCGAGCAGTGGCGTGCGGGTCGTGGAAGCGCCCGTGGCCGCGATGGGAGATGATGTCAGCGAGCTGGTCTTGAGAAAAGTCGCGCAGCTGGGCAGCGGTGAACTGGGTGAGTAAGGCGATGCTGGTGGCTCCGAAGACGTCTGCGAAGGGCTGTTTCGGCTTCCACCCACTGCACTTGAGGAACGCATAGGACCGGAAGCGCATCTTTTCGCGGGACAAGGTCTGAGAGAGCTTGAAGCGGTAGCGGGTGAGACGGCGCAGGCCTTGCCAGAAGTCGTCGGGGACGAAGGAGACCGGCAGTTCTCCAAAGCGTACGCGCGCGGCGATGTCGTAGGCATCCCGATCGTCGTCTTTCCGGCCGCGCAGATCGATGCTGTCCTTGAACTTGGCGATGAGTTTGGGGTTGAAGCAGATCAGCTCCAGCTCGAAGGGCTGCAAGAGCGGGGCAGTGGACAAATAGCGGTGGAAGGGAATCCACAGCATACCGGTGGCCTCCCAGCCGATCGCGATACGGCCATAGCCTAGCTCAGTGGCGGCAGCGGCGATAATCTCCACCGCTGACTGGGCGCCCGGCAGGTTGTTGGTCACGCGGAAGCGCTCGACGACCTCGTGACCGTCAGCCTTGTCGACGCCCCGAAGGACGATGTCCTTCTTGTGAATGTCGGCACCGATACAAAGAGTTGAATCGTTCATACAGCGACTCCTTTGGGTGATGTCACCCAGAGAGGAGGCGGGTATCCCAGGGAACCGAGCAGAGCAACAACCTCGTGCTATCAGAACTCTGGCGGCTGCCCTGAGCCGCACGGGAACAGCATGCGAGTTGGAAGTGCCACTCGGCGTGGGCAA
>CAYTKL010000238.1:0-1661 GCA_964438305.1 uncultured Dehalococcoidales bacterium | reverse complement strand
GGTGGCGCTGAGAAAGGCACAGCAGAAAACAGCCTGGCAAGGTTTGTCGACAGCCTGTCTGATGCGGAGTTATCACAGACGCTAATAGCCGTAGCCGACCGACTGTCCCCCTGAGACACGGATCGGAGCTATGAGCTCACAACCGCCAGTTGTCGGCGGGGCTAGCACGACGATGCATCGATTTCAGATCATCTCGCACGAGGCGGAGATACCGCTTGACCATGGCAAGCGAACTATGACCAAGAAGGCGTTGGAGCGTGAAGACATCACCACCGTTCCGCAGGTACTGAATGGCGAACGTGTGGCGGAATCGATGTGGGTGAACTCCCTCTACCCCCGCTCGCTCCCCAAGACGCTTCACCCGCTGCAGCAACTGGTTGGGCGTCAGGGGACGCCGACGCTGAGTCAAGAACAGGAACTCGTCTGGATCGTCCTCTTCTCGTTCAGCTAGGTAGCGCCAAAGCACACGCCGGGAACGGCGACCCAGGTACACGATCCGCCCCACGCCCCCCTTCCCCCTGCGCACGACGATCGATCCCTGCTTCAGGTCAACGTCCTTGCGCAACAGGTGGCAGAGTTCCGAGGCACGGAGGCCGGTGTCCAGCAGCGTCAAGACGATCGCCTTATCGCGTCTAGCAGTAGGCCGCCGCGAGCGAGTGACCTTCCCGTTAGGGGCACGCCACTTGCGAGTCTGGTCACACGCCTTCATCAGATCCGCAATTTCGTCTTTCGTGAACGGCTCAACGACGGGCAATGGCGCCTTGGGAGTAGGCAGGCTTCGAACCACGTGCTCTTCAGCCAACCCTTCTGACACCAGCCAGGTCCAGAACGACGACAAGGCGATGTAGAAGTTGCGCACCGTCTTGTCAGAGACTGGGCTGGTATCGCCTCCGAAGCGCTGTGGTTTGTAGTCCGTGCGAAGCCAAGCCGGGAAGCCTCGCACATTCTCTGTGCCCAGATCCTCTACATCTACGCTTCCGGTGAAGGTTTCGAAGCGATCCAGGTTATGACGATATCCTTCGATCGTCTTTGGGCTGAGCCCGGCAGCGACCTTCTCGAGTAGGAACCCTTCGACGGCTCGTGACGGGATCATATGCTCTCCTCTCCAATCTGGGTGAGGTGGAGAGCGTGGTGGGACACAAAAAACCATACGCTCTCCGGTTCCCTCACTTTCTGAGCCGGAGAGCGTATGGCTAGCGCCTCTATGCAACTTTACGGTCTCTAGTACCCTCGACAGGACTTGAACCTGTAACCTTCTGGTCCGCAACCAGACGCTCTATCCATTGAGCTACGAGGGCATATCTGGCGGGGAGGCAGGGATTTGAACCCTGGGTAGAGTATTACCCCTACAGCCGCTTAGCAGGCGGCCCCGATCGACCAGACTCCGGCACCTCCCCAAGTCCTTCTCTTGTCATGGCGGAGGGAGTGGGATTCGAACCCACGGTGACCCATGAGGCCACAATGGTTTTCAAGACCATCGCCTTCGTCCGCTCGGCCATCCCTCCGGGCGACCCAGGGGACTTGATCGTCAGGACGCTCTCCCCCTTGCCAGATTGAATTCTACCATGACGCCCTGTTCCTGTCAATGCGCCACGCGCAATGCGCAATCGGGTGCACTAACGAGTTGTCGCGGACCGACCGCGGATTGGCTAGAGATGATT
>CAYTKL010000237.1:0-1696 GCA_964438305.1 uncultured Dehalococcoidales bacterium | reverse complement strand
TAACGGAGGTTTCCATGATTGGGATAACATCGTATGGTGCCTACATTCCATGGTACCGGTTGGACCGGCAGGAGTTCCTCAGGGCATGGGGGGGCTTCGCCATCCCCGGGGAGAGGTCTGTGGCCTATTTCGATGAGGACAGCGTGACCATGGCGGTAGAGGCGGCCCTTGACTGTCTGAAGGGGCAAGACCCGCAGAAGGTTGACGGTCTCTACTTCGCCACCACCACCTCGCCGTACAAGGAGAAGCAGTGCTCCCCGCTGTTAAGCATGCCGCTGAACCTGCGCCGGGATATACGCACGGCGGATATAGCCAGCTCGATGCGTGCAGGGGGCACCGCCATGTCGCTGGCGCTGGACACCATCAAGGCGGGCTCAGCCGGCAGCGTGCTGGTGGCGGTATCGGATTGCCGGATAGGCGGTCCCGGGGGCATGACGGAGCAGTCGCTGGGGGACGGTGCCGCCGCTTTCCTGCTGGGCAAGGATAACGTCATTGCCGAGGTGCAGGAGAGCTACTGCATCTCCGACGAGCTGGCCGCCACCTGGCGGTCGGCCAGCGACACCTTCGTCCGCTCGTGGGAGGACCGTATGACCATGGACGAGGGCTACTCCAAGATCATGCCCGAGGTGATAAACGGTCTGCTGCAGAAGTGCGGTCTGACCGTGAAAGATATCGCCAAAGCGGTATTCGACCCCCCGGGGGATGCCCGGAGGCACGGGAAGGTATCGGCGGCGCTGGGGTTCGCCCCGGAGCAGATACAGGATCCATTCGGGTTCTTCATGAACATCGGGATGACCGGCTGCGCCATGTCGCCGATGATGCTGGTGTCCGCGCTGGAGGATGCCAAGCCGGGGGACAGGATACTATTCGCCAGCCACGGCAACGGTGCCGAGGCGTTCCTGCTGGAGGTGACCGATGCCATCAATAAGCTGAAGCCGCGGCGGGGGATGCAACAGCACCTGGCGTCCAAGAAGATGCTGAACAACTACCAGAGCTACCTGCGCTGGCGGGAGGTCATACCGGTGGAGGCCGCCAGGAGGCCGGACAAGCAGCACATCCGCCTGTCGGCGGTATGGAGGGAGAGGAAGACCCTATTAGGCCTGTGGGGCGTCAAATGCCGGAAGTGCGGAACGCCTCAGTACGACAACGGCGCCATGAGCACGTCGCCGATACGGGTCTGTGCCCAGTGTCAGGCGCAGGACGATTTCGACGACTACTGCTTCGCGGGGAGGAGTGCCAAGGTATTCAGCTACACCCACGACCAGCTGGCGCCGGTGGACGACCCCCCGGCGTCGGTGGTGCTGGTGGAGTTCGAGGGTGGCGGCAGGGCGTTCTTCTACCTCACCGACCGTGATCCGGATGAGATACAGGTGGGCACCGAGGTGGAGATGACGTTCAGGAAATTACAGTTCGATCGAGGCCTGACCAACTATTTCTGGAAGGCCCGGCCGATCAGGATCAAGGAGGCATAGTATGTCGGAGAGCATTAAAGATAAGGTCGCCATCGTAGGAATGGGCTGTACCAAGTTCGGTGAGCTATGGGACAAGGGCCCCAGCGACCTAGTCATCGACGCGGTGAGCGAGGCCTGCCAGGATGCTGGTGTCGAGGCCAAGGACATCGAGGCGGCGTGGGTAGGCACGATGTTCAGCGGGTTTGGAGGCCGCTCTATCAGCGAGCCGTTGAAGCTGCAGTACA
>CAYTKL010000236.1:0-1708 GCA_964438305.1 uncultured Dehalococcoidales bacterium | reverse complement strand
CAGTCGAGGTCCGTTGTTCCCGCCGTTCGTCCTGAGCCTGTCGAAGGGCGAACGGCCCGCTGCTCCAATGCGCGGTGCGACTGCCACGGATCGAGAGGGGCGCTGGCTGCCCCGGAGCACCGTCATGCGGGGGTGACTGTGCCCTGGTTGACACGGAGAAGCGATGCCTCGGCGAGAAAGGCGGGAGTGAAGCAGTCAAGGTCCGTTGTGGTGATGACGACCTGCTCATGCGCGGCGACGAAGTCCAGCAGGTGTTGACGGCGCGTTGCATCAAGCTCTGACAGCACGTCATCGAGGAGAAGGACGGGTGCGTCACCTGTCTTCGAGCGCATGAACCTGGCCTCGGCCAGCCTGAGGGATAGGGCGACGGTACGCTGCTGCCCTCGGGAGCCGAATGTATTCATATTCACGTCGTTGGCCAGGAAGCCGAGGTTGTCGCGGTGCGGACCGATGAGCGACATCCCCTGGGCGACCTCCTTGGGGCGGGCCTGTTGCAGCCTGTCCGGCAGCTCCGCTGCCCTCACGCTGGGCAGATACGACACCGTCAGGCTCTCCCGTCCTGCGGTGAGCTGGTGATGGATAGGCCGGGCCAGCTCCTCGAGTTCCGCCACCATGTCCTGGCGGGCGTCTATGATGAAGGAGCCGTGTTCCATCAGTTGCCTGTCCCAGAAGTCGAGCTGGTCCGCTTGGGCGCGGCGTTCCCCGATCAATCTGAGCAGGTGGTTTCGCTGTGTGACGACCTTGTTGTATTGCTGCAGGGCGCGAAGGTACCGGGAGTTGACCTGCGAGTTGGTGACGTCCAGGTAGCGGCGGCGAACCGATGGCGCTCCGGCGATCAGGTCGATGTCATGGGAGCTGAACAGGACCACGTTCACCTGGCCGATGAGGTCGATGGCGCGGCGGCTGACTCCGTTCACCTTGATCCTCTTCTGCACCAGTCTGGGCTCGGGTGGCTCGGACGCGGCTGCAGCGTTCTCGTTGTTGGGCAACACACCCATCAGGGCCATCTCCAGTTGTACCGGCCCGCTGGTTCTCTGGACCTGGGCCACCAGGCGGGTGACCTCGACGCCCTCTCTGGGGACAGACCAGTTCAACAGCTCCCTCTCGGCGGTGGCGCGGTGCGACTTGGCGGTCGCCAGCACGTACATTGCCTCGAGGAGGTTGGTCTTTCCCTGGGCGTTGTCGCCGTGAAGCACCGTGAGGTGGCGCGGGAGGTCGAGCTCAAGGCGCTGGTAGTTGCGGAAGTTCGTCAGGCTCAGATGAGTGATATGGATGACCTACCTCCGGCGGGGATTCTTGACGGGGTAGAGCGGCTGTTCGCAGGCCACATTATAGCACACCCGCACGACTGCATCGTGGCCGGGCACGGGCCTGCGCAGCGACGGATGGCGTGCGCTTCGTCAGTCGACGCAACCTGCCTTGTACCAGCGTGTGGTTGCCGATACAATGGTGCGAAACGATGTGGTGAGGAGGTGCACTATGGCCTCAACACAGGAGAATCTGGAAGCTGCGTTTGCCGGCGAAAGCCAGGCCAACCGCAAGTATCTATTCTTTGGCGACAAGGCCGAGGAGGAGGGACACAGCCGGATAGCGAGGCTCTTCCGCGCCGCAGCGGATGCCGAGACCGTCCACGCCCGCAACCACTTCCGGGTCATGGAGGGGGTAGGCTCTACCAGGGACAACCTGCTCGCTGCCATCAGCGGAGAGA
>CAYTKL010000235.1:0-1743 GCA_964438305.1 uncultured Dehalococcoidales bacterium | reverse complement strand
CGTAGATGCAGCCCTCGAGTACTATCTGCATCGCCTCCCAGTTGGGCAGCTTCTCGTAGAGCTCCAGCTCGCCACCGTCGGGCGTGCCGTCGAGCAGCTTGGCCTCGGCCGCATCTATCTGCTCCTGGATCTCGTCGATCATGTCCTGGAACCCCTTGCCGCCGCCGACCTTCTGGTCCGGCCCGAAGATGTACTCGTAGTCCTTACCGGAGTAGCCGAAGCTGCCACCGGAGGGGAAGCCCCACATGAGCACGACCTTGATGAACTTCACCGCGTCCTCAGGGAGGAGCAGCCGGAAGACCTGACCGTCACTGTCACGAGGGTTCCAGTAGTTGTGGAGGTCGGACATTATCTTGAGGGACTCCTCCTTGGGCTCGGGGGTGAGGATGGGGTCGTTGTAGATCTCATCATTGGCGAACCTGCTGCCGTCCACGTTGTAGTAGAGGGTGTTGGGAAGTGTCGCCTCGAAACCCACGATCTGCGCGCGGTCGGTGATGAAGATGGTCTTGTTCGCCTGCAGGTGGGCCAGGGCTTTGGCCCTTCTCAGCAGGATGGGGTCTCCCTCGGCCGCCTGCCAGCCCTCGGTGAAGAGTTGGGGGCTCTCTATGTCTATCTTGAGGCCCGGCTCATACTCGCCGCCCTTTCGCCCCTTCTTCCACACCGCCTTCCTCAGATAGTCCAGCCGTGGCGACCGCCTCTTCTCCGCCGCCCACCACCATGCCCTTTCCTTCTCAAGCTCATCCACCGATTTGTCCGGCGCCGCGCTCTGCTTTGCTATTACGTCCGCCATATGCTCTTACCTCCTCTGTCCTTAGTCATGTCGACTCGTGAGTTCGTTCTTGCGACCCACATTGGTATGCTATCTGGCAGACCTACCACCCCCTCTTATGCCCTGATACGCTATTTTCGCTCTTCGTATGGGATGATGGCAGAAGATTAACAGCTTTAAGCGGGGCTTGTCAATTCCTGGGCGGGTGCCGCGCCACGGCCCTGAGGCACCGTGCCGTGGTCTGGTGAACGTAGTCGTCATCGTTGCCCGATTTCGGTGCGTTCTTGGTGCAGTCGAGACGCGTCTCCTCGTGACCGGCCGGCGCTTTTGACCTTGACTGGCCGAGGTGATAGAATCTGGTCGAAGACCCATCGGGAGGCGGGAAGTGTCAGGTCATTCGAAGTGGTCACAGATCAAGCGGCAGAAGGGGGCTGCCGACGCCAAACGGGGGCAGCTCTTCACCAAGCTGAGCAGGGAGCTGTCACTGGCGGTGCGCGAAGGTGGCGACAATCCCGATATGAACCCGCGTCTTCGCCTGGCACTGCAGCGGGCGCGCGACAACAATATGCCCATGGACAGCATTGAGCGGGCGATGAAGCGTGGCGCTGGCGGTACGGAGGGGGCAAGCCTGGTTGAGGCCAATTTCGAAGGCTATGGCCCCGGAGGAGTGGCTATCCTGCTGGTAGCGCTCACCGACAACCGCAATCGCACCGTTTCCGAGGTCCGCAACGTCCTGACACGCGGCGGCGGCAGTATGGGTGAGGTCGGCTGTGTCGCCTGGAACTTCCAGAGCAAAGGCGTTATTACCGTCGAGGCGGCTGATGCCGAGGAACTGGCCCTCTTCGCCATAGACGCCGGCGCCGAAGATGTGAAGGTCATCGATGGTTCAGTGGAGATCTACACCAGCCCCGAGGACCTGGAGACACTGAGAAAGGCTCTGGAGGAGAAGGAACTGACAGTCGTCTCCGCTGAAC
>CAYTKL010000234.1:0-1838 GCA_964438305.1 uncultured Dehalococcoidales bacterium | reverse complement strand
TATGAGGCAAATGCCCCCGGCAATCAAGAGCAGCCTCTCCATCCATGTCGCCGGGCGCATGAGAAAGCCCACCACTCCCGCGGCAAGCAGGAACACGCCCACGAGCGCACTGACCGTATACAGCACCGTCTCGCTTGCCGGTCCCTGTAGCACCAGCGCGGGGGCGAGCGCAAACGAGAAGGGCACGATGTACGAGGCGACACCTATTCTCGATGCCGTGAAGGCCGTCGTCGTCGGGTTGGCATCGGCTATCCCGGCCGCGGCATAGGCGGGCACGGCCACCGGAGGCGTTATGCTGGAAAGCATGGCGAAGTAGAAGACGAAGAGATGTGCCGCCATGGGGTTGGCGCCCATCTTGGTGAGCGCCGGGGCCACGATGATGGCCACCGTGATGTACGCAGCCGGGGTCGGAAGCCCCATGCCGAGTATCAAGCTGGCTATGCCGGTGTAGACCAGGGCCAGCCAGAGCCGGCCACCCGCGCCCATCACGATCAGGTCGGCCAGCTGTATGCCCAGCCCCGACACGTAGAAGGTCCCGATGATGATGCCCACGCAGCCGACCACTGCGCCTATGGCGACCGACGACCTGCCTCCTTCCTCAAAGGCATAGAGCAGCGACGTGGGCTTCATACGGGTGCTCTTTCGAAACAGCGTGGTCACGAAGAGGATGAGGATCGCCCACATGACACAGAGCTGTATGCTGTAGCCCCGCATGAGGAAATAGAACAGTGCGGCGATGGGCAGCAACATGGGCCAGCTCTCGGCAAACGCCGCCTTCACACTCGGCACCTGTTCCCTGGGAAGACCGGTGAGCCCCAGCCTCTTCGCCTCGAAGTGGACCATGACAAAGACGGCGGCATAGTACAGGAGTGCCGGTATCAGGGCGGCGAGGCATACTTCAAAGTAGTTTACCCCCAGGATATCGGCGATGAGGAAGGCCACCATGCCCATTATCGGCGGCACTATCTGACCGCCGGACGAGGCGCAGGCCTCGACGGCGCCTGCGAATTGGGGTGAGTACCCGGTCTTCTTCATCAGCGGTATGGTGACGGCGCCGGTGGTGCCCACATTGGCCAGCGCGCTGCCTGACAGGGTGCCCATCAGGGTGCTCGCCACCACGGCCACCTTCGCCGGTCCTCCGCTGAAGCGCCCCGCCAGCGAGCTGGCCAGGGTGATGAAGTACTTCCCCGCACCACTCACCGTGAGGAAGCCGACGAAGACGAAGACGACGATCAAGAAATTGGTCATCACGCCGGCGGGCAGCCCCAGAATGCCGTAGGACGGCTCAAGGTAGACGATCTCCACCAGCTGCTTCCAGCCTACATTGGGGCCGAACAGGAAGCCAGGCATGTACTCGGCGAAGAGGTTGATGACAAACAGCGCGAGCGCGAAACCGACCAGCGCCCAGCCTATGGAGCGCCGGGTCAATTCCAGGGTGAGCACTATGGCGATCACGCCGATCACATAGTCTCCGGTCGTCCTGAGCCCGGTTCGCATGATGAACTGGTCGAAGTCCACCATCACGTAGATGGCGATGCCGATAGACAGGACCACGCAGACGGCGTCCAGGGTGAAGAGCCAGTTGGGCTTGTCGCGCCAGGACCTCCTCCCCAACGGAAACCACAGAAAGCCGCCCGCCAGCAGCAAGGAGAAGCATACCGTGCGCTGAGCATAGGGCTGTATCTGGGTGAACCACGAGGTGTAGAGATGGAAAACGACCAGCAGTATCAGAATAGCGGCGGTGAGCCAGACGATCGCCCTCGGGGCCGGGGTGCGCTCTCCCGAGAGCAGGGCTCCCAGAGGGCCGCGGGAAGGCTGTTCTTCTGTCATGGACATGG
>CAYTKL010000233.1:0-1842 GCA_964438305.1 uncultured Dehalococcoidales bacterium | reverse complement strand
CAATGAGGCCCACGCTCTTGCGGGCAGTCAAGACCAGCGCCCGCTTGTGGTGGTGCTTGGAGGCTTCCTTGTGCTTGCGTGCGTAGAAGGCGGCGTACTCGGGGATGTGTCTGCGCATGCGATCAGACCCCTGGATGACGTAGTAGCGCAAGTAGCGATTGCCGGACTTGGCCATGCGACGGTCCTCGGCTTCGAAGTCACCCGAGTTGGCGCGGGGCCACCAGAGGCCGGCGATCTTGGCCACGGCATCCTCGGCATCGCGGAGGTTCCGTGGGCGATAACGCTTGCGCTTCCGATCCCACTTTTGTCCCTGGAGGAAGCGCTGGACACCGCCAATCTCGGCGCCGATGCCGCTGGAGAAGACGGGGCCGATCCCTGGGATGGTAGCCAGCTGAGAGATGGGGGGATAGGATTCGAGTTCGGTGGCGATCCAGCCATCGACCTGGTCGATCTGAGCTTCGAGGAAGCGGATGTGTGCCAGGGTGAGATCGAGAATGCGCTGGACAGGTAGGGCCAAGGTGTGGTTGAGGGAAAAGCTCTCCTGGGCGACCTGCTGGAGTTTGCGAGCGTTGTCGAAGGCATCGGGGAGGTGATTGCCGCTGAGTTGTTGGAGATGAAGAGCCAAGTCCTCGACAGGTAGCGCGGCTAGCTGGTCCAAGGAGGGATATTGGGTCAGCACCAGACGGCTGGTGGCGCCAAACACGTCGGAGAAGGGCTTGAGACGGCGGTAGGAACTGGCTTTGAGGAAGAGGAAGGCGGAGAAGTAGCACTTCTCACGGGCCAAGTTCTGGACCACGTGGAACCGGAGACGGGTATAGAAGCGCAAGGGCAAGCAGTCGGGTGGTGACCATGTAGCGCTGGGGCGTCGGGTACGGGTACGTTCGGCGATGTAGAAAGGGTCTTTCTGGTCGGACTTGTCATCCTCGGCAAAGCACTTCTTGAACCACTTGACCCAGCGGGGGTTGAGCAGGAACAGGTTCAGGTCATGGGGAGCTAGGTCTGGGTCGGCGGCGAGTTGGAGGAAGAAGGGCAACCAGAAGTAGCCGGTGGCTTCGCCGGAGACATCGATGCCGTCGAAGGCATACTCGTCGAGCGTGTCGAGAAGGAGTTGTTTGGCCAGCGAGTAGCCTGGAAGGGAGTTGGCGAAGGAGACGTGAGGCTCGAGAGACTGGCCGTCAGGAGAGAAGAGGCCGAAATCTGCTTTCTTCTGACTGAAGTCGATGCCCACTTGTAAGCGATTCGTCGTAGTCATATACCTTTCACCTTTCAAAGCTATGGAGCGTGCGTCCGGCGGTTCAATCGGGTGCCCCGGCACTCACTGGAGCGGCATCCTTGCAGCCAATCAGCCCTCATGCTCCGGCGAGATGGTCTGCAGGCTGCTACCCTGCAGCTCGGCGGAGGTAGGGGCATCGTGCGATGTCAGACGTTAATCCCCAGCGAGACCGGGAGTCAATCTTTCGTAGACGTGGCCTGCATCTGGTCCATACAGGCCCGGCAAGGAGGTGCAGACTTGCCCGGTCGGCCCGCAGTCCGGCCCATGCCGAACCAAGGGCTATTGTCGTCGGGGCACCCGATTCCCACAAGTTGCTAGGGTGCAGGTACGTACAGAGATATTATATACAAGGAGGTGATCTGAATCAGCAAAGTACTTTCACCTTTTGCTAGCCGCCGCTCTCTGTTTTCTGTATCCACATTTGTGCACGATCATCAACATTAGGAGGCGAAGAATGTTTAAGCGTCTATGGTGCCTGATGGGCATCATGATCATTGCAGCGCTGGTGTTGGCTGCCTGTGGGCCGGCTGCCACGCCAGCGCCTACCGAGGCACCTGCCGAAGAAGTCG
>CAYTKL010000232.1:0-1884 GCA_964438305.1 uncultured Dehalococcoidales bacterium | reverse complement strand
GGCGGAAATCTGTACCGCCGTGGAGGGTGTGGGGGGTATCCTTAACGGGGGCACTGATAAAGAATCTACCCTGTACTGGTGCAAGGTGCCCCGAAAACATTTCCGGATGGCGCTGGATGTACTTGCCGATATGCTGCTTAACTCCCGAGTTGACGAGAAGGATGTGGAGAAGGCGGCGTGGGACGAAGCCATCGATAGTCTGCTCCTTCTCCTGGCCCCCACCGCCCCCCACCTCGCCGAGGAGCTGTGGACGAGGACCGGCCACCCCTACAGCATCCACAATCAGTCTTTCCCTCAGTGGGATGCCGAGCTTGCCGCCGAGGAGGAGTTCACCCTGGTTATTCAGGTCAATGGCAAGCTCCGCGACCGCGTTACCGTGCCTGTCACCATCACCGAGGATGAGGCCCGCGAGCTGGCGCTCAGCCGTGAGCGCATACAAGACTACCTGAACGACAGGAAGATTGTGCGGGTCATCTACGTGCCGCGGCGGCTGGTGAACGTTGTGGCATCTTGAGCCAGACCATCGATTGGTATATACTACTGCCAACTTTCCTGGGGGTGCATGATGAAGCTATCGTGTCTTCAAGTGGACTTGAACAAAGGACTGGCCATCGTTGGCCGGGCTGTTGCCACCCGGACCACGCTGCCAATAACCAATAACATCCTTCTAACAGCGGACGACTCGCGCCTGAAGCTTGCCGCCACCAACCTGGAGATCGCCATAAGCTGCTGGCTGGGCGCCAAGGTGGAGGAGGAAGGCGCCATAACCATCCCGGCTCGGCTGCTCACCGACTTCGTCAACTCACTGCCCAACGAGCAGATCGACATGACGCTCTCGCCGCGCACGCGCACGATGGAACTCAAGTGCGCCCGCTTCGAGGCGCGCATCAACGGGGTGGAAGCGGAGGAGTTCCCGCCCATCCCCTCGATAGAGGAAGGGGTGTCGACAACGATCAAGCCCGAAGACCTGCACGCCGCCATCGCGCAGGTTGTCTTCGCCGCCGCTACCGAGGAGACACGACCTGTGCTCACCGGTATCCACTGCCAGTTCTACGGCGATACGCTGACGCTGGCTGCCGCCGACGGCTTCAGGCTGGCGGTGCACAAAGCGCCTCTCGCCGAACCGGTGGCCGAGCTTACCGAGGTCATAGTCCCGGCGCGTACCCTTAACGAGCTTCAGCGCTTCATCGGCGACCAGGAGGACCCGGTGCAGGTGACCATCAATCCCAACAAGAGTCAGATTCTGTTCCGCCTCAAGGACGTGGAGGTGGTGTCTCAACTGATTCAGGGCACCTTCCCCAACTATACCCAGCTCATTCCTCAGAGCTACACCACCCGCGCCGAGATGGGCCTTTCCGATTTTCTCAAAGCCACCAGGACTGCCTCCATCTTCGCCAGGGAGGGGAGCGCCATCGTGCGCCTGCAGATAGCGCCCGGTGAGGAACTGACGCCGGGCAAGGTGATACTATCGGCCCGCGCTGAGGAGGTCGGCGACAACGTGGGTGAGGTGGATGCAGTCGTCGAGGGTGAGGAAGCCAAGATAGCCTTCAACAACAAGTTCCTCGCCGACGTCCTGGGCGTTCTCCACGAGGACAAGGTAGTCCTCGAGACCACCAACCCGTCTAGTCCCGGCGTTATCCGGCCCGTGGGCAGCGACAACTACGTCCACGTGGTCATGCCCATGTTTGTTCAGTGGTGACCAAATCATTCTTGAACTGATTGACCTTTTCAGCGAAAGGCGCTTCTTCGGGAAGCGCCTTTTTTGTGTCCAGTAAGCCTTTGACTGTAATGTCGGGGTGCTGAGCTTCACGGATCTTCAGTTCTTCGTTGAATGAAGTCAGCCTACCGGCATCTGCACTTGATACCATTCTACAATCAAGCGTG
>CAYTKL010000231.1:0-1935 GCA_964438305.1 uncultured Dehalococcoidales bacterium | reverse complement strand
ATAACCCGCCCTCTCACCTCGAGGGGAGCGCTGCTCTGGACCATGGTGTTGTTCAGTGTCATGTAAGCAGCGTTCGACAGGCCCACCACCACAAGGATGCAAAGCGAGAGCACGTAGATATGCGATAGCCCGAAGATGGCCAGGCCGACGCCAAAGAGAAGTCCAACGCCGATGAGGAGCACGCCTTTCCGCCTGAAGTCACCCAGGGAGGCAACGCCAAGGGAGCCGATGAGCGCTCCCACCCCGGTCATGCTCATGAGCAGTCCCAACCCCGTCTCGCCAACGTCGAGAACATCGACCGCATAGACCGGCATCAGGCTCTGGTAGGGCATCCCAAAGACGATGGGGATGAACGCCATCGTCAGCAGCGTTATCATGACCGGACTGTGTCGCAGGTAGCGCAGGCCCTCGGCAATCCCCCCCCAAATCGACACCCCCGGCCGCGCTGCAGGCGCCGCTCCGCGGGAGATCCGTGACATGAAGACGACCGACACCAGGTACATGGCCACCACCAGGTAGTAGACGCCGGCGGTGCCGATTATCGCCAGCAGTCCGCCGGCCAATGCCGGCGCGACGATTCTGGTCAGATTGGTCCCCGAAGAGCTGAGGGCTATGGCGTTGAGTAGCTCCTTCGGCGTCACCAGCTCGGATATCAGCGCCATGCGCCCCGGGGCGATGAAGATGAAGCAGATGCCAGTCACGGCTGCGGCCCCCGCCAGATGCCAGAACTCGATGTTGCCCGTGGCTATAAGCACCGCTATGACCAGGGTGACCGCAGCGTTGGCAACCTGGCTCAGAATGATGAGATTGCGCTTCGCCACGCGGTCGGCGATTGTCCCGCCCAAGAGCGAGAACAGCAGCAGGGGAACGCCGAAGGCGGCGCTCACCATGCCCAGGGCAAATGCTGAGTCGGTGAGCTCATACACCAGCCAGCCCCGCGCCACCACCTGCATCTGTAAGCCACCGAAGAAGGCAATCGTGCTCAGCCACAGCCAGCGATACTCGCGATTGCGCAGCGAGGCGAAGGTGGTGATGCGGGCCTGCCGTGGGGTCATCACTTCCAGCTCGGGTTGCTCCAGAGGCAAGGACTCCTGGAGGTCTTCCGGCTGTCGGTCTTCTACAGAATCATTCGGGCCCACATCCAGACCATAGGGTATCGTTCCTCGCATACGCTGTCAATCGGGGTTGTCGACCGCATGGCCGGCGGCGGCCTGGAGCGGAACGCGCCCTCCAACGTCTTCCATCGTCAGTGGCCCCAGAGTACTCCCCGTCTATACTGCTCTCAAGGAAACGGGGACTACCTGAGCCGCCGCACCGCAGGACGAAGAACGGCTATGGCAAGGATGAAGATGACTACCAGAACCGCCCCCCCGCTGATGGCGAAGGTCGGCCCGATAGCCTCAGCCACGTAGCCGATGGGGAGGGTCCCCAGCGGCATGAGGGCGAAGGTGACCATGAAGATGGCCATAACCCGCCCTCTCACCTCGAGGGGAGCGCTGCTCTGGACCATGGTGTTGTTCAATGTCATGTAAGCCGCGTTGGCCAGGCCCACGACCACGAGGATTGCCAGAGAGAGCAGGTAGATATGGGATGCCCCGAAGATGGCCAACGATATGCCAAAAGCAAGGCCCACCACTATCAGGAGCAGACCTTTCCGCCTGAAGTCCCCCAGGGAGGCAACCCCGAGGGAGCCGATCAGCGCCCCGACGCCAGTCATGCTCATCAGCAATCCCAGCCCTGTCTCCCCAACGCCCAGCACGTCCACAGCATACACCGGCATCAGGTTCTGGTAGGGCATGCCAAAGACTATGGGCACGAACGCCATCATCAGCAGCGTTATCATGACCGGGCTGCGCCGCAGGTACTGCAGTCCCTCGACGATCCCTCCCCATAGCGACATCCCCGGCCGCGCCGCCGGCGCCACGCCGCGGGGAA
>CAYTKL010000230.1:0-1961 GCA_964438305.1 uncultured Dehalococcoidales bacterium | reverse complement strand
TCTGATACTGGAGCGGGTAGGAGACCATCTCCTCCAGGGTCTTGATCTGCGCGTCCTTCCACATCTGGATCTGCTTCTCGGGGTCGAGTTCTCCGCGGGCCGCCTCGATCATATCGTCGATCGCCTCATAGTGGGAGAAGTTGGTGTCCGGCTTGGCGCCCGTGACGACGATGGAGTCTGAGTGGTAGAAGCGGGTCAGGTAGACGTCGGCGTTGGGTCGCCAGGCGACGTAGATCACGATGGGGTTGGCGTCCTCGCGGATCAAGGTGTGCATGCTGGAGTGATCGACCACGTTGATCTTGATGTCGATGCCGATCTCAGCCAGCTGCGCCTGCATGCTCTCATAGTTCTTGAGGTAGGATTCGCGCTCGGACGAGACCATCTCCAGGGAGAATCCGTCCTCATACCCAGCCTCGGCCATGAGTTCCCTGGCCTTGTCGCGGTCGACCGCGTACTCGAGGTCAAGGGCTGCGACTTCCTCCTGAGTCAGCCCGCCGGGCAGGAACTGGGCCGGCACCGGCGAGTAGACGTTCGCCGAGACCGGTTCGCCGAACAGGGCCAGGAACTCATCTCGGTCCAGGGCATACGCTATGGCCTTCCTCACCAGCGGGTTGTCCAGGGGTTCGACGGTCAGGTTGAAGTGGATGGTGGCGACCTCGCCCACACCGTAGACATCCACCTCGATGCCCTCTTCTGAACTCATCCGCTCGACCCAGATACCCTCGGCCGCACCGTTGATCACGTCCAGCTCACCCGACTTGAGGCCGAGTTCGCGGCTGTTCAGCTCGGGCATGTAGCGGTAGTCGACGCCGTCCAGCTTCGGCCGACCTCGGAAATAGTCCTCATTCGCCACCAGCAGGACCTTCTCCTGGGGGCTGTAGCTGTCGAACATGAAGGGGCCGGTGCCAATGGGGTTGGTCTTGAAGGCCTCGGCGCCCAGGGCCTCGTACGACTGCTTGCAGACGATGAAGCCGCCAGCGTAGTCCGCCACTTTGGGGTAGAAGAGCACCGGCGACAGCGGCGTGTCGAGCGTGATCTTGACGGTGGACGCGTCCACTGCCTCGACGGCCATGCCGGTGTACTCACCGGCGTAGGCGGAGGTGTCTGCGTTGGCCGACTTCTGCAACGAGAAGACCACGTCCTCCGAGGTTAGCTCGTACGCAGGCACCTCGTCGGAGGGGTGGCACATCACGCCGGAGCGCAGCTTGAAGGTCCACACCTGCTTGCCGTCCACGAGCTCCGGCTCAGGCAGCTCTGTGGCCAGGTCTGGCTCGAAGGTGGAACCATCGCCTGGCTTGTAGCGGATCAGGCCGTTGAAGATCATGTCCACGAGGTTGCGGTCGTTCGTGGACGCGGCGAAGTGGGGGTCCATGGTGCCCAGGTCGGCCGCCTTGTCAGCATACCGCAGGAAGACGGGTTCCGGTGGCGCGGTGGGTTCGGGTGGCTCGGTAGGTTCTGGTTCCTCTGTCGGTTCCGGCACGCTAGTGGCCGCCGCTGCGGGGGCTTCGGTGGGCTCGGGGGGAGGCGCCGGGGGCGCGCACGCTGCAAGCAACAACAGTACTGCGAGCAGGACGGTCAGCTTGGTGAAGCTTCTCATTTCTGTTCCTCCTTAGCTGTCATACGATTGGCCGAAACGGGTCCCCAGGAGTTGCTGTGTGTGGGATTGATCCGTGGTCACCTCCTCTCTCTGGTCGTTGCGTCTTGGCAGACGGGAGAACACTCATACCCTCTGGTCGGTTGCCTCGCTCAGAGGATTTGAGCACCCGCACCGCTACAGTTCGGAGCTCTCGTGTGATTGCTCGGTCCGCGCGGGCTGTAGGCTGAGTCTACCCGAGGCCCTGGACTAGGGCTGGCCGAGAACGGAATGGCAGTCGTGGTGCAAACAAAGGTCCGAAGAACCTGGAGAAGACGTCCGTTCAAGCAGCGGCTGCGAAACCTCTCACGCTTAGCGGAACAGTGAC
>CAYTKL010000229.1:0-1985 GCA_964438305.1 uncultured Dehalococcoidales bacterium | reverse complement strand
GCGACGTGACGGGAGACGCCCAGATTGCCGCCGAGGTTAAGGGCTTCGACCCCGATGATTTCATGGGGAAGAAGCAGGTAAGGACCATGGACCTGTTCATTCAGTACGCCATAGCCGCAGCGCGCATGGCGATGGATGACTCCAGATTCGACGTCACCTCTGTGGACGCGGACAGGGCCGGCCTCGTCGTGGGCAGTGCGCTGCAGGGAATGACCACCGTGGAATACAATCAGCAACTCCTCGCCGACGGTATGCAGGACAAGGTATCGCCTTTCTTCGTCCCCGGTTTCATCGCCAACATGGCAGCGTGTCAGATCGCCATCGCCTTTGGCATAAAAGGACCGCTATGCTGCCCCGTGACCGCGTGTGCCACCGGGACGCACGCTATCGGCGACGCTTTCAAGATGATTCAGCGGGGAGCCACCGATTTCATGCTGGCAGGGGGAGCTGAGGCGGCTATTACCCCTTTGATATGTGCCGGGTTTGACGCACTGAAAGTCACCTCTCCCAGAAACAACGAGCCGGAGAGGGCAAGTCGCCCCTTCGACAAAGACCGCGACGGCTTCGCCCCCGGTGAAGGGGCAGGTGTGCTCATTCTGGAGGAACTCGAGATGGCTGTCGCCAGGGGGGCCACGGTCTATGCCGAGGTGGTGGGCTATGGTGTCACCAATGACGCGTACCACATTGTCTCCACCGACCCCCAGGGAGACGGTGCAGCCCGATGCATGCGGATGGCCCTGGCCGATGCCGGAGTCTCCCCTGGTGAGGTCGACTACATAAATGCTCACGGAACCTCCACCCTTGTGAATGACCTGTCCGAGACCATGGCGATAAGAACCGTCTTTGGCGAACATGCCGCAACGGTACCGGTGAGCTCGAACAAGTCGATGATCGGACATCTCATGGGCGGATCGGGTGCCGTGGAAGCCATCTTTACCGCTCTCACCATTGGAGAGGGAATCATTCCGCCCACCATCAACTACGAGACCGCCGACCCTCAATGCGACTTACACGTCGTTGGCAACCAGGCCAGGGAGGCCAAGGTCAAGATCGCCATCTCCAATTCGTTCGGCTTTGGGGGGACGAACGGCGTTGTCGTTCTCAAGGAGTTCACTGGACAGTAGTCCAGGCGCGAACATACCTCGTCTTCGCTATGCTGCCCGCACGGGGAAGGGAAGGCTTTGATTTGTATGACGTGGTCATCGCCGGTGCTGGCGTAGCCGGCAACTATGTAGCCTGCGGACTTGCCGCTCTGGGCTATAGCGCGGCTGTCGTGGAGGAACACGAGAAGGTCGGCGAGCCGGTACAGTGCACCGGAATCATCGGGGCGGAGTGCTTCCAGCGCTTCCCCGTGTTCGACGGTACAGTACTGAGAGAGGTGAGGACTGCCAGGCTGTTTAGCCCCTCGCGAAAGGAGATGAGGCTGGACAGAGGCACCACTCAAGCCTACATCATCGACCGGGCCGCCTTCGACCAGAAACTGGCCCGTAAGGCACAAGAGCGAGGTGCCGAGTATCTTCTCGGCCACAGGGTAGCCGACATTGCCGTGGGGGACGATGCCGTCACCGTCACGACGGAAGACGGGAGGACGCTCCGCGCCAGGACTGCCGTCATCGCTACCGGCTGCATCTCGAACCTGCCAGCGAGGTTGGGCATGGGAAGGGTTGAGGATATCATCATGGGCGCCCAGGTTGAGGTGGATACCAACGACGTTCATGAAATGGAGGTCTACCTCGATCAGGACCTGGCTCCAGGCTTTTTCGCCTGGCTGGTGCCCACGTCACAGAACAAGGCGCTCGTTGGCCTTCTCGCACGACAGAATTCAGCGCGGCACCTGAGGGCTTTCGTCGACATGCTTCTGCACCAAGGCAAGATCGCCGCGCCGCAAGCAGCGCCCAACTACGGCGGCATTCCCCTGCATCCCCTGAGCAAGACATACATGCAAAGGGTGCTTGTGGTGGGCGACGCGGCAGGCCAGGTGAAAC
>CAYTKL010000228.1:0-1999 GCA_964438305.1 uncultured Dehalococcoidales bacterium | reverse complement strand
TCGACCGGATCTGGCGCGAGAACCTCGAGCACCCGATCATGCGCGCCGAAGACGCGCTCTACAGAGAGCTGGGCAGAAGGTAACGCCCGGCGAGAGGGAGCGCCAGGTCACGTGGTGCTGCAGAAGCTCGTAAAACCGGGAGGACCGGCAGGGAGCTATTGGGCCCGCGTCCCTGATTTCCAGATCGAGCCTCGAAGCAGTACAATCTCCCTCCAATGAAGGGGGTGGCCAGGAGTGAGTGACCATCGGCCTTCGGCATGCTCGCAAGCGGCAGGCTTGTGCTGGTGATAATCGGGCGGAGATTTCGGCACCGGTTCGCTTGAGGGATACGGTTGTGCCCGCCTTCCCCTGGCGACGAGAGCAGCCGGCTCCATCATCCGCTACCTGGGGGAGACGCAACGGGGGGTGCTGGGGCAGCTCACCAGGCTTTCCACCTACTCCACCGAGTCCTTCATGACCCTTGACCCGCAGACGAGGCGCAACCTGGAGCTTGCTCAGAACATGCGCTTTGGAACCGCCGGCGGCACGCTGCTGTCGGTGATCGACCTGACCGAGACGAGCATGGGGGGAAGGCTGCTGAAGAAGTGGCTGGGGCAGCCTCTACTGGACATAGCAGAGCTGGAGAAGCGGCTGGACTCTGTGGCGTGGTTCTACGGGAGCGCACAGCGGCGTGCCAGGACCATTGCCCTTCTGGGGCAGATCTCTGACCTGGAGAGAATCGTCAATCGGGTGGCTAATGGCATCGCTGCGCCCAGGGAGCTGGTAAGCCTGCGCCGCAGTCTGGCGGCGGCGGCCAGGGTGATAGAGGCAATCCAGCAAGAAGAGGCCTCCGCGCTGCAGTGGCTTCTGAAGGAGATGAAGCCCTGCGACGACGTGGTCGCCCTGCTCTCGGCGGCCATCGCCGAGGAGCCGCCGCAAAGTGTGGGCGAAGGGGTGATCAGAGAGGGCTTCTCAGCGGAACTGGACCAGCTAAGGTCGGCATCACGGGATGCCAGGAAGTACCTGGCCAACCTGGAGCGTCAGGAGAGGGAGAAGACCGGCATCAAGTCGCTCAAGGTGGGCTACAACAAGGTCTTCGGCTACTACATCGAGGTGTCCAAGTCCAACCTCTCTCAAGTGCCGGCGGACTACATCCGCAAGCAGACGCTGGTGGGGGCGGAACGCTATTTCACGCCGGAGCTCAAGGAGTACGAATCGCTCATCCTCAACGCCGAGGAGAGGGTAGTGGAGCTTGAGGGAAACCTCTTTCGCCAGGTCTGTCACCAGGTGAGCGCGGAGGCTGACCGCATACTGGAGGTCGCCGCGGCGGTGGCCCGGATAGACGTGTTCTCTTCCCTGGCGGATGCGGCGGTGCGCAACAACTACGTTAGGCCGAAGCTGACTACAGATGACGCCATCCTAATCGACGGCGGCCGCCATCCGGTGGTGGAGCAGACGATGGGCGACGAGCCCTTCGTCCCCAACGATACGTACCTGTGCAACAGGGACGCCCAACTCGTCATCCTGACCGGCCCCAACATGTCGGGGAAGTCCACCTACTTGAGGCAGGTGGCGCTCATTGTGCTCCTGGCGCAGATCGGCAGCTTCGTTCCCGCTGACACAGCGCAGATTGGCATTGTCGACCGCATCTTCACCCGGGTGGGCGCCCAGGATGAGCTGGCCAGCGGCCGGTCGACCTTCATGGTGGAGATGGAGGAGACGGCCAACATTCTCAACCACGCCACGCCGCGTTCGCTGGTGATCCTCGATGAGATCGGGCGGGGCACCAGCACCTACGACGGCATATCGATTGCCCAGGCTGTCGCGGAGCACATCCACAACCAGCCGAAGCTGGCGGCCAAGACCGTGTTCGCCACCCACTACCACGAGCTGGTGAACGTGGCCAGTTTCCTGCCCCGGGTGAAGAACTACAATGTCGCCGTCGCCGAGGAAGGAGGCAAGGTCGTCTTCCTGCGCAGGATCGTGCCTGGTGGCGCTGACCGCAGCTATGGCATTCACG
>CAYTKL010000227.1:0-2058 GCA_964438305.1 uncultured Dehalococcoidales bacterium | reverse complement strand
ACCAGGCGGTGGTCGGCAGTTGTACCAATGGGCGCATCGAAGACCTGGAGGCTGCTGCCGAATTGCTCAAGTGGCGCAAGGTTCATCCTGACGTGCGGCTGATCGTCATCCCAGGCTCCCAGGAGGTCTATCTGGAGGCCATGCGCCGCGGTCTGATAGAGATCTTCGTCCGCTCCGGCGCTGCGGTGAGCACGCCAACCTGTGGCCCTTGTCTCGGTGGATACATGGGAGTCCTCGCCGCGGGCGAGAAGTGTGTCTCCACCACCAATCGCAATTTCGTTGGCCGCATGGGCAGCCCGCAATCGGAGGTGTACCTGGCGAACCCGGCGGTCGCTGCGGCCAGCGCCATACTGGGGAGAATTGGGGGTCCGGATGAGGTGGTGAACGGCAACTAACAATGTCATGGGTTTGAGTTGGGATGTGCGGTGGGAGCCGATGGTTGAAGGTCGGCTCTAGGAGGACGAGAAAGGAGCTAATGTAGTGTCAAGTGTATTCGACCTGGAGGAGTTCTCCAGGGCGGTCGAGAGGATCAGGAAGAAGGCGCTAGCCGAAAACAGGTTGTTCGACAATCCCGCCGATGCCGAGCTTCGAACGCTGACGGAGATCGAGCCGGAGATCAGGAAAACGGTTTACGGGAACCTTGCCGCTGACAGCGAGCCCACCTCGAGGGCGGCGATGTTCACCAAGAACAGCATTGACCATGGCTTCGGAGAGGAGGAAATGCAACTCCTTGCTCAGTGCGAACAGGCGCTGGCGAAGGAGAGGCTGATCTCCATCGACAGAATTGTGGGCAACGAAAGCAGTGAGACAGTGGTGAGGCTGATTGTCCCGGTGAAGTTCGCTCACCTGGCCTACGGCGGAGGGCACCTGTTCCTGCCATTGCCGAGGAAGGTCAAGACGCCAACGTACCAGATGGTGTTCTTCACCGATGAAGCTTTCGAAGCCAATAAGTCAAAACCGCTACCGGAGAAGGATATCACGATAAGGCTGGCGATGCTTGGCGATGGCAGGGTGATCAAGATAGTCAGGAACAGCAACTACATAGGCGAATACAAGAAGGGCGTCTTCGCTGCCGAGGACTGGAATGCCAAGACCAGGGGTAGCGGCATATTCATCCATGCCGGTTGTCGGGAGGACTATCTTCAGTCGTCGCACGGTGACTACCGAAGAGTGCGAACGCTGCTTACGGCGCTGAGCGCCAACGGGAAGACAACGACAACCACGCGTGTGGTGGCCAAGAAAGGCAGGGAGGTGTCCTGGCTCATTCAGGACGATGGCGGCACCCTTATGCCGGATGGCTCGTTTCGCGGCTTCGAACAGGGGGGAGTGTTCGTCAAGACGGAGGGGGTGAATCCGGGAGAGCAGACTGAGGTGTTCTACAGCCTGTTGAAGCCGCAGACAGTATGCGAGAACGTCTGTGTGACTGAGGATGGAGACTTCGACTTTTACAGTTTCAAGAGGACGTCGAACGGAAGGGCGGTGGTGCGAAGGCAGGACTTCATGCACGCCAGTCCCTACATCGACGTCGAGAGGGTGGACAACCTAGTCCTCATCACCAGAGGGCCTTTGATTCCGGCGGTGGCAAGACTGACGCGGCCGCAGGCGGCGGCTCTGATGGTCCTGGGACAGGCAATGGAGTCGTCGGCGGGCGACCCGACCCAGGCGGGAAGGATCAGACGCGAGTTCTTCTACGATCCGTTCATGGCGGGTGACAAGGCCAAGCATGCCAACAGGTTCATCGAAATCCTCAGGGGCCTGCCCCATATGAAGTATTACCTTCTCAATACGGGCGGCGTTGGTGAGGCTGAGCACTACCGGGACATAAGGCTGGAATACACTATGGGCATTCTGGAGTCTCTGCTGAGGGGAGGGCTGGAAGACTGGGTTGACTCGCCCACCGGCTTCAAGGTGCCCCGAGCCATAAGGACCGTGGACGAAGTCTATCTGCACCCGGAGAAGCTGTACTCGCCGGCCGAGTTCGAGGAGAAGCAGAGGGATCTGGAACGGGTCAGGTATGAAGCGCTTGAGGAGGTAGGCAGCGGTCTCGACCGCCGGGTA
>CAYTKL010000226.1:0-2102 GCA_964438305.1 uncultured Dehalococcoidales bacterium | reverse complement strand
TCTGGTGAACGCCATCAGGAAGGGCTACCGCGGCGCCTTCTGGGACATCTTGAGACGGCTGGCTGACACGCCTTCGGGCGAGGGCACTGCGTGAGGCGCCCGCGGCACGACCTGTCGACTATCGGCTGTGGTTGCTCCCCCGCGCGCTCGCGCCGGGGGCGGGCGACATGGTTTGACGTCAGCCCTCTCCCTCCTCCTCGGTAAGCTCCATTGCCGATTCGTCACTGAGGAAGCCAAGGACTATCAGCACCTGGGCCAGATAGTAGGTGACCATGACCAGGTAGTCGGCCCCGGGTACGTCCACCATGAACCTGTTGATGGCGAGGATCGAATCGGAGATGATGAACGAGATCGCGCCGTAGAGCACGAGCATGCTCTTCGGGCCTCTGAATGCGGCGAAGATGCCCATCAGCGTTATCACCACCATGTAGACGTAGACCGGTATCATCATGTCCTGCAGGTGAGGCGTCATGATGACCGCTACGGCTACCGCGTAGGCGATGAGGACGACGGCGATGGGAATCCTGGACCTCTGCGCTTTGAAGTCCCTGGAGAACACCACTATGTACACGATGTGGCCCAAGAGGAACAGCCCCAGGCCGACGGTGAAGAGCATATCCCCTCCCAGCGCGAGAGCGATGTCGCCGCCGGCGCACAGCACGAGGGCGGCAAACAGGAGCTTGCCCTTCAGTCCGGCAACCTTGGTCAGCGCCAGAACGGAGAGAGTGAGCACCGGTATGGCCTTGATGACGAAGTGCCCCGGGTAGGGCTGGACCGGAATGGTGCCGATGTAGGCGATGGCGAATATGAGAAAGACCAGCAAATACAGCTTACGTGCAGTCGTCACTTCAGTCCCTCCCGATATTGCGTTGGGCTCCTGCTGCAATTGGGGCCATGGTTGACACAGGAGACCCGCTGATGAGCGCCCACGCTGCTGCCAATCTCGGGCTTTCCCAGCGTGGGCAGTGTGCAGTAGTCTATTACAGAGTCTGTCGCCCGTCAACAGCGTGCTCAATCAGCAGTGGATGAGGTGGCGGTCACGCCGCCCGCCGATGTATGATAGAATTGGACCTCTGAGAGCATCTCCAACAGACCAGAGTAGTGCTGGGGAAGTGACGATCTCGTGACGGTGGAAGAGAAGAAGAGGGCGATAAACCGGCTGCAATCGATGTACCCCCTTCGCGCCAAGGTGAACGAGTCCTACCTGAAGAGCGTTGAGGCGATGAGGTCGGGCAAGCCCACCGTCTGGGCCATGCTCAACTGGTACTATGGCGACCCCATACTGAAGGCCATGGACCTGGAGGTGGTCTACCCCGAGAACTATGGCGCTGCCCTTGCCGCCACGGGATTCGCTCAGCCGTACCTCGAGTATGCCGATGCCGACGGCTTTCCCACCCATCTGTGCGGCTACAGCCGGGCCAGTTTTGGCTATACCTCGAAGATGATGCGGGAGCTGGGAGGCGAGATACCCCCGGAGGCCCCTCTTGGCGGAATGCCGAAACCCATATTCCTCATGGCGTCATCCGCCGTGTGCGATGCGAGATACAAGTGGTTCCAGGCATTGGGCCGCTACATGGATGTGCCGGTGTGGACGCTGGAGTCCCCGATGCCCGGGGTGAAGGAGCTGTTCCTCGAGGGTTCGCGCGAGCGAATGGTGGAGTTGGGGGTCAGACACCTGGAGCACTTCGTTGCCTTCGTCGAGCGTATCAGCGGCCGCAAGATGGACTGGGACAAGCTGGATGAGACGGTGGACCTCATGATAGAGGTCAATCGGGTGTGGCACGAGGTCAACGAGCTGCGCAAGGCACGCCCCTGCCCCATGCACAGCCGGGACTTCTGGAGCGCTATGCCGGCGGCCCTGTTCATGATGGGCGACCCGAGGGATTCGCTGCAGTGCTTCCGGGACATGTACGCTGAGGTGAAGGACAGGGTGGAGAAGGGCGTGGGGGCCGTCGCCGACGAGAAATACCGTCTGGTGTTCGCCGAGCTTCCGCCGTGGCACAGCCTGGGGTTCTTCGACCGGCTGGCGGAGCGGGGGTGGAATTTCGTTGTTGAGAGCTTTGGCTACCGGCCCCCTATCCCCCTGGACCTGAGCGGCGTTG
>CAYTKL010000225.1:0-2109 GCA_964438305.1 uncultured Dehalococcoidales bacterium | reverse complement strand
GAGGCATATGCCGACTACAATGACGTGATGAAGATGCTCGAAGAGCTAGTGTCTCACGTTGCGCTCGAGGTTCTGGGCACCACCGAGGTCACCTTCGCCGGAAACACTATCGACTTCGCACCGCCGTGGCGGCGCATCACGCTCAGGGACGCCATCAGGGAAGGCTGCGGCATCGATTTTCTGGAGCACGCTGACGCCCAGTCACTTCGAAACGCAATTCAAGGGTTGGGGGTGGAGACAGAGGAGACTCTCAACCCCGCCTATATTACCGACAAGCTGGTATCCACCTTCGTGGAGCCCAAGCTGATGCAGCCCACCTTCCTGCTGGACTATCCCGTGGAGACCTCTCCCCTGGCGAAGCGCAAGCCGGACGACAGCCGCCTGGTGGAGCGCTTCGAAGCCTTTGCTGCGGGCATAGAGATCGCCAATGCCTTCAGCGAGCTCAATGACCCGGAAGAGCAGAAGCAGCGCTTCATGGACCAGGAGGAATGGCGTACCCGCTTCGGCGACGAGGAGGCGGAGAGATACCAGGCTGACTTCGTCTTCGCTCTGGAGCACGGCATGCCGCCAACCGGCGGCCTGGGACTGGGCATCGACCGGCTGGTGATGCTGTTCACCAACCAGCAGTCCATCAGAGAAGTCATCCTGTTCCCCCAGTTGCGTGCCAGGTAGAAGGAAAGCCTATGCTCAGCTTGCAGTTTGTGCGCGAGAACCCCGACCTAGTCCGCGACGCCCTCAACAAGCGCCACGACACCGCGCCTGTCGACGAGATTCTTTCCCTGGACAGGCAGCGCCGCGACGTGCTTACGGAGGCGGAGACTCTCAGGGCGCGGCGCAACGAGGTAAGCAAGGAGATCGGCAAGACGGGCGAGAAGCCCCCCAAGCTCATTGAGGAGATGCGCCAGATTGGCCACAGGGTCAAGCTGCTCGATGAAGAACTGAAGTCGATAGAGGAGGAACTCAGCAACCTCCTCTTGCGTGTGCCCAATGTACCCGATGCCGGCGTGCCCGTCGGCAAGGATGAAAACGACAACACGACGGTAAGAAGCTGGGGTGAGGCCAGGCAGTTCGATTTCCAACCGCTTCCCCACTGGGAGTTGGGCGAGAAGCTGGGGATCATCGATTTCGAGCGGGGGGTCAAGCTCTCCGGGAGCCGTTTCTACGTGCTGAAAGGGCAGGGAGCGCACCTTCAGCGCGCGCTCATTTCCTTCATGCTCGACCTTCACGTCGAGGAACACGGCTGTACCGAGGTGTATCCCCCCTTCATGGTCAAGCAGGAATGCATGATAGGGTCGGGGAACCTGCCCAAGTTCGCTGACCACCTGTACCACGACGACGAGGACGATTTCTGGTTCGTGCCCACCGCCGAGGTGCCGCTCACCAATCTTCACCGCGATGAGATCCTTCCGCCTGATGCCCTGCCGCTCTACTACGTGGCCTACACCGCCTGCTTCCGCCGCGAGAAGATGTCCGCCGGCAAGGACACAAGAGGGATAAAGAGGGGGCACCAGTTCGACAAGGTGGAGCTGTACAAGTACACCACGCCGGACAGCTCGGGCCAGGAACTCGAGAGTATGGTGAACGACGCCGAGGAGGTGGCTCGAAGGCTGGGCATACCCTATCGGGTGCTCCAGCTCTGTACCGGCGACCTCGGCTTCGCCTCTACCAAGTCCTATGACATAGAGATGTGGGCTCCGGGCTGTGAGGAATGGCTGGAGGTCAGCTCCTGCTCCAACTGCGGCGACTTCCAGGCGCGACGCTCCAACGTCAGATTCCGCCCTGAGACAGGCGCCAGGCCGCAATTCGCCCACACCTTGAACGGCTCGGGCCTTGCCCTGCCGCGCGTGCTTATCGCACTGATGGAGAACTACCAGCAACCCGATGGCAGCATAGCCATACCACAGGCGCTCCACCCCTACACCAGGTTTGAGGTTATAAAATAGCGGATGTATACTAATTCTGGGAGGGGTGACCGAGCGGCTTATGGTGACGGTCTTGAAAACCGTTGTCTCGATTTCCGGGACCGTGGGTTCGAATCCCACCCCCTCCCTTGCTTAGCACTTCTAAATATATAAATGGGAGGAATTTTTGTGCCTATGAGAATTTGGC
>CAYTKL010000224.1:0-2117 GCA_964438305.1 uncultured Dehalococcoidales bacterium | reverse complement strand
TCCACCGCGCTCTGGTTCTTGGGGAAGGGGATTACGTCCCGTATGGTCTCCTCCCGGGCAAGGAGCATCACAAAGCGGTCGATCCCCGGCGCAATGCCGCCATGAGGAGGCGCCCCGTACTCGAAGGCCTCCAGAAGCTGCCCGAACCTCGGTTCGATCTCCTCTTCCGGGTAGCCCAGCACCCGCAGCACTCTCTCCTGCAGTTCCCTGGTATGTATCCTGATGCTCCCGCTGCCCAGCTCGCAACCATTGCACACGATATCGTAGTGTTTGGCCCGCACCTTCTCCGGCGCGCTTTCCAGCAGCGCCGCATCACCGTCCTTCGGCGCCGTGAATGGGTGATGCATCGACTCCCAGCCACCGTCCGCCCTTCGCTCCAGCAGCGGATAGTCCAGCACCCAGCAGAAGGCGAGCAGGCCGGGGTCGGCCAGATCAAGCCGCCGCGCTATCTCGTCGCGCAGTGCCCCCAGCGACTGAGCGACAACGTCCGGCTCTCCGGCGACGACCAGCAAGAGGTCGCCTTCCTTCGCCTGGAGGCGTTGCGCTATCTCGCCGGTCTGCTCCTCAGACAAGAACTTGGCCGCCACTGACTTGCTCTCTTCTCCACCCAGAGGCAAGCTCACCAGTCCCTTCGCGCCGCGGGCCTGGACGAACTCGGCCAGTTCGTTGATCTGCCGGCGCGAGTAGTCCCCACAGCCAGGGGCGCATATCCCCCTCGCTGTTCCTCCCGCTTCCACGGCGGAGCGAAGAACGGCGAAATCGCACCTGGCGGCGATGTCCGACAGGTCCTCTATCTCCAGGCCGTAGCGGAGGTCAGGCTTGTCCGAGCCGTATCGCTTCATGGCCTCGGCGAATGACAGGCGGGGGAAGGGCTTCGGCACCCGGAAGTCCGGCGTCACCGTCTCCACCAGCGAGGCAAACAGCTCCTCGGTAAGGCTTATCAGGTCCTCCTCATCGACGAAGCTCATCTCCAGGTCAAGCTGGGTGAACTCCGGCTGGCGGTCGGCGCGCTGGTCCTCGTCGCGAAAGCACCTGGCGATCTGGTAGTACTTGTCAAAGCCCGCCACCATCAGTATCTGCTTGAGCTGCTGTGGCGACTGGGGAAGTGCATAGAACTTCCCCGGGTGGACCCGGCTGGGCACCAGGTAGTCCCGCGCCCCTTCCGGTGTGCTCTTGATGAGTATCGGAGTCTCGATCTCGATGAAGCCCCTGGCATCCAGGAAATCACGTATGTACTTGATGACTCGATGGCGCAGCATGATGTTGTCCCGCATCCTCTCGCGCCTCAAGTCGAGATAACGATAGCGGAAGCGGACGGCTTCGTCCACCTCGACGTCCTCATTCACACTGAACGGCGGTGTCTTTGCCGCGTTGAGAAGCTCGACCTCCTGCGCAACCACCTCAACCTCCCCAGTGGGCAGTTTCCGATTCTCCGTCCCCGCCGGACGCCTCTGCACCTCACCGCACACCTTCACCACGTACTCGTTGCGCAGTCCCGTAGCCACCTCATGCGCCTGCGGCGATTGCTCGGGATTGAACACCACCTGCACCACGCCTTCCCGGTCGCGCAGGTCGATGAAAAAGAGCCCGCCGTGGTCCCGCCACCGATGTACCCAACCGGCAAGTGTCACCCGCTCACCTACGTTCTCGCCGGTCAACCGGCCGCAATAATGAGTCCGATACATGCGTACAAACCTCACTGGATTATAGTCCATAAGCAGGCTCGAACGCCAGTGGCCTCGCCGCCGCGGCCGGCTGCCAACTGGTCCATGGACCGCCCGAAGTTGGCTTGCCCCTCCCATTTTGATATACTACCATCGGCGCACGCCATTCGACGTGCACCACCCACGCCAGCCCCTGCAGCCAGACGACACTCCATAGAGTCAGCGGTACGCAGAAAGGGGTCCGTCGATGAAGACGAGAATGACCGAGTTGCTCGGAATAGAGCACCCCATTATGCTGGCGGGAATGGCCTACGTGGCTATCCCCAGGCTGGTAGCCGCCGTTTCCAATGCCGGTGGACTGGGGATGTTGAATCCCGTCATCTATACCCCTGAGGGCACCAGGGAGGCCATCAGAGAGGTCAGGTCGCTCACCGACAAGCCCTTCGCGGTGAA
>CAYTKL010000223.1:0-2160 GCA_964438305.1 uncultured Dehalococcoidales bacterium | reverse complement strand
CTAGCCTCGATTTCCACGCCGGTTCCATCTGATAACGCATTGCGCACCGAGGGCTGGGGTTAGGATCCTGGTCGTCTGGGCTGATCGTGGCGCAAGTCTGCTCTGGAAGTGAAGGATGGGCCTCGAGGGCTGTCCTGGCGTGTCGGCTGGAGCAGCCAGGAGTGTTGCACAATACGAGTACCGATCATAGCGAGGTTGTGTTGCCAGCATCGAGACAAGAGGATGCATGGGCGTTACCTGTCCGTGGTCTTGTTCCCCCATCAAGCACATTAACAGCGGAATAATGTGTTGCAGTGCCCCCCGCAACCACAGAAGGTCTTGACAGATCGTTTTCAAGGTAGCATAATGACATTATGGCTACCGGTCATGGCAATATGATAACACCAGGCCGCCCAGAGGGACCCTTCTTCCTCGCCCCTGAGAAGACCACCCACCGTCAGTACGAGGCGTTGCGTGCTTACTTTGTTGAGGGGCTGTCCTCGAAGGAAGCCGCGCGGCGGTTTGGCTACACCCCTGGCTCTTTCCGCGGCTTGTGCCACCGGTTCCGAAAGGTAGAAAACAAGGCGGACCACTTCTTCCGGGACGTGCCTCGCGGGCCCCAGTCGGCCCCTGTGCGCGACCGCCTTAGGGACAAGGTCGTGGCGATGCGGAAGCGGAACCTCTCGGTGTACGACATGAAGCGGGAGCTCAGGGAAGCGGGTGAGGAGGTGAGCATCAACACCCTTGCGGTGATCCTGCGTGAGGAGGGTTTTGCCCCTCTGCCCCGCCGGCGGGATGAGGAACGTCCCCCCGTTCCCGCCCCCGAGGTGGCTCAGGTCGCCGACATCCGCAAGCTGCGTTCCGAGCCACGCACGTTCCGAACCCGGTTTGCGGGGGTGTTCTTCTTCATCCCTCTGCTTGAGAACATCGACCTTGCTCTCCTTGTGCAGCAGGCGGGGTTACCGGGCTCGGAGATGATTCCCCCTGCCGAGGCCTTGCGCAGCGCTCTTGCCCTCAAGCTCGTGGGGATCGAACGCAAGAGCCACGTCATGCAGCATGTCCTTGACGAGGGGCTGGCGCTGTTCGCCGGGCTCAATGTGCTCCCTAAGCGTTCTTGGTTTGCCAGTTACAGCTCACGGGTGGACCGGGAGACGAACCGGAGGCTGATGGAGCTCTGGTTCGATGCCGCCGGGCAGGCCGGCCTCCGCCGTAGCGACAGCATCGACCTTGACTTCCATTCTGTTCCTGCAAACGCCGACCAGGAACCTCTGGACAAACACTACGTCTCCAAGCGTAGCCGGAGTCAGAAGGCCGTGTTGGTGTTCCTGGCTCGCGATGCCGAAGAACGGGTGCTCTGCTACGCCAATGCCGCAGTCCCCAAGAAGGAGCGTCACAGCGAGATCGTCCGCTTCGCCGACTTCTACCGAGAGCGGACCGGAGCGTATCCCACCGAGCTTGTGTTCGACTCCCAGCTTACCACCTACGACAAGCTCGCCTGGCTCCAGGAACAAGGGATCCGCTTTCTGACGCTCCGCCGGCGTCACCGCCAGCTGCTGGCGCACATCTACTCCCTTCCTCCTTCCATGTGGACACGAGTGCAGCTTCGTGGCGTGACACGCAAGTATCGGAACCCCCGGGTCCTCGACGAGAACGTTCGCCTGACCGGCTACCCGGACGAGCTACGTCAGCTCTCGGTCACCGATCTTGGCCACGAGGAGCCCACCATCCTCCTCACCAACGACCTAAGGAGCAGTCCCGCTGCCCTCATCACCCGCTACGCCAAGCGGATGCTCATCGAAAACGGGATCGCCGAAGCGATCCACTTCTTCCACCTTGATGCCCTGTCTTCAATGGTGGACCTCAAGGTCGACTTTGACCTGCAGGTCACCCTCATGGGCAGTGCCCTGTACCGCATGCTCGCCGAGCGCCTCCCCGAGAACTACCGCCGTGCCCAAGCCAAGACCCTGTTCGACCGCCTGCTCGACGTAAGCGGCTCTGTCCAGGTCTCAAACCACCACATCATCGTCACCTTGGACAAGCGGGCCCACAACCCCATCCTCGCCGAGACAGGCTTCATCGACCGTCCCACGCCCCTCCCCTGGGTCTTCGGCAAGAAACTCATCCTACGCCTGCCCTGACCAGCCCACCCGGGCGGAGAAGGCCCCCAACCCGTCGCTACTT
>CAYTKL010000222.1:0-2165 GCA_964438305.1 uncultured Dehalococcoidales bacterium | reverse complement strand
TTCGGCACTCGACCGTTCAACCCCTATCCCCTCCTTAAGAGGGTTGGCCTCGGCGGCCGCGAGAAAGACCGCGTGGAGACGTACTCCAAAGGCATGAAGCAACGCCTCATGGTGGCCCGGGCACTGGCCAACAGGCCCAAGATCCTGTTCCTCGATGAACCCACCGCCGGGCTGGACCCTACGTCTGCCAAGTCCATTCGCAACCTCATCCGGACCGTTCGCCACCAGGGAACCACGGTCCTCCTCACCACCCACGACATGATGGAAGCGGACGAACTCTCGGACCGCCTCGCCTTCATCAACCACGGCAAGATTGTCGCCCTCGATACGCCCCACAACCTCAAACAGCAGTATGGAAAGCGGGCGCTCAAGGTCCAGGTGACCAATCAGAGCGGCGGGCTTGAGAACCGCGAGGTTGTCCTGGACACCTCCGACACGCCCGACGCCATTCACGAACTCTTCTCCAAGGAGAACGTGGTAACCGTTCACAGTGAGGAAGCCACTCTGGGAGACATCTTCATTGCGCTCACCGGACGCGGGCTCATCGGACCGAAGCCCGCCCCGGCAAGACCCACCAAACGGAGGGCCAGACGTTGAGTCTACGTGTAGTCGGCGCTCTCGTGGCAAAGGACCTCTCCCTGTTCTTCAGGAACAAGTTCTTCGGCCTCATGACCGCCCTGGGCATTGTGTTCTACATCGTCATCTACTTCGTTCTGCCAAGCTCGGTCAACGAGACGCTGCAGCTCGGATTGTACGCAGAAGTGGTGCCCCCGGCGTTCGAGCAGTTGGCGGAAGAAGGGATAGTATTCGAGGAAGTTGAATCTGAGGACGCCCTCGTCGAGGCGGTGACGGATGGACAGTATGCCGTCGGGGTCGCCCTCCCCCCGGACATACTGGACCTTTTCGCCTCGGGGGAAAAACCGCAGATAACGGTCTATTCCACGGCGGATACCCCTGAAGAGGTCACCGATGCCGTGGAAGTTGTTCTACGAGAACTGGCATACCTCCAGGTGGGGGAGCCGCTGGCCGTCGACATATCGGCGGAGGTCCTTGGCCCGGACATGCTGGGACAGCAGATACCGCTACGGGACCGCATGCGCCCCCTCCTCGCCGTTTTCCTGGTCCTGTTTGAGATGATAGGCCTGGCCGGCCTGATCACCGACGAGGTGCAGCAGGGCACCGGCCGGGCTTTGCTGGTGACTCCGGCGACGGTGCCCGACCTGTTTGCCGCAAAGGGGCTCCTCGGGGTCGGTCTCGCCTTCGGCCAGGCAGCACTGTTCATGGCTGTCATCGGCGGCCTGAACAGCCAGCCGCTCATAATCCTCACCGCCCTCTTCCTCGGCGCGGTGCTCGTCACTGGATTCGCCTTCCTCATTGCCTCTCTCTCCCGAGATATGATGTCAAGCCTGGGATGGGGAATGCTGATTCTCATCGTCTTCATCATCCCGGCGTTTGGCATACTCTTCCCTGGCACCGTCTCGGGCTGGGCAAAGGCCATCCCTTCCTACTACCTCGCCGATACCGTCCACCAGGCTTCGGCTTTTGGGGCCGGCTGGGGCGACGTCTCGCTCAACCTGCTGGTGTTGTTGGGGATTGACCTGGCGGTTGTAGTCGCCGGCGTCGCCGCTGTGGGAAGGAGATTGCGATGAGTCTGAAACGCGTGGGCATTCTGCTGGGCAAGGAGTTCTTTCACGGCCAGAGGAGCTTCATCCTCGTCTGGGCCGTCGCCGCCCCGCTTCTCATGTCGCTGGTGATCTCCCTGGTTTTCGGCACCTTCTTCAGCGAGAAGCCACGGTTGGGCATCATGGATGAAGGCGATTCCCAACTGGTCGTCCTGTCCCAGCAGCTTGACTCGGTCGTCACCAAGGAGTACGGGACCGTCTCCGCGTTGAAACAGGCGGCCGAGAACGGAGCCGTGGACATGGCTGTAGTGCTGGATGCCGGCTTCGACGACGCCGTTCTGCAGAGAGAGACGACCGAGATCACTGCCTACGTCTGGGGCGAAAGCCTGGCCAAGAACCGCACCATACTGTCCATTACTCTCGCTGACCTGATAAGAGAACTCGCCGGCCAGGAGGTGCCCGTTGAGATAGAGACCGTCACCCTGGGCGACGAGGTGAGTATTCCGTGGAGTGACCGGCTGTTGCCGTTCATTGTGCTCATCG
>CAYTKL010000221.1:0-2171 GCA_964438305.1 uncultured Dehalococcoidales bacterium | reverse complement strand
CCATCTGACGCCTCAATGAGCGCTGGGTGACTGAGCGCACGTCATGCCCGTCGATGGTGACGCTGCCTTCGCCAACGTCGTAGAAGCGTGCAAGGAGGTTGACCAGACTGCTCTTGCCGGCGCCGGTGTGACCGACGATGGCCACCGTCTCGCCCGGCCTCACCAGAAGGTCCACGTCGTGAAGTACTTCCGTGCCCGGCTGATAGCCGAAGCGCACGTGATGGAAGCCGACCTCACCGGCCACCGATGGCAAGTCCGCTGCATCGGGAGCGTCCTGGATGTCCGGGTCAACTCCGAGCAGTTGGGCTATCCGGGCTCCCGCGACCGTCGCTCGCTGAAGCTGGGCGTACTCCATGATGAGCTCCTGCACCGGGCCGAAGAAGCGCTGGACGTAGAGGAGAAAGGCAAGAAGGACGCCAATGCCCATCTGCCCGGCCAGCACCTGATACCCGCCGAAGACGATGACGAGGCCGGTCGCCACGGCCGCGGCGATCTCGCCGACGGGCATCATGGTCGAGGTCAACCGGTTCGCCCGTATGTTGGCATCCCGGTGGGCGCGGTTCACCTCGTCGAACAGCGAATCGTTCAGGACCTCCCTGCCCAGGCTTTGAATGACGCGGACCCCTGACAGGCTCTCCTGAAGCTGTGCGTTCACCACGGCGATCGCTCTTCTCACTCTCATGAACGACCGATGAGCGTAGCGTTGCCACACGTAGAGCACGGCCCCCAGGGCGGGCACAACGGCGAGAGTCAGCAGGGCCAGGCGGGCGTTCATGACCATCATCACGCAGCCCATTCCCACGAGGGTGAGACCGCTGATGAGAATGGTGGGCACACCGCTGGTGACGAGTTCCTGCAGCTGCTGGACGTCGTTCTGGACTCTCGACATGATCTTCCCTATGCTGTTTCGGTCGAGGAAGCCTATCGACAGGCGCTGCAGGTGATTGAACATGTCGGTTCGCAGCCGGAGCAGTATCCCGTCGCCGGCGTAGTAGAGGAACAGGTTCTCCACGTATTGACCGGCCCACCCGATAAGCAACACGGCGAGGAACACGCCGGCAATCATGCTGACGCCCATGAAGTCGCCTGTCGCCATGTAGCGGTCCACGGCGACGGCAACCAGATACGGTGTGACCAATGAAGCTGATGCGCGCACGACCATGCCGACAATACCCCACGCCATCTGCGACCTCACTGTGCGCAGATACCTGGGCAGGAGCCGCATTACTTGTGGATCGTAGATTCTCCCCCGGCCGCCCTCTTCGTCGGCGTCAAAGGCCCCGTAGTACCGGCCTGTATTGATGTAACCGATGCCCGAGTACATAGCTATGTCTCTTCCCCACCTGCTTCTGGCCCCGTCGCCCGCTCGGGGGTTGTCTGCTTCCCGTTGGCGGCGGCGTTGCCCGACCGCTGTCCTTCCGATACGGAGGAGCGATACATGCGTGCGTAGAGGCCGTCCTTTGCCATAAGCTCATCGTGCCTGCCCTGCTCGACGAGGCGGCCATCCTGGAGAACCAGTATGAGGTCCGCATTTCCTATCATGCTCAGGCGATGGCTGATGATGAACGTTGTTCGACCCTTGACGACGGTCTCCAGGGCAAGACGGATCATGTGTTCGGTCTCAGTATCCACACTCGAAGTGGAGTCATCCAGGATGACTATCTGAGGGTTGGCGATGATGGTGCGCGCTATGGCCAGCCGCTGCCTTTCACCGCCCGAAAGGGTGACACCGCGTTCGCCAACCCAGGTCTCGTATCCCTCCGGCAGGCTTCGTATGAAGTCATGCAGGCGCGCCACTTTGGCAGCGGCCTCGATTTCCTGCCTGCTGGCGGTCGTGGCGCCGTAGGCGATGTTCTCTCGAAGGGTGGCGGCGAAGAGAAATACATCCTGCTGCACCACGCCAACGCATTTGCGCAGCGAGGCGAGCGTCAGGTCGCGAATGTCGATTCCATCAAGGGTGATGCTGCCACCGGTGACATCATAGAACCTGGGCATCAGGCTGGCGATGGTGCTCTTGCCGCTGCCGGAGCCGCCCACCAGGGCCACTAGCTGTCCCGGCTTCGCGTTGAAGCTCACATCGCTCAGCGCGGGGCCGGCCGAGTCGTAGCTGAAGCTCACATTGTTGAAACAGACCTCGCCCTTCACCGGTCCCAGTCGAACCGCACCTGGCC
>CAYTKL010000220.1:0-2172 GCA_964438305.1 uncultured Dehalococcoidales bacterium | reverse complement strand
CGTTTGAGATGTTCATCGCTGGTGAACACCCTCCGCTATTGGCATTGGCGTCTACTCGAAGAACTCCATGCCGACGCACTCGCGGGCCTTGGCGATGAGCAGGGCGACGTCCTCGCTGCCCGGCATCTCTACCTCACCCCCCGGCGCGCACGAGCAATTATGACAAATACTGTGCAGCCGTTCAAACACCGGCAGCTCGGTCGGCTCGAGCAGATTCATCTGCCCCAGCTTCTTCGCCATCTCGCGGATGCCGTCCTCGTCGCCGTAGGCGATCTCGTCCTCCGCCGCCCTGCACTGGCCGTTGTGCTCGTCAGCAACGAGCTTGAGGTGCTTCTCCAGGGCCACACCGGCGATGATGCCGGCGGCCCGCACCACCACCTCACCACCGCTGGCGGCGGCTTGAAGAAGCTTCTCCGCGCGGTCGAGGTCGGCGCTCACCGTCTGGTTGACCACCAGCCGGCGCAGGTGCAGCGCCTTGGTGCGCACCACCTCGGGCACGGAGAGCAGTATGTCCACCTGGCGGTCGAAGCTCTGGCTGAAACGGCGGTGCTGCTGCGTCCTGTAGTCGTCGTCGAAGCGCTTCCCCGACGGGTGCGGCATCGTCGTCTCACACTCCAGGATGCTCTTGACATACGGGTAGGGAATGGCGAAGTCGTCCCAGCGGTTGGGCAGGTACTGATACACCAGCGCCGAGGTGGCGTTGAACCACACCTCATAGCGGCTGATGATGGTGCGCTGCCGCTCGCGCTGCTCGTGGGTGGGAGTCCACCCCCAGTCATCGTAGAAGTCGGGGCGCTTCTCGCCGTCAACCTCTTCCAGAGCGGAGTCCAGGGCACTCTTGGGACGCAGAGAGCGGACGCGGCTCACGTGCACGAAGCTGACGAAGTCGTGAAACGCCCCGTCGATCTCGCGCGCATCATCGACCAGGGACTGGACCCGGTCTTGCAGCAGGGGCAGTTCCATAATCAATACTCCTCGGTCTCAAGCTCTTCCGCCAGGCCGATGCGCTCCACCGTCAGCGGCACGTAGCTCACCCGGCCCGACTCGATGAGCTCGCGCAGCCTCTTCTCGTCCTCGCTGAGGCGGAACCGTCCCGTCTTCACCTCGATGAAGTCCACCCCCTCGTCGTACTTGATGCCGACGAAGTCGATGGGCTCGCCCAGGTAGAAGAGGCGGTCGTAGTGGGTCAACTCCAGCGTAGCCAGCAGCTCGTTCAGCTTGCCCGTCCGCTTGCTCAGGCTCCCCGTTATCGACTGCACCACGTCGCGGGGGATGCCCCTCAGAGCATCCTGCACCTCTTTGACCGACGCCTGGGACGCCAGCGCGTAGAGCAGCTTCTGCTCCAGCGCGTTGATGTCGGGTATCTGAACCCTTCTCGGCCGCAGCGCCAGCACGGCAACCACGATAAGCAGTGCCACGACCACGATGGCGAAGACTACGTAGACAAAGGTCTCCATAATAGCGCCTCTATCTCCAGAATACCTCCACTCCACTCACCCTGAGCCCGTCGAAGGGCCTGCGCCCGGCTTCTCCAACGGGTAGGTGGGAGCATCGGCTCCCACCGTGCCTGGAGCAGATGCTCCAGGCTACCCACCACAATCTCGACCCTGTCAAATGGCCTTTCTGCTAGCCGTTCATGGTTCGACAGGCTCACCACGAACGGGTGACCTCCGGCTTGCCCACCACATCCAGCAACCCTGTAGTTGCCTGATTCATCAGGCACCGCTGCCCCATGAATGGGGCGACTACAAATGTCAATGCGCAGCTTGCCGCCTTTGGCGACAGGCTACCCACTACAATCTCGGACCCTCCAGCCCCCTCACCTGTCCCTACTCCTGTCCCCACACCCTGACCTTCCCCTGCTCCAGAGTATAGCACGGCCCGGCGTCGGCTCTCCTCCTCCTGACCCAGGGCAGCCTTTCCCACGCCCGCTCCACGTAGCGATTGGTGAACGACAGGACCCACAGGTCAACCGCCTTCTCGGCGACCCTGCCCGCAATCCCGGGCAGCCCGTAGCATCGCGAGTAAAGCCGCGCCAGGGGCTCGAACAGCCGTCTGAAGGCCCGCACCTGCTCGGCGGATATGGTCTTCTGCCGCAGGACTGTATCCTCGAAGTACGTGTCGGTGTGCCTCTCGGTCAACAGGCCTTCCTCCTGGCACACCTCGAAGAGC
>CAYTKL010000219.1:0-2196 GCA_964438305.1 uncultured Dehalococcoidales bacterium | reverse complement strand
ACGGGTCCTTCAACTCCCACGAGCGCTTCGCCACATCCCTCAAGCACCGCACCATTATCTCATCCACGTAGTCGTCGTCGTTGCCCCACTTCGGCGCATTCTTCACGAAGTCGAGCCTCATCCCCTCGTACCCATCCCAGTTCGCCTCCAGCGCGTCCATCAGCTCGCCCATGGTGTACTTCTTCTCGTCAAACACCAGCTTCTTCACCGCAGCCAGGCTGTCGGGATTCTCCACCCACGTGAAGAAGGTGATCCATGAGTTGCCTCGCTCACTCCCCGGCCTGATGATGTCCAGGCCGCTCTCCACCGACCGCTGCGATATGCCCGACAGGAAAGGGCGCCCGAAGAAGTCGGGGTCCCTCACCCGCCCCATGGTCATGGAGCGCGCCAGCGTGCCCATCATCCACCGCATCTGCTTCACCCACGCCTCGTACAACTGCTCGAAGTCGCTGAACTGCCGCGCATCACCGGTGTGCGGTCCTATCTGCATCTTGAACACCGGGTCGTACCCGTCAAACAAGGCGTACTCGATCATCTTCGCCGTATTCGCCGTCGCCATCGCCATGCGGCACGGCTGGAACCCGTCCCGCGTCGTCGGACATGGCGACATGCACGCCTGGTGCACCCACGTCCTCATCTCCTCCAAAGGGTGATGGTGCCAGTACATCCCGTTCTGTATCAGGATAGGGTCATTGCGTATGCTGGGATAGCCCAATCCCTGCCTGATGCACTCGAATACCTCCCGCCACACCTCATCCTTCACCTGCGGATGCCAGCGGAAGGCGAAGGTGGGATTGGCCACCCGCACCATCCTCGCCGCCTGCAGATAGGCCACCGTGCAGTCACTGCACGCGTCAGAGCCGTCCTTCTTAACGCCACCGATGGTCCATACCCAGGTGCCGGAGATGCCCTGAAGGCCCTCGCTGGCCCACCGGCCCAGATTCACGCCCATGTCGGCGGCACGGATGAGGTGCTCACCGATGAGGTCGAGCGCCTCCTCCCTGGTGATCCGCTTGTCTATGTTCACATCTCTCTCGTAGAAAGGCCCATGATAGTAGTCGGGACGCGCCGGCCATGCGCCCTCAATGCTCTCGTACCGCTTCAGCACCTGGATGAAATGGTCAAGCTGAATCGACTCCTGAAGCGTGCGCGGCGGTTTCGCCGGCACCCGCTCGCACGTCTCGGCTATCCGCAGCAGTTCCTCCTTGCGCTTGGGATCGGTCTCGAAGTTCTCCGCCATGATCCGGGCCAGCCGCGCGTAGCGCCGGGCCCACCCTATAGCAGCCTCCAACATCTCGACCATTCCCTGCCACGTCCGAATCCTCTCGTATTCCTGAGCGGCATCCACGTCCGCCCCGCTCTTCATCTGCTCCCTCAGCGCGTCCTGGTTCTTCTCAATCTCCGCGATGAGGTCCTCGAACCCGCGCTCGCCCGTCATGACGTACTCGTAGTTCACCCCGGCGTACCCACCCATCGAGAAGACGGGAATGCCCCAGCAGATCTGGCCACCCATGAGCTTCATCATGTCCTCGGGGTCGAAGGTCCGCATGAAGTCGCCCGTGGGGCCTTCTCTCAGCCAGTAGTCCCCCACCTCCGCCAGGACCTTCAGGTTTTCATCAATCGGCTCCGGTATAATGTCCGGCTCGTTGTAGGTCAGCTCAGCACTTGACCTGAAGGTGTTGGGAGACTCACCCAGGTTCCCCACGATCTGCGAGTAGTCGGTGATGAAGATGGGGATGTTCTCCAGAATGTGCGCCCCCATCCTGGCGAAGCGCAGACTGGGCGGCCATATACCGGCATTGTCTCGCCAGCCGTCAGTGCGCAGCAGGATCTCTTCCATGGAGGCCTTGAGGCCGGGGGCGAACGTTCCTCCTATCCTCCCCTTCTTCCATATCGCCTTCCTCAGGTAGTCCAAACGCTTCGACCTCTTCTTCTCCGCCGCCCACCACCACGCTCGCTCGTTCTCTAGCTCCTCTACCGGCTTGTCCGGAGCTCTGCTCTTTTCCGCCAACACGTCTGCCATTCTCTGTCCTCCTTCTACATGCAATGGCATATGGAGTCCATATTCCCATCTGGCAGCTTCCATACCATACTTGGTTCAACCACCCCTTTCTCAAGCCCCGTGCGACGTGCCCCGAAACACCGGACGCGGCAATGTCAACCCACGAGCCTATAGGTTCGTTGCCAATAATCGTA
>CAYTKL010000218.1:0-2253 GCA_964438305.1 uncultured Dehalococcoidales bacterium | reverse complement strand
AGCTTCGCCGGGCTGCGCATTACCGCCAGCCCCTCGATGAGAAGGAGCAGCCACCTCTCCACACGGTCCCGCCACCGCCGCGGGAGCAGGTGCAGCACCAGACCGATGGCGAAACGGGCGGTTCTCGGTGAGGCAGCAAGCACGAAACACACAACCACCGCCGCCAGGAAGATCCCGGCGGTGATGTTGATCACCTGCTGCAACCACCCGGTCAAAGGCGCGAAGAAGGAAATGACCGCGGCAAAGAGGAGCAGTGTCAGTCCGTCAAACACCAGCTCCACCACCATTGTCCCGCCGGCGGCCATCTTGCTCACGCCCTCGCGTTCGCCCAGGATGTAGGCCCGCGCCACCAGACCCAGCCGCGCCGGGAGGACGTTGTTCACCAGCATGCCGATAACGATCAGGGGAAAGAGGCGAAGGGAGGAGAAGACCCCTATGGGCTTCAGGAGGTAGCGCCACCGCACCGCTCGGAACCAGATGCCCACTCCATAGATGAGAAGCGCGGGAAGGAGGAAGAGGTAGTTCGCCTCCCCCAACGCCTGGCCCATCGCACCGAAGTCGTCGCGAATCTGATAGATGAAGAGGAACAGAAAGAGGACTGTGACTCCGACCCCGACCCAGAAGCGGATGCTCTTCAGCAATTCACATTCTCCCTCTTCATCAGCGGCGAGTTCCAAGATACCATAGCACTCGAAGCCCAGTCCACTACCGTCGGCTGCCGCCAGCCCTTGCCTCAGTGGTCAGCGGCGTCCTCTCCCGCGTACCTGTAGACCAGCCACTGGTCACGCCCGACAGTGGCGACGAGGCTATAGTTGGAGGCAACGTACTCGAATATGTCGTCCATCCAGCGCAGTGTATGAGTCGACGCCCATTCCTCCCGCGCACCGCCATCTATGGGAGGTACTGCTCCGCTAGTCGGTGAGGTGTCAATGATCAATAGTGGCTTCTTCGACATGATATCGCCAAGGAATTCATTGGCGATATCCTCGTCGACATAGCGGGGGTGATACAGCGGCCACTGACACACGTAGCGGGTGGGGGCCTGCCGGTGCGCCAGGAAGTTGACGACCGTTTCCGCTCCCCATACCAGCACGTAGTCGCTTTCCACCGTGTGCTTCGCGACGTATTCTGCCGCCTCTGACCATGTGGCGTAGTAGCCCTCTCCTCCACAAGCCTCAGCTACGCACCTCACCGTCAGGTAGCCAATGCCTGCTGCTGGAATCAGACTCATGGCGACAAGCAACGCCAACAGCCACAAGCCTCCCAGTGTTACCGTCACCCTTCCCACCTTGAATGCTTTCGCGGCAGGCGCAACAGCGGCCGTCAGATAGCGGCTGAAGAAGGCCACGAGAACGGCAAGGATTGGCAACGACGTGAAGAAGTAGTGGGTATATGGTCTGCCCGGGATGGCGCTAAGCAAGAACTCGAGCGGCAGAGCGATCAAGCATACGTGCAGCAGCGGCTTCACGCTTTCCACATCCTCTCGTCGGCGCCAGACGAGAAGAACACCAGCGGCCCAGGCTGCAAGTCCTATCACCGACATCCCCGACCAGGAGAGGGTGGACAAGCCCACGAACAGGCTGTCGAGCTTGGAGTACAGGGTTGTCGTCGGATAGACCAGGTTGTATCTCACAACCTGCTCGACAAAGGCGCCGAGCGCGCTATTCGCCGCTAGATATGTTACCACCGCAGCGAGCACGAATGCCGCCCCCAGTACCACAGTGGAGAGATTTGCCGCAGCACTGCGCCTGTGACGTGAACCAAAGGCGATGATCATCAGGATGCCGATCGACAGGTGCACGCTGATGAGATTCGGTTTCAACAGAAAACACACCGCCGCCAGCGCTCCAATGAGGAATCCGCGCCAGCGGTACGAGCCTCGTTTCTCGGCCTCCCAGAAAAGGTACAGGACGGCGAATATGAGCGGCAGGGCGAATTCCTCGGTGTGGTTCCCGTAGGCCTGCAGGATGACAATGCTGAGCACCCAGACAACTGTTGCCACCGTCGCTGGCAGCACCCCAAACGCCCGCCTCATCAGCACGAACCCCACCAGCCCCTTGATGAAGCTGCTGCTCACCTCGCATATCTCGCGGGGAGGCATCAGGAAAACCGTGGTGAGCCCCGGCGCCAGGTCTTCGTTGACGTTGCGCATCGCGTGCTCGAACCTGTAGTCCTCCAGAGACCGGATGCCGCATAGAATCTAGTTGTAGCCCTTCGACTCAGCGTAACGCGCCAGGAACTTCCCTTCGAAGC
>CAYTKL010000217.1:0-2282 GCA_964438305.1 uncultured Dehalococcoidales bacterium | reverse complement strand
CGTTGCACGGTCAATGGTGAAGAGAAGAGCGTGGATGTGCCGCCGCGAAGAAGCCTGCTGCGCGTCCTGCGGGACGATCTCGGCCTCGCGAGCGTCCGGGGCGGCTGCCGATCGGGCCTCTGCGGGGGGTGCTTGGTACTGCTGGACGGCGACCCCGTTCACTCGTGTCTCCTGCCCGCCTTCAGGGCGGAAGATGCAAGCATCACCACGGTGGAAGGACTGGAGAAGAATCGCACGTTCAGCAATCTGAAGGCCTACTTGAACGAGAATCACCAGCCCTACTGCAGCTACTGCACCCCGGCCCTCCTCCTGGTGGTGACCTCCGTTCTGCAGAATACGCGCAATCCCGGAGTGAGCCAGCTGCGGGAAGCCCTGTCCCAGGTTCTCTGCTCCTGCAAGGGATACTCCTGGTTCATAGACGCCGTGCTCCGGACGGCGAGAAACCGGTTCAGGTAGTGCAAGTCAACAACCACCTGCCAAGCAGGTGGCTTGTTGTGTAGAAAGAAGGAGTGATAAAAAGTCGCCATAGTGTGGTGGATTAGGTATACTGCCTCGAATCGAGCGTTTGAGGCAGACCGGCTACTGTTCGTCATGTTGCTTGGTCCTCGAGACCGTAAAGGAGAATGAGGAGCCGTAGCCGCAGCATTCACTGACCCACGAGGTCGAATAGGAGATTGGTCATGATCCACCGCACAGGTCTCTGCCTCAGGCGCGAAGGAGGAGGGGAGACAGATGAGAGTGAGCGTAGGAGTTGATCTGCACAAGGGGCAGTTCACGGTGTACTGGCGAGGTGAGGATGGATCGCTGGGGAAGTCCAGCCGCTATCCGACGAAAGAGACGGGCTACGGATGTTTCGAGGGTCAGCTGCGGGAGTACCTGGAGAGGGGCCACGAGGTGCGCGTGGCGGTTGAGTCGACGGGGAACACGCGGTATTTCCTGAGACGGATGGAGAGAGTGGGCGTTGAGGTGAAGCTGATCAACACGCTGAAGTTCAAGGTCGTGACGGAATCAGTGAAAAAGACCGATCGCCATGATGCGGCCACGATTGCTGAGTTTCTGGAGAAGGACATGCTTCCGGAGGCCAGGATGTGCTCGCCTGAGACTGAGGAGCTCAGACGGCTGGTGAAGAGCCGCACGATACTGGTGCGCTCGGTGGTGGCGGTGAAGAACCAGCTTCACGGCTTGCTGCTGAGTCTGGGGATCGAGACACGGAGGGGACAGCTGCAGAGCAAGAAAGAGCGCCGGCGAATCCTCGACGTTCTCGTAGAACAGGGACTCGCCGGCGTGGCGGTAGAACCGCTTATTGAGACGATAGATCGTCTTCAGGAGGAAGTCAAGAAGATCGAGCGGTTGCTTGAGGAGAAGGTGGCGGGAGACCGGACGGTGGAGTTGCTGATGACCATCCCGGGAGCCGGTCTGATTACGGCGGCGACGATCCGGGCGTTCACCGACGACATCAACCGATTTGCCACCTACAAGCAGTACAGCGCCTATGCGGGGTTGGTGCCGTGGGTGCAGAGCTCCAATACCACCGAGCACTACGGCAACATCACCAAGAGAGGACCCAAAGAGCTGCGGACGGCGCTGGTGCAGGTGGTGCTGGGTATGGTACGCAACGCCCGGCGGACGAAGAGGTACCGGCTGATGCACCGCTACGCGGCTATGAAAGAGCACAAGGGGTCGGGCAAGGCGATCATCGCCACCGCCCGCAAGCTCAGCAAGATCGTCTGGTACATGCTCCGTAACGACGAGGCGTTTGATCCGCTGCGGATGACTGATCCGGGGATCTTCATGACGGCAATGAAAATGAGAAGGGCGGTCGTCAGTGCCGCCTGAACCGACGTTGTCGGGACATAGAACCTGAGCCTGGGGCAGAAGGCTCGTGGTTGACTTTTTATAGGAGGAGGAGGAGCCGTCATGGCCGAAAATCCGGTAACGATCAACCGCGCCCCGGTGCTGACCCTCTGGGCCAGCGTCGTCGCCCAGCGTCTCGGATACGACCGAAGCGTCTCCCTGTCCCTCGGCAAGGCGGTGGCCGGCCTGAACGCCTATTCCAAAGGCCGAAGCCTCGGAATCTACGCGGAGCCCCGGGCGGACCGCGGCGAAGCGGCCGAGCCCCGAGAACGCGGCTGGGTCGACCTGTGCGGCCGCCGCGTACCGACCCGCGAGACCGCGGAAGGGCTCCGGGCCGTGACAAAGGACAAGCCGGTGGATCCGGAGAGCGTGCGCCGTTATCTGGAAGGGAAGTTCAAGGACGATCTGGTGAGGACCCGGGAAGCCTT
>CAYTKL010000216.1:0-2340 GCA_964438305.1 uncultured Dehalococcoidales bacterium | reverse complement strand
TGGGGGCCGACGTGGTCAAGGTGGAGAGGCCCAGCCTTGGCGACCGGGCCAGGGGATACGGACCTTTTCCCAAAGGGATTCCCCACCCGGAGAAGAGCGGCCTGTTTCTCTATCTCAATACCAACAAGCTGGGGGTTACGCTCAACGTCGGCTGCGCGAGCGGGGCGGAGGTGCTCAAGGGACTCATAAAGCAGGCAGACGTACTGGTGCAGAACAACCCGCCACGCTACCTTGAAGAGCTGGAGCTGGACTATGAGCACCTGAAGAATGTCAGTCCCCGGCTGGTTATGACATCCATTGCTCCATTCGGACAGACAGGGCCCAATCGAGACAACAAGTCCTGCAATCTGACTACCTTCCATACAAGCGGCATAGCCTTCGTCAACCCATCCGACGGCGTGGATGATACTGAAGCGAAGCCGCCCCTGCAGGGACCGGAGCACCAGGCTGGGCTTCTGGCCGGCCTCAGCGCGGCCATAGGCACAATGTCTGCCGTGTTTGCCCAGCAAACGACCGGCCAGGGACAGCACGTGGACCTTTCGGAGCAGGAAGCACTGGCCTCAATAGCGCGTCGCGAGCTTGCAGTCTACGCCGTGGAGGGCATGGGATGGACCAGGCTGAAAGGGAGCCAGCCGGGCATGGCGTCGGACATCTATCAGTGCAGCGACGGCCGCGTCTATCTCATCTGCTTTCACGATAGAACGTGGGAGTCCTGGGTCGAGTTCATGGGCAACCCCGAGTGGGCCTATAACGAGCTGTTCCTCGACATCGCGACACGGCGAGAGAACTGGGACGCAGCCAAGGTTATGATCGAGGAGTTCACCAAGGAACACACGGTGGAGGAGGTGCTCCGCGCCACCGAAGCGAGGCGCATACCGTGCAAGCCGGTAAACAGCGCCAAGCAACTGGTTGAGTCGGAGCTACTGGCGGAGCGAGACTTCTTCGCCGAGGTCGGCCACAAGGAGGCGGGTAACGTCGTATTCCCCGGGGCACCTTTCAAGCTGTCCGAGACCCCGTGGAGTGTGCAACGCCCCGCCCCCCTGCTTGGCGAGCACAATGAAGAGGTCTACTGCGGGCGGCTTGGCTACACCAAGCAAGACCTGGTGAGATTGAGAGCAGCAGGGGTCATCTAGAGCCCCCCAAGAACATAGTGGAGGTGAGCAAGGCTTGGATAAGCTTCCGTTGGACGGCATTAGAGTTGCGGATTTTACCGCTGTTTGGGCCGGTTCCCACATTACCCAGTGGCTGGGAGTAATGGGTGCCGAGGTCATCAAGATTGAGAGCAACCTGCGCCCAGACCTGACGCGGCAGGTATTCAGGGGCATGTCAGAGGACTGTCCCATGAGCGCGGTATTTGCCGTACTGAACTACGGCAAGAAGGGCTGCGTCCTCAACATGACCAACCCCAAGGCAAGAGAGCTTGCCAAGGAGCTGATCAAGATGAGCGACATAGTCGCGGAGAACTTCGGCGGTCCGGTCATGGACCGCTGGGGACTGGGGTATTCAGAACTGAAGAAGGTGAAGCCCGACATAATCATGTACGCCGGTTCGGGCTTCGGCAGAACGGGACCCGACAGAGAGCGGCCCGCTTTCGCCGGCATCATCGAGGCCTTCAGCGGCATTTGCGCGGCGAATGCGTACCCCGATGGAGAACCGCTTCCCATGGCCACCCGCGGCTACAGCGACCTGGCGGCGGCCGAGCACGGCGTATTCGCCATTCTGGCCGCGCTATACCACCGGTCGAGGACGGGGCAGGGACAGTACATAGACCTCTCAATGACCGAGGTAATGGCCAGTTTGCTTCCGGAGTCCATTATGCAGTACACCATGAACGGTACGGTGGACGCACCGCAGGGAAACGGCGACAGGGTGATGGCTCCCCACGGCTGCTACCGGTGTCGCGGCGACGACGAGTGGGTAGCCATTGCGGTGTCCACCGACGAAGAGTGGGATGCCTTGTGTGGCGCCATGGGCAATCCCGAGTGGGCCAAAGACGAGAGGTTCCACAGCGGGCTGCGCAGGTTGGAGAATCGCGAGGAACTGGACCGTCACATACAGGAGTGGACCAGGGAACAGGACCACCGCCAGGTGGCCGAGACGTTACAGAAGGCGGGAGTGATAGCGGGCCCGTCCTCCAAGGTGGAGGAGGTGGTGGAAGACGCACACCTGGCTCATAGAGGCTTCTTCGTGGACATCGACCATCCGGGAGTGGGCGCCCTTCGTCTGGCCGGCCTGCCGTGGAAACTGAGCAATGTGCCGCAGGGTGCCTACAGCCACGCTCCCCTTCTCGGCCAGGACAATGACTACGTATTCAGGGAAGTCTTGAAGATGCCTGAGGAG
>CAYTKL010000215.1:0-2444 GCA_964438305.1 uncultured Dehalococcoidales bacterium | reverse complement strand
GCCCACATAGCTCAGTGGTAGAGCACGTTCTTGGTAAGAACGGGGTCGCCAGTTCGAGTCTGGCTGTGGGCTTACTAATGTGGCATAGGAGGAGAAATGGCGAAGAAAGTCTATGAGAGAACCAAACCACATGTCAATGTAGGCACTATTGGTCACGTGGACCACGGCAAGACCACCCTCACCTCGGCGATTACCCAGATTCTGGCCGCGGTTGGGACCACGCAATACCGCGCCTTCGAGAGCATTGACAATGCCCCTGAAGAGAAGGCTCGGGGGCTGACCATCGCCATCGCCCATATCGAATACGAAACAGAGAAGCGCCACTATGCACATGTCGACTGCCCTGGCCACGCCGACTACATCAAGAACATGATCACCGGGGCGGCGCAGATGGACGGTGCCATACTGGTGATCGCCGCCGACGACGGCGTCATGCCCCAGACTAGAGAACACCTCCTCCTGGCACACCAGGTCGATGTGCCGTGCATCATCGCCTGCTTGAACAAGGTGGACGTAGTAGACGATGAGGAACTGCTCGAGGTGACTGAGCTTGAGTTGAGGGAAGAGGTACTCCCTCATTACGGCTTCCCTGGCGACGAGGTCCCCATTGTCAGGGTCAGCGCCCTCAAGGCACTGGAATGCGGCTGCGGCAAGAGAGAATGTGAGTGGTGCGGCCGCATATGGGAACTCCTCGACACCATAGACTCCTACATCCCGACCCCGGTTCGCGACACCGAGAAGCCGTTCCTCATGCCCGTCGAGGACGTCTTCAGCATCAAGGGGCGAGGAACGGTGGCCACCGGACGTGTCGAGCGGGGCATCCTCAAGCCCGGAACTGAGGTGGAGATTGTCGGCCTGAAAGAAACGCGCAATGTAGTCGTCACAAGCCTGGAGATGTTCCACAAGACCCTGCCGGACGCCGAGCCCGGCGATGCCGTCGGTTGCCTGCTGAGGGGGGTTGAGCGCGATGATATTCTGCGCGGCATGGTCCTGGCCGCAAGGGGATCGATCAAGCCTCACACCGAGGCTGAGGCTGAGGTATATGTGTTGACCAAAGAGGAAGGCGGACGGCACACCCCGTTCTTCACCGGCTACAAGCCCCAGTTCTACATCCGAACCACCGATGTCACGGGCTCCATAGAGTTGCCCGACGGTGTTGAGATGGTCATGCCCGGTGATAACATCACCATGAAAGTCAAGCTCATCGAGCCCGTCGCCTTGGAGCCGGGGCTCACCTTTGCCATCCGAGAGGGCGGCAGAACTGTGGGAGCCGGTCGCGTCGTCAAGGTCATCAACTAGGTGGAGGTCAATTGGCAAAGAAGGGAAGCTCCAGGGTCGTCATTAACCTGGCCTGCACTGAGTGTCGGGACAGAACGTACACCACGTCGAAGAACAAGAGGAATGATCCCGACCGCCTTGAACTCACCAAGTTCTGCCCACGTTGTCGCGTACGCACGCTGCACCGCGAGGTGAGATAGCTGATGAGAAGGGAGGCTGTGGCAGGGCGCCGTCGCGGGTCCTGGTTTGGCAGGGTTGTAGACTACTTCAGGGAGGTCATATCTGAGCTCAAGAAGGTGGTCTGGCCCACCAGACACGAGACACAGCGGCTGACGCTCATGGTGCTCGCCATAGCGGGCTCCGTGGGGGTGATCCTCGGTGTCATAGACCTCGGGTTCACCTACCTGGTCAATGTCATCTGGTGAGGACACGTCGCATAGGGAAGAATGAACAACAAACCCCTCGTGGGGTTTCGCTTCTGGCTTGAGGGGGAAGCATGGGAAGGGACGACAAAGACTGGTATGTGATACATACCTATTCCGGGTACGAACAACGGGTGAAGACTAACCTGGAGCAGCGTATCAAGTCGATGGACGCGCAGGACACCATATCCCAGGTGGTCATTCCCACAGAGAACGTCATCGAGATAAAGGAAGGGCAGAGAAAGACCGTCGCCAAGAAGGTCTTTCCCGGCTACATCCTGGTCGAAATGGAACTGACCGACGAGAGCTGGAATGTGGTCCGCAACACGCCGGGGGTTACCGGCTTTGTCGGTGCGGGAACCAAGCCTGTCCCCCTCGAAGACAGAGAGGTGGAGACCATTTTCGACCAGATGAAGGCCGAGACGCCTCGTGTCAAGGTGGGTTTCACCAGGGGGGACAGTGTGAGGGTAGTCGACGGTCCCTTTTACGATTTCATTGGCATAGTCGACAGTATTAACGAGGAAAAGGGGAAGGTGAGACTGCTCGTCTCCTTCTTTGGCAGGGAGACGCCTGTGGAACTCGACTTCCTTCAGGTGGACAGACTGTAAGCGTGACGTGAGCGCCTGAGGACCTGCAGCCTTGCACGTCCCCAGGCTCAACCAAACGGAGGACATCATTGGCCAGGAAGAAAATCAAGACGGTGATAAAGCTTCAGCTTCCCGCGGGACAGGCGAGCCCAGCGCC
>CAYTKL010000214.1:0-2458 GCA_964438305.1 uncultured Dehalococcoidales bacterium | reverse complement strand
GGTGCCTCACCCCCTCGACCGTGCCGTCGTTCAGATTGAGATGGCTCACCTCCAGCCCGCCCTTCAGGCTGTCGGGGTCGACGGCGAAGCCGTGATTCTGAGCAGTGATATTCACTTTGCCCGTCTCGAGGTCCCGAACCGGGTGATTGGCCCCGCGGTGGCCGAACTTGAGCTTGAACGTCTTGCCGCCAAAGGCACGGGCGATGAGCTGGTGCCCCAGGCAGATGCCCATGATCGGCTTCTTGCCCAGAAGGCCGCACACCGTCCCCTCCAGGTAGGGGAGGTCGGGGTCGCCGGGTCCCGGCGAAAGGACGACGCCGTCGGGCTTCAAGTCCAGGATGTCGTCGGCGGACGTCGCGGAGGGCACGGCGGTGCATTCGCAGCCAAGCTGACACAGGTATCGCAGAATGCTGAACTTCAGGCCGCAATCGACCACCACCACGTGAAACTCGGTCTCGCGGCCTTGGGGGCAGCGCCAGCGATAGGGGGCAGTGGTGCTCACCCGCTGGACGAAGTCGATGTCATCATACTGGGGCAGCTTGGATAGCTGCTGCAGTGCCGCCTCTACCGGTCCGCTGGTTATCATCCCCATCATTACGCCTGCGGTGCGGAGGCGGCGGGTTATGGCTCTGGTATCTACACCGACTACGCCGGGGATGCCGCCCGAAGCGAGATACTCGTCCAGCGTGGAACTGGAGTTCCAGTGGCTGGGCAGGTGGCAGTCCTCCCGGACCACGAAGCCGGCCACCTGTATGCGGTTGGACTGGGCGTCATCGGAGTTCACCCCGTAGTTCCCCAGCAGGGGAAACGTGGGGACGACTATCTGGCCGGCGTAGGAGGGGTCGGTGAGCATCTCCTGGTAGCCGGTCATGCTGGTGTTGAACACCACCTCGCCGTGAGATGGCGGGTCGGCGCCGAAGGAATACCCTTCGTATGCCGTGCCGTCCTCAAGAACCAGGAACGCTGTTCTGCTTTGCTCGCTCACCTCGATACCCTCGTTGTAATAGTCAGCTCCCGCCGGGCTTTCGGTTGGCACTGCGGTGCCCGCACGTGTTCAGTCAATCCTTGCTCCTGCCTGGTGGTGTATCTTCTCAAGCCTCACAACCTCATCGCGGTGGACCACCTGACCGCCGCAGATGGTGGCCATCACTCTGCCCTTAAGGCGCTGGCCGGCGAGAGGGGTGTTCCTGCCCTTGGAGGCGAAGAGTGTAGGGTCAACGGTCCACTCCGCCTCGGGGTCGAATATGGTCACGTCGGCGCAGGCGCCGGGCTTGAGCGTTCCGATGTCGCTTCTTCTCAGGATTGCGGCAGGCTCGCGGGTCAGCTTCGATACCAGCGTCACCAGCCTCAGGCTCCCGGCATGCACCAGCATGAGGAGGCTTCCCAGGGCTGTCTCGAAGACGCTGATGCCGAAGGCGGCTGCTTCGAAGTCACACAGCTTGTCCGCAGCCGTGTGAGGGGCGTGGTCCGTGGCTACGGCGTCGATCACGCCTTCGTCCAGGGCCTTGGACAGCGCCTCAACGTCCGCTGACGTTCTCAGCGGCGGATACATCTTGGCATTGGTGTCACAGGCGGTGACCATGTCATCGGTCATGGTCAGGTGGTGTGGCGTGACCTCGGCGGTGACCTCCACACCGTTCTCCTTGGCCCGTCGAACCAGGTCAACGGAGCCGGCGACGCTGACATGCGCGATGTGCAACCTGCCTCCCGTCTCCTGTGCCAACTCGATGTCACGGGCGACGGCGACCTCCTCGGCCGCGGCGGGGATGCCCTTGAGGCCGAGCCTCGCCGACACCTCGCCCTCGTTCATCACTCCACCGGCGCTCAGCGAGACGTCCTGGCAATGGTCGGTGAGGAACAGGCCGAAGCGGCGGCTTTGCTGCAACGCCTGGCGCATCAAATGGGGGTCGGCCACCCAGTCCCCGTCGTCGCTCAGGGCGACGACGCCGGCGTCAGCAAGGTCCGCAATGTCGACCAGCTCCTTCCCGCGGCGTCCTCTGGTGATGCAGCCTATGGGCAACACTCGAACAACGCCGTCGGCCGCCGCCTGCTTATCGACGAACTCGACAACACGCCGGGTGTCGATGGGAGGCTCGGTATTGGGCATGCAGCACACGGTGGTGAAGCCCCCTCTGGCTGCCGCCCGCGTGCCGCTGGCGATGGTCTCCTTGTCCTCGAAGCCGGGCTCCCTCAGGTGGCAGTGAAGGTCGACAAAACCGGGTGAGACCACCAGGCCTTCGGCGTGAAGCACGGTGCAAGGCTGGTCAGCCGTTGTCCCTCTGCCCACCCGGGCGATTCTACCGTCAATGATGAGGAGGTCACCGACGCTGTCCATATCCTGGCTGGGGTCGACAACTCGGCCACCGCGGACAAGGAGCGGCATCATTCAGCATCACCCCCGAGCTGCGCCTTGGCGCTACGCTTGCCTGGCAGGAACCCGTGAGCCTGGGCTTCTCGC
>CAYTKL010000213.1:0-2467 GCA_964438305.1 uncultured Dehalococcoidales bacterium | reverse complement strand
AGTGGAGATCTACACCAGCCCCGAGGACCTGGAGACACTGAGAAAGGCTCTGGACGAGAAGGAACTGACGGTCGTCTCCGCTGAACTGGCCATGGTGCCGAACAGCACCATGATGCTGGACCAGAAAGCAGCGCTGACGACCCTGAGGCTGCTGGACAGGCTGGAAGAGCTCGACGATGTGCAGCGCGTCTTCACCAATGCCGATTTCCCCGACGAAGCCCTGGAGCAGTACCGCACGCAGTCCTGAGGCGATAGCCCGAATACGAACTGGGTTACAGAAGGCAAGAACGTGGAAAAGCGTCTGCTTGATTTTCTGGCGTGCCCCGAGTGTGGCTCGGGTAACCTGAAGCTGCTTTCCAGCGGTTCTCTGGCCTGCCCGCCATGCGGCGCTCAGTACCCCATCAAGAACGGCATACCCCAGATGCTGCCGGCGCACCTCGCTGCCGTCCTTCCACAGAGAGATGTGTATCGGGAAAAGATGCAGTCCTCCGTGCGCGGTGGGGAGACTGCGGCGGACCCGGGTGACGCGGAGACCGACCGCTTCATGTGGGAGCACCAGCTCTACGATTGGGCCAAAGAGGTAATGTACAGTGATGCGAAGGCCGCGGCCATTTTCGAGTCCTACGCCGAGAAGGGGGCGAAAGACCTGTGCCAGTTCATCGAACGGCAGGCCGGCGGCGTGGAGGGCAAGAGCCTGCTCTACGTGGGGAGCGGCAATGACCGCCTCGTCGCGCTGCCGCTGGAGATAAAGGGCGCCTTGGTGGTCAACCTCGACGTCGCCAGCGGGCCGCTGGAGGACCTGGCGGACGCCGGGGCGAGGAACTGCGTCTGTGGTGACGCCCGTCGCCTCCCCTTCCGGGATGGGGCCTTCGACGTGGTCTTCTCGAAGGGCTCGGTTCACCATTCCCATCCGATAGACGAACCCCTTCTGGCGATGGCCAGGGTGGCGAAGCCGGGCGGGCACGTCGTCGTCGCCGAGCCCAACAAGTACGCCGTCTTTCAGCTCCGGCTTCCCGGATTCCTCCTCCCGCCGGGTCTGGGGCGTCCGTCACCGTATGAGCGTGCCATTTCGGCGCGCGACGTCAAGCGTATCCTGGCCAGAGACGGCTGTTCTCGGTTCCAGGTCACAGCCCTGACTCATGCACCCGCCGGGCTTCCCTCATCTGTCGCCAGCATATGGGAACGTCTCGGCAGGGCCATGCCGTGGCTGTTTGACCGCTTCGCTTTCGAATTCATCCTGTACGGGCAAAAGGCCTAGCCGAATCCAAATGAGGGTCGCCTTCGCATATATCGATCCCACCTACCAGGTGATGGGGCCGTTCCATGTCGGGATCGCCTCGCTCATCGCCTGTCTCCGACGTGCCGGACACGATTGCCAGTTCTTCCACGCGCTGGGCGATACCACCGAGAGCGAGTACGTCGATTTCCTGCGGAGGAACCGCCCCGACATGGTGGCGTTCTCCATAGTGACCAACACCTTTCCCCACCTTGCTCACTTCGCCCGGCTGACCAGGAGCTGCTCTGAGGCTCCCATCGTGTGCGGCGGCATCCATCCAACGTTGAACCCGGAAGAGGTGATTGGCCTGGAGGACATCGACGTGGTCTGCCTGGGTGAGGGGGAAGGGGCCATCGTCGAGCTCTGTGACAGCCTCAGCGCGGGAAACGACATTTCGCGCATCGCCAACCTGTGGCTCAAGAAGGATGGGAAGGTACAGCGAAACCCGTTGAGACCCCTCATCGACGACCTGGATACGGTGCCCTTCCCCGACCGTGAGGTCTTCCCCTACGAGAAGAGCTTCGATGTGGGCTTCATGCACCGCAGCGTCTTCATGGCCTCGCGCGGCTGCCCGTACAACTGCAACTACTGCTGCAATCACGCGTTGAAGCAACTGTATGGCGGCAACGGTTACATCAGGCTGCGCAGCGTGGAGAACCTCATCGAAGAGGTGGAAACGGTGACGCGCGACTTTCCTCAGGCGGAATACAATGTGTTTCATGACGACCTTCTGCCGCTGAACAAGCAATGGTTCGAGGACTTCACCAGGGAGTACGCCAGGCGCATCAGGCTCCCCTTCGAGATGAACTGCCAGCCCAACCTGATGACGCGGGACGTCGCCCGTATGGCCAAAGCGGCGGGCTGCACGCTGATGCGCTTCGGGGTGGAGAGCGGCAACGAGCACATGCGGCGCAGCGTCCTCGACCGCCACGTGAGCACGCAGCGCATCGTCGATGCTTTCGCGTATTGCGATGAGGTGGGAATCGAGACCCTGAGCTACAACATGGTCGGGCTCCCCTTTGAGACCAGGGCCCAGGTCATGGACACCGTGAAGTTGAACGCCAGAGTGAAGCCGGCGGTGATTCACGTGTCCATCTTCTATCCTTTTCGCGGAACGAAGCTCTTCGAGGTGTGCCAGGAGGAAGGCCTGTTGACCGAGAGGCACACCGACACCTACTTCGAGGATACAGT
>CAYTKL010000212.1:0-2530 GCA_964438305.1 uncultured Dehalococcoidales bacterium | reverse complement strand
TGAAAGGAGAGGCCCGATGAGTAAAGTGTACATCGGTATCGACCTGGCGGCAAAGACTTGTGTAGCGGCGGTGAGGAACGAGGGGGGAGAGCTCGTCTGCGTGCGCGAGTTCCCCACCTCGGAGAAGAGCCTTGCGGCGTTCATGCAGGGCGTGGAGGGAGAAGCAGTGGTGCTTCTGGAGGAATGCGATCTCGCCTACTGGGCGAGGAGGGTTCTCCTTCCCTACGCGGAGAAGGTGGACGTGGCGGATCCCAAGCGCAACGCCTGGATACACAGAGACCCGATAAAGAACGACAAGATAGACGCTAAGAAGCTGGCCGAGATCGCACAGCTGGGCAGCTATCACCCCGTCTACCACACCCCGGACGAAAACGTCTACGCCCTCCACCTGGCGGTGAAGGCCTACGACCGGCTTACGAAGAAGGTGGTGGCCCAGAAGAACCAGATCAAGGCCAAACTGAGGGCCCAGGGCATCATCTGCGAGGGCTCCCGGGTCTACGGCAGGCGGGGCAGGGAGGAGGCGCTGGCCCGGGTGGAGAACCCGGCGGTGCGGGAGATAATCTCCTCCGACTACGATCACCTGGATTTCCTCTCTGCCGAGAGAGCGAAGGCCAGGCGGCGCTTCCTGGCCCTGGCCTCGCACGTACCCGTTACGCGGGCCTGGCAGGCCATCCCCGGGGTGGGCCCGGTCACGGCCGCCCGCTTCTGCGCCTACGTGAAGTGTCCACAGCGCTTTTCCGACTCACGCAAGCTGTGGCGTTACTGTAGCCTGGGGATAACCCAGTGCGTCTCCGGGGGCAAGGAGCTGAGGCGGCAGAGGCTGGACCGCATGGGGTGCGGCGCCCTCAAGGACGCAAGCATGAAGGCCTTCCTCGCTGCCATGCGCGCAGAAGGGGACAATCGCTTCAAGCGGGCCTACGCCAACACCCTGGCCAATACCGGGTCGGCGCTGCACGCCCGCCTCTCCACCCAGCGCAAGATGGTGGCGGTGATGTGGGCCATGTGGCTCCACGGCACACCTTACGATGACGCAAACAAGCCTGACAGGTGGGCTTGACGGTTAGCTTGAGGGGAGACCGCGGTAGATGAAGGTCCTTCCGCGGAGGTTCGCCCCTGTTCCCTGAAAGCGGACCGGGCTGCCGGGAGAGCCTCCCCGCGGGGTCTTATCCGGGCCGCAGTTGCGGCCGAGGATCCAAGGGCTGATTAGGCCCCGGCACTCAAGCCCCATCATTCCATAGCCGGGCCGTCCCGAGACGGCCGAGGCTCATAAAGGTGACTGGGTGAGAAGACCTCACAGGCGAACCAGAGGTTTGGACAGGTCCGTGCGACTGCCAGGCAGGGGCTCCGCTCCGCGGGAAAGGAAGCATGTATCTGCCGGAGGTGTCCTCCCAAGCCAATAGGTTTTAGCAACCCCTTCCGAAAGGGGTATGGAGAAGCTTACCCTTGACTTGGGTCTTTAAAGGTGACCCCCGGCTGACCCCATGCGATATAATATGCGGGAAACGCGGGAAGGAGGGTAGTCGTGGACAAAGAGAAGATCAAACAGGGCGTACGCCTGATACTCGAGGGTGTAGGCGAGGACCTGTCGCGCGAGGGTTTGCTGGATACACCCGAACGTGTCGCCAAGATGTACGAGGAGATATTGAGCGGCATGGATGTTGACCCGCTGGATGTTATCCAGGCGATGTTCATGGAGGAGCACGAGGAGATGATCGTGGTCAAGGACATCCCGCTTTATTCCATATGTGAACACCATCTCGTTCCCTTCCTGGGGAAGGCACACGTCGCATACATCCCGGGGCCCGAGGGACAGATAACGGGGATCAGCAAGCTGGCGCGAGTGGTCGACGTGCTCTCCAAGCGGCTGCAGGTACAGGAGAGGCTGACCACCGACGTTGCGGATACGCTGGTAAAGGCGCTGCGCCCCCGCGGCGTGCTGGTCGTCGTCGAAGCGGAACACCTTTGCATGTCCATGCGCGGAGTGAAGAAGCCTGGCACGCTGACCGTCACTTCAGCGGTACGGGGCACTTTCCATACCAACGCGGCGTCGCGAGCGGAAGCGATGTCCCTGATCCGCCAGAAGAGCTGAGGCGAGCATGAGGTTCAATCCCCGTTTCCTTGACGTGGATGATCTGGGCGAAGCATATGCCCGTCTCGACGAGGTGAGGCCCAGCGAGCAGGGAAGGGCGATAATGGCGCCCAAGATGGTCAGCCGCGTCGTGCGCGTGGACAACGTGGACACCAAGGCCGCAAACATCATCAAGCAGAACATGCTCTCAATCGGGGGGGAGGTCTCCCTGCCGCGCGAGGTCTTCGACTACGGGGGCGTAAAGGTCTCGGCGATCATCTCCGGAAACCTTAAACACTTCAAACTGCTGATAACGAAACTGAAGAGGCAGCCCTTCGGCCTCAAGGCACTGTCGGCCGAGCTTCAGGAACTGCTGCGACCCGAATTTGCCGAGGGCCGGCGCATGTTGAGCCTGGGAGGGAGAGAATACGACCTCGACGAGCGAACGCTGGTGATGGGCGT
>CAYTKL010000211.1:0-2536 GCA_964438305.1 uncultured Dehalococcoidales bacterium | reverse complement strand
TGCAGGCATCGCTGCCGTCCTTGTTGACGCCGCCGAGGGTCCACACCCAGGTGCCAACGATGCCCTGCAGCGCCTCGGCGCCGCCTCTGCCGAGGAAATGGCCCATCTCGTAACCGCGGATGAGCAGTTCTCCCACCAGGTCGAGGGCCTCGTCCTTGGTGAGCGTCTTGTCTATGTTCACGTCCTTGTCGTAGTAGGGCCAGCCGTAGTAGTCGGGCCGGGTGGGCCACGCCGACTCGCCCGCCTCCAGCCTGGTCCACGTCTGTATGAAGTGCTGCATTTGCAGGTACTCCTGGAAGGTCTGCGCCGGCTTCGCCGGCACCCGCTCGCAGGTCTGCGCCACCCTGAGCAGCTCCTCCTTGCGCTTGGGGTCCGGTTCGAAGTTCTCGGCGATTATCCGCGCCAGCCGGGCATAGCGCCTGGCGTGATTGATGCAGCCCTCCAGCGCGATCTGCATCGCCTCCCAGTTGGGCAGCTTCTCGTAGAGGTCGGTCTCGCTCCCGTCCGGAGTCCCGTCCAGCTTCTCCTCGGCCTCGTCGATCTTCCGCTGGATGTCGTTGATGATATCCTCGAATCCCTTGCCGCTTCCCACTTTGTGCTCCGGGCCGAAGATGTACTCATAGTCCTTGCCGGCATAGCCGAAGCTGCCGCCGGCGGGAAACCCCCACATAAGAGCTGCCGTGGTGAACTTCCCTATGTCCTCCGACCTGAGGAGCTTGACCAGCTTGATCGAGTCTTTGCGGGTGCTCCAGTAGTTGGACAGGTCTGATATTATCTGCAGGGACTCCTCTCTGGGCTCGGGGCACACGATAGGGTCGTTGTAGATCTCGTCGCCGAGGCCCTCCGCCCTGGTGTAGATGGTGTGGGGAAGGTTGGACTCAGTGGCCACGATCTGTGATCGGTCGGTGATGAAGATGGTCCTGTTCTCCATCAGGTGAGCCAGGGCCTTGGCTCTGCACAGATGGATGGGGTCATCTTCGTTCGCCTTCCACCCCTCGGTGAATAGCTGGGGACTTTCCAGGTCCACCTTGGTCCCCGGCTCATACTCGCCGCCCCGCCTTCCCTTCTTCCATGCCCCTTTTCTGAGGTAGTCAAGGCGCGGCGACCTCCTCTTCTCTGCCGCCCACCACCATGACCTATCCTTCTCCAGTTCCTCCGCCGGCTTGTCCGGCGCTGCACTTCTGTTTGCTAAGACATCTGCCATGTACCCTACCTCCTGACGCTGAAAAGCTTGCTTGATATCTTGGGAACCGCTGCGGTTCCGGCGTGTGGTCTCCCACCGTCCCTTCGCCAAAATCGAATACTGTATTATACTATAAACTGTTTCCTTCAAGAAGCGCCTGTCCCGCCGGGACGGACTCGCGTGGGGCGCCGAGCCTCGTTGCGCGACCCCGTGCGGGCGTCGCGGTCGGGCAAGGGCTGGCCGGTGAGGACGGCGCTCCAGTATTGTTGAAGAACCACCCCCTCTATGCTAAGATTCCGGGTGGGAAGGGCTGTGCTGCATGGAAGGTCTTGAGCTTCACCTGGACATCAATGAGTCCTTTCAGGCGTATCTGGACGAAAGGTGGGTGAGGCGGGTGGTGGCGGAGACCCTCGCCGCGGAACAGGTGACTTCTCCCGCTGATCTCAGCCTGGTGATCACTGACGATGAAGGGATACGTCAGCTCAACAGGGACTACCGCGAGACCGACGAGGCCACCGACGTCCTCTCTTTCGCCCTTCTCGAAGAATCGGGTGTGCCATTCGTCAACCCGCCCGATGGGGTGCTCCATCTCGGCGAGGTAGTTGTCTCTTACCCCCGTGCGGTGGAACAGGCTGGGGAACACCACCATTCAGTGCAGCGGGAACTGGCCCTTCTTATGGTACACGGGGTGCTTCATCTCCTCGGTCTTGAGCACGAGGAGCCTGAGGACGAACAGAGGATGAGGGCGGAGGAGCAAAGGGTACTGGGAGTACTGGATCTATGACGGACTATTACTACGAGCTGCCCCCGTACCGGCCTCCCACCGAGGCCTACAGCATGCTCGTGAGAGTGACGCGGAACTGCCCGTGGAACAAGTGCGAGTTCTGCAGCATGTACAAGGGCTGCAAGTTCGAGCTGCGACCGGTGGAGGAGGTGAAGGAGGATATCCGCGCCATGAGCCGCGTCGCCGACACCATCAGGCAGCATGCGTGGAAGATCGGCTATGGCGACGACGTGGGAACGGTGGCCAGGGCCAACGGCGTCCTGTGGCTCAACGACGGCGTGGTGAAGCACGTCTTCCTCGCCGACTCGAACAGCGTCATCATCAAGACGCCTGACCTGGTGGAGATAGTGCGTTTCATCTATGAGACCTTCCCCACCGTGGAGCGGGTTACCAGCTACGCACGGGGCAAGACCCTGGCGAAGAAGACCCCCGAGGAGTTGCGAATGCTCTGGGAAGCCGGGCTCACCCGGCTGCACATCGGGCTGGAGACCGGCGATGACGAGCTGCTTCTGTATGTACAGAAAGGGGCTACCGCTGACGAGATGATATCGGGAGGGCGCAAGGCGGTT
>CAYTKL010000210.1:0-2557 GCA_964438305.1 uncultured Dehalococcoidales bacterium | reverse complement strand
AAGCCGCTGGTGCAGCTCCGGGCAGTAGGTGGCGGTTAGACCGGGGAACTCAAGGTCGACGACCTCACCGTCCTGGTCCACTCTGAGGCGCACCTCATCGGCGCCGGGAAAGTTCTTGAGGGCATCCAAAATCTGATGCAGCCGGGCAACGTCCCCCTCTTCATCAGAGGTCTGGGCCAGATTGATGAGCAAGCGGCGCCGTTCGGATGGGGTCGGCTCCTCGACGGTGTCTTCAAATCGATAGGCACGTACACTGTCGCAACTGAGCTGCACCCGCTCGCCCTTGACTCGAACCCTTCCCTCGACAAGAACGATGTTGCCCTCGGTCCAGAGGTCCTTGGTTGCCCCATAGACGTCCGGCCAGGCGGTGAGTTCCACCCTGCCGTCGAGGTCTTCCAGCACGGCGCTGGCAAAGGGACGACCTTCTTTGGTGTACAGGTATCGTACGGAGGTGAGTATGCCCGCTGTCGCCACGTCTTGTCCGCCCATCTGCTCATCGATCTGACCACAGAGGACGCGGATGTCTGAGGCAAGCCTTTGCGCGGCGCGACTGAAGGGGTGCTCGGAAAGATAGGTGCCCAGCAACTCCTTCTCCCAGGCGAGCTTCTCGTTGAGGGGGACATCATCCCCTTCGAGTTGCAGGGATGGCAAAGGTAGCGGCACGCTCTCTCCCCACAGGTCGAACATGGTGGATTGCCCGGTCTCCTTGAGACGCTGCTCGCTCTGAGAGAGCGATGTAATGCGGTCGATGTTGGCCAGAAGTGCTCCGCGACTGTGCAGGGGGTCCAGTGCCCCGACCTTGATGAGGCTCTCCAGAGCACGCTTGTTGACCGCCCTCAGGTCGGCCCTGCGGCAGAAGTCCTCGAGCGATTTGAAGCCGCCCGCGTCGATACGGGATGCAATGATGGGGGCGACCGCTGCCAGGCCGACATTCTTGACCGCGCCCAGTCCGAAGCGGATGCCTCTCTTGCCGTCCCCTTCCTCTATTGAGAAGGTGCTGTCGCTTCTATTGACGTCGGGAGGCAATACGGGTATATCCATCTGCCTGCACTCCGCGACGAAAGTGTTGATCTTCTCCGGTTGCCCCATGTGCATGGTGAGCACCGCAGTCATGAACTCCACCGGGTAGTTGGCCTTGAAGTAGGCCGTCTGGTAGGCGATCATGGCGTAGCTGACGCTGTGAGCCTTGTTGAAAGCATAGCCGGCAAAGGGCTCGATGAGGTCGAAAACGTCTCGCGCCAGTTCCTCCGAGAATCCCCTGGCTTTGGCTCCCTTGAGGAAGCTCTTCCTCTCCGTCCGCATCACCTCCGGGATCTTCTTGCCCATGGCCTTGCGGAAGATATCGGCCTCTCCCAGGCTGTATCCGGCGAATGCCTGGACGATGAGCAGCACCTGGTCCTGGTAGACGATGACCCCGTAGGTCTCTTCAAGGATCTGGGAGAGGGCGGGATGGGGGAACTGGATAGGCTCCTTGCCTTGCTTGGCATTGATGAAGGTGGGGATATGTTGCATGGGACCGGGGCGGTAGAGGGCAATCATTGCGGCGATGTCGCTGAACGAGGAGGGCTTGAGCTCTTTGACGAAGCGCCGCATACCGGTGCCCTCGAGCTGGAAGACGCCGGTAGTCTCACCTGAGGAGAGGATGTCGAAGGTCTTGCTGTCATCCAGAGGGATGCGGTTCAGGTCGACTTCGACGCCGCGCGTCTCGGCTATGATCTCCTTCGTCTTCTGCAAGATGGTCAGATTCACCAGACCCAGGACATCCAGCTTGAGCAGGCCGATCTGGGCGATGGCTTCCATAGGGTACTGGGTCATGGCTATTGCGTTCTCATCCGCGCGGGATGGTTTCTGCAGCGGCACGTACTCGCTGAGCGGTTCGCTGGAAATGACTACACCGGCGGCGTGGGTGGAGGCATGGCGGGCGATTCCCTCGAGACGCTTGGCATTCTCAATGAGCTGGCGCACCCCTTCATTGGCGAGGTGGAGGTTCCGCAGCTCGTGGTTCTCTTCGAGGGCCCTGTCGAGGGTCATATTCGGCCCGAGGGGAACGAGTCGGGCTACCCGGTCAACGTCCCCGTAGGGCATTCCCAGGGCCCTTCCTACGTCACGCAGTGCCGCCCTGGCACCGAAGGTGCCGAAGGTGATAATCTGGGCGACGCGGTCGTGGCCGTACTTCTGAGCGGCATAGGAGATGATCTCATCGCGGCGGTCGTCCTGGAAATCGAGGTCGATGTCGGGCATCTCCTTGCGCTCCACGTTGAGGAAGCGCTCGAAGACCAGCTTATGCTCCAGGGGATTGATGTTGGTGATGTCGAGCGAGTACAGGACGAGGCTCGCGGCGGCACTCCCCCTCACACCGAAGAGGATACCGCGCTCTTTGGCGAAGGATATCAGGTCCCAGACGACCAGGAAGTAGTTGGCGAAATTGGTCTGTCGTATCACGTCCAGCTCGTAGTCCAGTCTTTCCACCGTTTCGGTGGATAGCTCGGTGAAGCGGTTGGCGAGGCCGGCTCGGCAGAGCTGCTTGGTCAGCGGGCAATAAGGATACTCATTTATC
>CAYTKL010000209.1:0-2572 GCA_964438305.1 uncultured Dehalococcoidales bacterium | reverse complement strand
GCCGGTCCCCGGGAGGTGAGACGGCTCGCCCTGCGCTTCAACCAGATGGCGCGGCGGGTGCAGCAGTCTCAGCAGAGGCTGCGTGACTTTGTCGCCGATGCGTCGCATGAGCTGAGAAGCCCCCTGACCGCCATCAGAGGCTTCGCCCTGGCGATGGTTGACGGGACTGCAAGGGATAGTGAAGCCCAGACCAGGTCGGCGCAGATCATACAGGACGAGTCGATGCGAATGATCCGGCTGGTGGACGACCTCCTCGAGCTGTCCCGAATCGAATCAGGCCAGATACAGATGTCGCGGGAGCCGGTGGACGTTGGCGGGCTGCTGCGGCACTGCCACGAGCTGTTCTCCATGCGGGCGGAGGAGAAGGGTGTGACGCTCAAGATGGAGTTCGCGTCCCTGCCGTCCGTGGTCGGGGACATCGACCGCCTGGAGCAGGTCTTCAGCAACCTGCTGGACAACGCGTTGAAACACACGCTGGCGGGAGGGACGGTGACCGTTTCCGCTCATCAGGCACCTTCGGGGCACGTGAGAGTGCGCGTGGCCGATACCGGCCCGGGGATAGCGGCGGACGAGCTGCCTCACGTGTTCGAGCGCTTCTACCAGGCAGACCCCTCGGCGAGGAAGGCGGGCACCGGCCTGGGGCTGGCCATCGCCAGGGAGATAGCGCGGGCCCACGGTGGAGATATCGAAGCGCGCAGCCCTGCAGGCGGTGGGGCGGAGTTCACTGTGAGGCTGCCAGTGGGTCCCGCCGAATGAGAACCTGCGCCGGTTGAACAGCCAGGGGGCGAGGGCAGTCGTCCGCGCCGGGCTGTGGAGAGCGCCCAAGTCCAGTCGCTGGAGGTTGATGTGATAGACGAGAAGCTGGTGGAGAATATCAGGGCTCATGGCATCTACACCGACTCGGGGGAAGCCAGAGACAAGGTGCTGGAGGACATAGGGTTCAGGTCGAAGGAGGGGGCGGAGTACGCGCTCATCCTTGGCTGCGCCCAGCCGCTGGCGACGCCCCACGTGTTGCGGGCGCTCAAGGAGCTGCTCGACCGCCTGCAGATAGACTATACCCTGCTTCCAATGGAGTACTGCTGCGGGTGGGTGCCCCTGGGGCAGCCGGCGGTAATGGCGAGGAATGACGAGGACATCGCCAGGGCGAAGGAGCTGTCGCGGGAGTTCGTTGTGGCCAACTTCAGGCAGGCCGAGGCGCTGGGGGCGAAGTCGATTGCCCTGTTCTGTGCCGCCTGCGAGCCGAGCTACACCAACTGGGCCGCGGCCACCGGGCTTGAGGTCATCTCGTACAGCGAGCTTCTCGAGCGCCATTTCAGCGGTGGCAGGCTGGATGGGGAGGTTGACTACTACGCCGGCTGCTACCGCTTCCGGCGGCGCATCACCTCGGAGCCGGTCGGCGTCGAGGCGGCGGTGCGGGTGCTCGACAGGATAGAGGGACTGCGGGTGAACCACCTCGATAGCACGCGGTGCTGCTACATCCCGCTGCACCTGGAAGAGCTGACCGGCAGCCTCACCACCAGGACGGTGGTCACCATCTGCACCGGCTGCTACCACAGCCTGAGAGGCAAGCTGCAGGCGGCGGGTGACTATCAGGTGAGGATGCTTCCCGAGATCGTCCTTGATGCGGTGCGACGGTAGTCGGCGCGCTGCCAGCGAGCACGCGGCGCGTCACCATCAACCTGGAACTTAGGCCGACGCCACAAGCTTGCCTCGCGGTTGTGCGTCGGCATATTCGCGGCAGGAGCTTGCTTCACAGGCTAAGCGTGGACGGAAGCCGCCTCACCTGCCCTCGAACCGCGGCTCTCTCTTCTCGAAGAAGGCCCTCGACCCCTCCAGCCTGTCCTGGCTCTGGCGCACCGGCTGAATGAAAGCGTCGAACTCCGCTCTGGACCTGTTGGCTACGGTGTCCATCGCCTTGTAGTGCGAGTACTTGATGACTCTCATGACCAGAGGGGCGTTCTTCTTCAGCCGCTCAGCCCACCGGGCGGCCTCATCCATCAGCTCCGCCTTCGGCACAACCTTGTTGACCAGACCCACCTCATAGGCTCTCTGGGCGCTCATCATCGAGCCGGTGAGGTGGAACTCCAGGCTTATCTTGAACGGCATGTAGGGAAGGTACTCGATTATGCCGCCCACCGTGCCTACCCTTGGCTCGGGGAAACCGAACTTGGTGTCCTCAGCGGCAATGGTCAGGTCACAGCTCCTGATGGCCAGGCCGTAGCCGGCCCCGACGGCAAACCCATGGACAGCGCCAACGACAGGCTTGAGGAGGGTTGTGCCGTTCGGCGCGAATGCCTGATAGAGAGCCTCCAGAGTAAGCTCTCCCGCGCCGCGCGTCACGTCGGCTCCGCCGCAAAAAGCGTCACCGGCTCCACTGAGAATCGCTACCCGGGCATCGGGGTCCTGCTCGAAACGTTTCCACGTTCTGCCCAGCTCTATGCTCAGCTCGTTGTTGAGGGCATTCCGTTTCTCAGGTCGATTCAGTGTTATGTAGGCGACCTGCTTTTTCACTTCGTAGAGGACCAAAGGGTTGCCCATTGTCGTTCTCCTCCATCGGTTCTATTCCGCGGCC
>CAYTKL010000208.1:0-2602 GCA_964438305.1 uncultured Dehalococcoidales bacterium | reverse complement strand
AGCTCATCGGCGAGATCAGGGCCGAGGCCACCGCCGCCAACCCGGACTTCGTTATCATCCAGCAGAACGCGGTTGCCCTTGGTGACGACCACCCGGAGCTGTTCTCGGTTATCGATGGCGTCTCTCAGGAAGCCATCTGGTACGATGGCGAGGCCTTCGACGACTGGAATGCCGAAGACGGGTACGACATGGCAAACGACTCGTCGTTGACAGACTACTACCTGGAGTATCTCGACCGGTATCTCGCGGAAGGCGTCACCGTTTTCAACTGCGAATACGCCGTCGACTACGCCGACCAGGCGTACAGCAGGTCGTACACCCACGGCTATGTCCCGTACTGCTCCCGGAGGTCCTTGTCAGACCTGACTACCACGCCTCCACCCGAATACTGAGACATGGCGCTGCCGGCGGATGGGGCGGCAATGCCCCCAGGGCTGGAAGCACGGATTCGCCGCGGACCGGTGACACGGAACACCACCGCAGCGGTTCACACAGCCCTCCACATGCTTAGCTCGAAGTCCCAGCCGCCCGTCAGCGGCGGGCTCCTCGAACACGAGCGGAAGACGGCTCAGGCGTGGCCCACAGATGGCCATTGCGCCAGCCCGACGGTGCGGCCGGGGTGAGGGCGTTCCTCAAAGGCTCGTGGCTTCGCCCCAGCACCCTGATGTAGTTCTCGGTCAGGCCGGTCCACACCCCTTCCTCTATCTCCCTCTCCCACAGCACCGTCATGCTGCGCCCGATGAACTGCTGGCGGAAACGACGAGCTGACTCTCCGGCCAGCTCAAGCATCCTCCCGCTTCTGGCTCCCTTGACCTGAGGCGAGACCTTTCCCGGCATAGTGGCGGCTGACGTGCCCGGCCTGTCGGAGTAGGAGAAGACGTGGATGCCGGCGAACCCCATCATGCGGCAGAAGCGATAGCTTTCCTCAAACTCCTCGTCCGTTTCCCCGGGAAAGCCCACCACAACATCGGTGGTGATGGCAACATCAGCCACCGCCTCTCGAACCGCGCTCACCGCCCTCTGGTATTCAGCCACAGAGTACGGGCGACCCATTCTCCGCAGCACATCATCGCTGCCGCTCTGCAAGGGAAGGTGAACATGCGGACACAGCCGGTCATCATCCCATAGGGAGAGAAGCTGTGGGGTCAGGTCACCAGGCCTGAGGGAGGAAAGGCGCAACCTGGCAATCCTGGTCTCGGCAAGGATGCGATGCACGAGCGTGACAAGGCTCGGCTGGTAGGCCCCGATTTCGGTTCCCGTCAGCGTGGCCTCACGATAGCCGGCGCTCACCCTGTCACCAACCTCGCTCACCACCTCGTCAACCGGCCGACTTCGTTCCCTGCCCCGCACGAAGGGCACAATGCAATAGGAGCAGAACTGGCTGCAGCCTTCCTGGACCTTGACCATGCTCCGAGTGCGAAGCACGGCGGAGGGACCCATCGCCGATACCGGGCCAGAAGCGCCCCTGCCCCGCACTATGTCTAGGACGGCGTCCTTCTCCTCGTTACCGAGAACGATGTCCACCTCGTCCATTGCGCCCAGCTCTTCGGGCGCTCTGTGGGGATAACAGCCAACGGCGATGACGAGCGCCTGGGGATTCCTTCGCCGCGCCAACCTCAAGAGGTGGCGGCACTTTCGATCGGCAACGTGGGTGACAGTGCAGGTATTCAGAATGTATACGTCGGCGCCATCCGAAGGGGAGACAAGGCGATAGCCTTCCTGGACAAGCGCCGTCGCCATCGCCTCAGACTCCGCCTGGTTGAGCCTGCAGCCCAGGGTCTCCACAGCTACCGCGCCATTCATCCTTCCGTCCCCAATCCCGCTCTCAAAGACAGGGTATCCAACACCTTCGGTGCGTGACCGGGGCGAAGACTCGGCTGCCCCCTGTCGGTTGACTTTTTCACCATAGTCGAACATAATCTCTTCAAGAATGATACCTGAGCAAAAAGGCTAACTCAAGGACGCGATATGAGAGGAAGCGCAGCGACTCTCATCCGCAACGGCACAGGAAGGCGAGGAGTTGTCCCGCACGGGACGCCCTCGCCATTGTCGAACACTTGACTCATACTCGGGGGTAATGCGGGAGCGTAGATAGACTAACGTACGCGTTGCACAAGACCGGGGTGCAGGAGCGGCAATAGAAGAAGGCCCCTCTGGATAGTATCAGTGGTATTATCGGTTCGTTCATCGTCACCTAGCGGGGCGGTCAGCCCATTGCCACCAGGGCCAGCAGCTACTGTTGTCAGCTTCTTCCAGCTTCGGGATGCCCTAGGATTCTTGCCTCGTTGGACTGCTACGCCACATACCCCGTCAGGCAAGATGCGAAAGGAAGGAGTCAACTGGGCATGAGAAGAGTGGTCATAACTGGCGTGGGGGCAGTCACTCCTTTGGCGATAGGGGTCAAGGAGAGTTGGCAAGCGCTGTGTCAGGGCAAGTCGGGCGTTGGCATGATCAGCAGATGGGATGCCAGGAATCATCGCAGCCAGATTGCCGCCGAGGTGTGCGGCATTCTGGAGGTCATTTACAAGGACAGCCGGGTGCCGACCGTGGAGAATGTGCAGGACCTGGTGGAGAAGATCCTTATCGAAAAGGGCCACGCCAA
>CAYTKL010000207.1:0-2616 GCA_964438305.1 uncultured Dehalococcoidales bacterium | reverse complement strand
AAGGCCCTGGGCGTCACCGTGACCATGGACGCACCTCACACGGCGGTGGCAAGCTACACGACCCAGTACTACTTCTCGGTGAGCTCACAATACGGTGACGAGCCGTCGGGCGAAGGTTGGTACGACGAGGGGGACCAGGCAGCGACAGGCAACCCGGAGGAGGTCATCTATGACGAGAGCGTCGCCGACACCCGCTACGTCTTCTCCAACTGGGCAGTCGACGAGGACGCACAGACCGGGGAAACCGTGTCCCTGACAGTCGATGCCCCGCACACAGCGGTGGCAGAGTATGATACACAGCACTACCTCACCGTCCACTCCGACTGCGGCGATCCCACGGGGGAAGGATGGTACGATGACGGGTCCGTGGCCACAGTGTCGGTAACGTCGCCTGTGGGCACACTCGTTCGCAAGGTCTTTGCCGGCTGGACTGGGGACCTGAGTGGCACAGCTTCCACGCAGTCCATCACCATCGACGAGCCGAAAACGGTCACCGCGGAGTGGCGCGATGACTACCTGTACCTCTACTTCATTGGCGGAGGGGCCTTTGTGGTGCTGGCAGGGGCTTCACTTGTCCTCGCCATGCGAAAAGGTAAGGCACCATCCCAGCCCACCGTGACCTACTAGCCATTGTCTCCACCACGCCCCTCCAGCTCCAGGAGGCGCCGCTTCATATCCAGCCCGCCGCCGAAGCCCCCGAGACCGCCGTCTTTGTTCACCACACGGTGACACGGCACGACAATGGGAACCGGGTTCCTCGACATCGCCCACCCCACCGCACGCGCAGCCCTCGGCCTGCCAGCGCATCCCGCCACCCAACTGTAGCTTCGCGTCTCACCGTAGGGGATGCCACGGCTCGCCTCCCACACCTCGCGCAGGAACGCGGTAGCATGGCCCGCGTCGAGCCTGTCGTCGAACCTCACCCTCTGACCCTGGAAGTACCGCCTCATGCGCTCAGGCAAGTCACCGAAGGCAGGTGAGTCGGCCACTGCTCCCCCCAAACCCTCCAAGGCACGCTGCAACGCAATCGACCTGGTGGTCTGGGGAAGCACAACCCGCTGCAGACCTGCTGCTGATGCAACCAGAGCCACCCAGCCAAGGTCCGTTTCAAGAGTGGTGTACCATGAAGCCATGATCAAGCCACCCGCACGGTCCAGGGGCAACGTCCGTAGGAACAGAAGGCGCCGCCAGATTTCAGCCATACGGCACAGGCGTGGTATGCCAGCGCAGCACTACTCCTCGGCCAGTCCCGGTGTTTCCTGACCACCCCTGAGACGATAAGCGATTTCGCGAGTGTTCCGCTCGACATCGACGAACAGGTATATCAATTGAGCGAAGGCAAGCAGCACCAGGAAGTACAGAATGGAAGCAACTATGCCCACGATAATGGTCAGAATAGCATAGGACCCCAACGTAGTGCCTATCGCCATTACCCCGCCAGCAATGGACCCAATCACACCGACTATCAAGACAATCCAGGCGATGACGGTGATGATGACGGCGACCGTGCGCAGGGCTGCGTATTTCCGCTTCATGTCTCACTCCTTTCGCTACTCAGAGGCTAGCCTGCTCTGGCGTTCCTCACGCTACATTGCGACTATCTGTTTGTCAAGACAACTCCCCTGCAACCGCCAGTGGTCCCACCGGCGCCCGTTCCTCAACCTGCCGACCTTCGCCTCTGCCCGATGTCGACTAGCCCACCCGCAGCGGTTCCAGCGCGCGGCACCATACGCTCAGCGGACAGCTTCGAGCCACGGGCGCTCGCCGTCCTCGCACCTGTACGCAACCCCTTCCACATATCGACAAACCCCGGCACACAATGGAGCGCTGGAGTATCCCAGGACGGCTGCCATGCCGACACGTTCCTGGCACATGGTGAAGGCCTATGGTAGAATGGAAGTGTAGATATGGAGCGGAGAGGTTTCTCGCTTGAGTCGGAGGGCTTCAACCTCGCGGGCGAGGTCTACGTTCCGCGCAGGCAACCTTCCCCCGCTCTGTGCCTTTGCCATGGCATCCCACGAGGTACCCCACCAGACCCCAGCGATCGTGGCTACCCGTTTCTCGCCGAGAGGTTCGCCCGTGCCGGCTTTCTGACAGCGGTTTTCAATTTCCGAGGCACCGGCAACAGCGGCGGCAACTTCGACATGCTGGGGTGGACCAGAGACCTGGAGAGCGTCATTGGGTATCTCTGCACTATGAAAGAGGTGGAGCGAGAGAAGGTCTCGTTGATGGGCTTCAGCGGTGGCGCTGCCGTGTCGGCGTATGTGGCAGCGCAAGACCAGAGAGTCTCCAGCCTCATCCTGTGCTCATGTCCGGCGCAGTTCCGCCTCGCTATCGACCGCGAGCGTGCCGAAGCAATGATCGACCATTTCCGAGAGGTAGGCATTATCAGAGACCCTGGTTTCCCCACATCGACAGAGGCATGGCTCGATGGCTTCAGACACCTCATGCCGATACGGTGCATTGACGGAATAGCACCACGCCCACTCCTCATCATCCACGGTACAAAGGATGATGTGGTTGACCCGCGGGATGCCTGGGCCCTGTATGAGAAGGCGGGGCAACCCAAAGACATTGTCATGATTGAGGAAGCAGGGCATCGGCTGCGTATCGACG
>CAYTKL010000206.1:0-2648 GCA_964438305.1 uncultured Dehalococcoidales bacterium | reverse complement strand
GAGGCTGCGTTTGACTTCGCGCGCCCCCTCGGGGTCACATGCCCCCAGGGGACACCCTGCCGTCACTAGATTGGCTGGGGAACTAGGATTCGAACCTAGCCTTGCAGATCCAGAGTCTGCCGTCCTACCACTAGACGATTCCCCAGCGCCCACGCATTATACTACAGAGGGCCGTATCTGGCAAACCAGCGCACAGGCTCGATTCATCCATCGCCGCGCGCCGCCACAGCCGGTAGGGCGGAGCATGCGCTCCACCCCGGCCCGGAGCAGATGCTCCAGGCTAGCCGGACGTGCTCCGGCAGACATGTATTGACCCGCTGCAGTGGCTTTACCTCCGACACGATTCGTGTCATACTAGGCCCGCAATGCTCGCAGCCAACGATGCTGAGGCGAAGGCCCGGCACGTGCTGCGCGAGAAGGAGGCACGGATGAAGGTACTTGTGGGCTACATGTCGCAGACGGGCAACACCAAGAAGGTGGCCGAGGCCATCTTCAGCCAGATCCAGGCCGACAAGGAGCTGAAGAGCCTGGAGGAGATCAAGAGCCTCGAGGGCTACGACCTGGCGTTCATCGGCTTTCCCCTGCAGGGTTTCGCGCCGGCCAATGATGCCAAGGTCTTTCTGGAGCAAAACAGCGCCGGCAAGAAGCTGGCCCTCTTCGTGACTCACGCTGTGCCCGAAGGCTTCGAGGAGCTGCCGGGGTGGCTGGACAAGTGCAAAGAGGCTGCCGCCGCGGGCACCCTGGTCGGGTTGTTCGACTGCCAGGGCGAGCTGGCGGAGCCCATTGCCGAGGTGCTCAAGCAGAGCGGCGACCCGAAGATGGTGGGTTTTGGAAACATGCGCCCCGCAACGATGGGCCAACCCGATGAATCGAGGCTGGAGCGGGCGCGTGCCTTCGCCCGCGATATGATGGCGAAGTAGACCACGTCCTTGCGGCTACGGTCGAGGGCCGGCCCGCGCTCTCGGAATGAGCAGGGGCCACACGGTTCCCCATTGCTCGCGCGCCATGCGACGGACGGGGATATCCGGGAGACGAGAGGTAGTGTCACCCGGGGCCTGTTGCCGCGTATGTTGAGCCTGACTCTTACTGCAGTCTTCGCAGCGCCGCCTCGATGCGCTTGAGGCATCGCTCGCTGCCAAGGACCTCCATGGTCTCGAACAGCGGCGGCGCTGCGGTACGCCCGGTAACCGCCACCCTGAGCAGGCCGAAAAGGACGCCGGTCTTGAGTTCCAGCTCCTCCGCCAGAGGACGCAGGACCCCCTCCAGCGATGCGGCGTCGAAGGGACAAGACTCCAGGCGCTCTCCGCACACCCTCAGCGCGGCGGCTGCCCCTTCTCTGTCGATGCCCTTCTTGTAGAGCAGGCCGGCGTCGTAGTCGAGCTCGTCGACAAAGAAGAAGTCGGTGAGTTCGGGCAACTCGCTCAACACCTTCACCCGCTCCTGGACCAGAGGCACTATCTGCTGCAGGTACTCGCGCGAGAGGGGTCGCTGTACCGTGCCGGGCAGCCCCCTCTCGAGGAATGGGATTGACTGCTCGACCATCTCATCAACGCTCAGCTCGCGGATGTAGACCCCGTTCATCCACAGGAGCTTGTCGCGGTTGAAGATGGCGCCGGTGTTGCCCACCCGGTCCAGGGAGAAGCTCGCCATGAGCTCGTCGCGGCTGATGATGTCCGTCTTGTCGTCCAGAGACCAGCCCAGCAGGGCGAGGAAGTTCAGCACGGCGTCGGGCAGGTAGCCCTCATCCCTGTAGTCCATGACCGAGGTAGCGCCGTGGCGCTTGCTCAGCTTGGCGCGGTCGCTGCCCAGTATCATCGGCAGGTGGGCATACTGCGGCGGCTCGAGTCCCAGCGCATCATAGAGCATGATATGGCGCGGGGTGCTGGAGAGCCATTCGTCGGCACGGAGGACGTGGGATATCTTCATCAGATGGTCATCCACCACGTTGGCCAGGTGATAGGTGGGGAAACCGTCCGACTTCAGCAGCACCAGGTCGTCGAGAGTGGCGGCTTCAAATACAACCTCTCCACGAATGATATCGTCGAATCTGATAGGCCCCTCGAGGGGCATCTTGAAGCGGACAACGGGTGTGATGCCCCGGGCCTCGAACTCGGCCCGCTCCCCGTCGGAGAGATCCCGGCAGCGGCGGTCGTAGCCCGGCGGCTGCTTCCTCTTCACCTGCTCCTTGCGCATCTCCTCGAGACGCTGCGGGGAGCAGTAGCACCGGTAGGCACTGCCCTGCTCGACAAGACGCCTGGCGGCATCGTGGTACAGGTCCAGGCGCTGCGACTGAAAGTAGGGGCCGTAGTCGCCTCCCACGTCGGGGCCCTCGTCCCAGTCCAGCCCCAGCCACCGCAGGCTGTCGAGAATGGCCTGCGCCGCCCCTTCAACCTTCCGCGTGACGTCGGTATCCTCGATGCGAAGGATGAAGCTTCCCCCGTAGCGCCTGGCGAAGAGCCAGTTGAAAAGGGCGGTCCTGATATTGCCCACGTGGGGAATGCCCGTAGGGCTGGGGGCGAAGCGGACGCGCACCGAATCGGTCACCTCAACACCCTTCATAGGCCCCGTTCAGCACCACCCCCCGGCGGGGCAGCCTTACCACGCACGTGCCGGCCATCCTATCGTGGATTCCCCGCTTGCGGTCATCG
>CAYTKL010000205.1:0-2783 GCA_964438305.1 uncultured Dehalococcoidales bacterium | reverse complement strand
GACATCCTCAAGGACTCAGCAGTCGCCCTCCAGGAAGGGGGCATTGGTATACTGGTCACATCGCGGTACGAAGACTACCGCGACATAGACGGCGTCCGCATCCCGTTCCGCATGGTCTCGAGCAACGAGCACAGCGGCCGGCTCATCGTTCAGTACGAGACGATCGATGTGAACCTTGACGTGGAGGACGACGTCTTCATACTGACGGCGCCCGCTGAACAGAGCGTCTCCTCCACGCTGTCGCCCTTCTGGGCGGTCGCCGCAAATGAAAGCACCCCGCTTGTGATAGCGGGGTGCGTCATGCCCAACTGGTGAACTTACTGCACGGGTGTCAGACCAGCGGCTGTCACCCTGGTCGTTGAGGGCCGCCTAGTCAGACGAGGGAAGCGGCCGGGGCTGCTGCAGTGTCATTTCCTTGCCGCAGCACGTCACCGTGCCATCGCCAGCCTTGGTGCAGAGAACCTCAGTGCCGCACGCTTCGCACTTGAACCTCTTTCCCAATTGATTTGCCATTCGCCCTGCCTCCTTTTTCTACTGCCGGTAGTCTTGGGGCCTACTGCTTGAGGGTCATCGGCTGGCCGCAGCACGTGACAGCGCCGTCGCCGCCCTTGGTAACGATGAACTCAGAACCACACTTCTCACAGAAATATCTCTTGCCCAGTTGATTCGCCAATTTAGCACCGTCCTCCTAGTATGCGCGTTCAGTTTCATTCTATATCAGCCTTTCAAAGCCTGTCAACATCGTGCGGGAGACCCGCTCAGAAAGCGGAATCCCTCACCACCCCACGCAGGGGCAAGGAAGTGGACTGTGGGGTGGTGCTGAGCTATAATGCCGCCTCGGAGGAGCGATGCCCACTCTCTACGTCGTAGCCACCCCCATAGGCAACCTGGAGGACGTGTCCATTCGAGCGCTGCGCATCCTCAGCGAGGTGCCGCTCATCGCCGCTGAGGATACCAGGAAGACACGCCGTCTGCTCAAGGCCTATGGCATCAGGACCCGCCTTACCAGCTACCACGAACACACCAGGGATGCCAAACTGCACTATCTTTTGAACCATCTCAATCAGGACGACCTGGCGATGGTCTCCGAGGCGGGCATGCCGGGCATAAGCGACCCCGGCTACGAGCTGGTGGTAGCGGCGGCCCAGAGCGGCATCCCCATTGTCCCCATTCCCGGCCCATCAGCGCTGACCACGGCGCTCGCCGTCTCCGGACTGCCCACCGATGAGTTCGTCTACCTCGGGTTCCTTCCCCGAAGGAAGGGGCAGCGCCGCCAGCTTCTGCAGCAGGTCGCCGCAGAGGAACGGACCATCATCGCCTTCGAAGCCCCCCATCGCCTCACGGCTACCCTGAAAGACATCCTCGACACCCTTGGAGACCGCCGTATCGCCGTCTGCCGTGAACTCACCAAGCTCCACGAGGAGGTCTTCCGCGGCACGGTGAGCGAGGCCGCCGCGCGTTTCCAGGAGCCCATCGGGGAGTTCACCCTGGTCGTAGAGGGGAGCCTCGGGCAACAAGGAGGGCTTACCCCCGCCATCGAAGAAGAGCTGCGCCGCCTGTATGAGGAAGGCTTCTCCGCTAAGGACGCGATGTCGCAAATGGTCAAGGCCAGCGGCGTGTCCAGGCGGGAGCTGTATCAGGCCTGGCTGAAGCTCGCCTAGCCCTGTATCCGTAGCTGGCACTGTGATAGAATAGACTAACGCTGCAGGTAGCAGGGCACCCGGCAGCCCCGCAGCAAGGGGTAGCCTTGAGAACCGGCTCAAGGTCCGGTCGGAGCGGGTGTTCCACCGCAGCCAGTTTCCCAGGAGAGCTTTCAGAGAAGACTTATGAGCGAGCGTATTCTTGTTGCCGTTGCCTGGCCCTATGCCAACGGGTCTCTGCACCTGGGTCAAATCGCCGGCGCCTACCTGCCCGCCGACATCTTCGCCCGCTATCACCGCCTCAAGGGAAACGAGGTCCTGATGGTCTCGGGCTCGGACCAGCACGGCACCCCGATAACGGTGCGCGCCGACCAGGAGGGCAGGCCGCCGAAGGAGATAGCCGACCACTACCACGAGGAGTTCCTCCGTTCATGGCAACGATTGGGCATTTCCTTCGACCTGTTCACCACCACCGACACCCCCAACCATCACGCGGTGGCCCAGGATATGTTCCTCAAGCTCAGGGAGAAGGACTACATCTACCTGGACACCACGGAGCTTCTCTATTGTCCCACCTGCAACCGCTTTCTCCCCGATCGTTATGTCGAGGGCACGTGCCCCTTCTGCAGCTTTCAGGGAACACGGGGGGACCAGTGCGACAACTGCGGCAAGCCCCTGAACCCGGTGGAGCTTGTCGACCCCTATTGCCGTATATGCTCCTCCGTTCCCGAGGTCAGACAGTCGGAGCATTTCTTCCTGCGCCTCAGCGCCTTCAATGACAGTCTCCTCGAGTGGGTGAGGAAGCAGTCTCACTGGAAACTGAACGTTCTCAACTTCACCATCGGCTTCCTCAACGAGGGGCTGAAGGACCGGGCCATCACCAGGGACATCGAATGGGGTATCCCCGTCCCGGTGCCCGGCTTCGAGAACAAGCGCATCTACGTGTGGTTTGAGGCGGTAATCGGCTACTTCTCGGCGAGCCAGGAGTGGGCACAGCGCAGCGGGGCTGACGAGAAGTGGCGCGACTTCTGGCAGCGCGATGCCAGGTCCTACTACTTCATAGGCAAGGACAATATCCCCTTTCATTCAATCATCTGGCCGGCGATGCTCATGGGGTACGGCGGCCTTAATCTACCCTACGAC
>CAYTKL010000204.1:0-2811 GCA_964438305.1 uncultured Dehalococcoidales bacterium | reverse complement strand
CAGCCTTGGCCGCTCGGCGAGAAGCAAGGCGGGAATCAAGGTCCGCCAGCCGCTGTCACAGGCCAGGGTCCTCATTAGGGCAGGTTCACAAGGCGAGCGAGACAGTCTGGAGAGGGTTAAGTGGCAGGTTCTCGAAGAACTGAATGTCAAAGAGCTCGAGTTTGTCAGAAGCTTGGAAGATCTAATGGACGTCGCAAGTGAGTCGGTCATTGACTTCAAGGAGTTGGAAACAAGTGATGTCGGTAGGAACGGTATTGTTGTCTCCGTTACCGAGCTAAAGGAGAATGGAGACGGCCATATTATCTCGCTACGGCGCAATATGAGGGACAAGGCCGGGTACATTTCGGCGCACGAAGGCGACTACTCGGTAGCCATCGACACCCAGCTCACGCCGGAGCTGGCCGACGAGGGGATGGCCCGCGAGATGGTGCATCGCCTGCAGACAATGCGCAAACAGGCTGGTTTTGACATCGCCGACTACATCGTGACCTTCTATGAGGGTGGAGAGACGATTCGGCGGGTGCTGAACGGCTTCGCGGGCTACATCAGGCAGGAGACCCTGTCACGTGACCTCAGCGAAGGTGTTCCCGCGGATGCCTACCGGGAGAGCCACAAGATTGCCGGTGAGGAAGTGGTGCTGGGGGTAAGGAAATGCGCCGGCGAAAGCTAGCGGCTAGTCCCATAATTGGGGTCACCTCAACAAGCGCCACCTTTAGCATGTCACCCTGAGCGATAGCGAAGGGTCTCTAGATTCTTCGCTGCGCTCAGAATGACACTCTAGCCAAAGGTATCTGCGGGACTCCACGCTAGCCTTCCGGCCTCTCTATGAGAACGGCTGAAGTGGTGCGCTGGCTGTGGCCGCGCAGGTAGACGATTTCCATCGCATCCCCGATTTCGTGGGCGCGTATTGCCAGAACCGCGTCATCGGAACACGTCACCGCGCTGTCGTCGCACTTGATGATAACGTCGCCCAGCCTGAGGCCCGCCTGCTCGGCCGGCGTTCCCGGTCCCACGTAGGTGAGCATGGCTCCCTCATCGACGGCCAGGCCGTAGTTCTGAGCGATAGCCGGGGTAACGGTCACCACGGTTACGCCGAGGTAGGGACGGGTGACACGGCCGTACTCGATCAGTTCCTCGGTCACCTCCCGGGCGATGTTGGAACTGACGGCGAAGCCGACGCCGGAGACCTCGACAGCGGTCACCTTGGCGGTATTGATTCCAACCACCTGTCCCGCCAGGTTCACCAGCGGGCCGCCGCTGTTGCCCGGGTTTATGGCGGCATCCGTCTGGATCACGTCATAGAGGGTTATGCCACCCTCTTCCTGGATGCTACGCCCCACCGCGCTCACCACCCCCACGGTGACCGTGGGCCCCCCGGGCAGGCCCAGGGCGTTCCCGATGGCCACCACCCACTCGCCGACCGCGAGGCCGCCGGAGTCGCCAAAGGCCACCGATGGCAGGTTATCTCCGTTGATCTTGATGACAGCCAGGTCGGACAGGGGGTCGGTGCCGATAAGGGTAGCGTCGAAGGTGCGCCCATCGGGGATGCTCACCGATATGCTCTCCGCCCCCTCGACCACGTGGTTGTTGGTGACTATGTAGCCCCGCTCATCGATGATGGCGCCGGAGCCGGCCTTCTCCTGCGGCACCGGTTGAAGGAAGATGTTGTAGCTTATCGCCCCGACGACAATGGACGCCACCGCCGGTTTCACCGCCTCCACAACCTCGGTGACAGAGGGTAAGGACGTCACCGGCGGCGCGGAGGCGGTGGGCGATGGCGTGGGTACGGGCGTGGGTGTGCCTGCTGCTGGACCGAGGCAGCCCGCAAGGGCCAAACCCAGGACCAGGACCAAGCACACAGCGAAGGCTCTGGCTCGAGTCATTGGTTCCCTCACGCCCATTATACACCATCGAGTGTAAAGCGTCCGTGAAGTACCGGCCTCTGCTCGTCTAGGTCGAGGGCACCTTGGGCAACTGCGCCAGTGCCTCCTTCACCTTCTCCTCGGGAAACGCGTAGTCCACAAGCTTGCCTGACAGGTAAGCATCATAGGCCGCGAGGTCCAGATACCCGTGTCCGCTGTGAGCTATCAGGATGGTCTTTGCTTCACCCGACTCCCGGCACCGAATGGCTTCATCAATGCCGGCCTTGATGTTATGGCATGGCTCCGGAGCGCTGATGATGCCCTCGCTTCGGGCGAACTGTATCCCCGCCTCAAAGGTGCCCAACTGATGCTCCGCCCTGGCCTCTACCAGGCCCAGCTTATGAAGGTGGCAGATGATCGGCGCCATCCCGTGGTAGCGCAGCCCGCCGGCGTGAATCGGGGACGGAATGAAGCTATGCCCCAGGGTGTACATCTTCAGAAGTGGGGTCATACCAGCTACGTCGCCGAAGTCGTAGGCATAGGGGCCCTTGGTCAGGCTGGGGGCCGCCGTGGGCTCGACACAGATGATGCGCAAGTCCGGTTTCGCCCCACTGATCTTGTCTCTGATCCAGGGCAGGAATTGCCCGGCGAAGTTCGACCCACCGCCGATGTTGCCCACGATGATGTCGGGGTAGGCATCCGCCATCTCCATCTGCTTCCTGGTCTCCTCACCTATGATGGTCTGATGAAGCAGGACATGGTTGAGGACGCTTCCCAGCGAGTACTTGGTGTCCTCGCGGCTGGCGGCGTCTTCCACCGCCTCACTGATGGCCATGCCCAGGCTACCGGTGCACTCGGGGTCCTCCCTGAGGACGCGGCGGCCGACCTCGGTATCCTCGCTGGGGCTGGCCACACACTTGGCTCCCCAGGCCTCCATCAAGATGCGGCG
>CAYTKL010000203.1:0-2817 GCA_964438305.1 uncultured Dehalococcoidales bacterium | reverse complement strand
CATGGGTTCCTGCGTGGACAACGTCCGCATTCTCGTGCTGGCCGGCGCGTTGGCCGACTTCCTTGGCGTGGACATAAGCGCTCTACCATTGTGCGGTGCCGCGCCGGAGTGGTATTCGGAGAAGGCGGTCTCCATCGGATGCTACGTCGTCGCATCAGGCATCAGCACGGTGCTGGGCGTCCAGCCGCCCATCTTCGGCAGTCCCAACGTGGTCAATCTGCTGGTGAAGGGGCTGGAAGACGCGGTAGGAGCGGGCTTCATGGTGGAGCCCGACCCGGAGAAGGCGGCGATCCTCATTCGACGCCACATCGAGAACAAGCGTAAGGGTCTCGGCCTGCCCTTCGTCGAGCCGGAGAGTATCGCAATGCCAGGGCCCGGGTCTACATAAGAGAGCGGGGCAAGCGGCAATGAGAATCGTCATAGTCGGAGCGGGGCCCGCCGGAGTCACCGTCGCCGAGACGGTGCGTCAGTACGATCCACAAGCGGAGATCGTCATGTGCTCCGGTGAGCCCTTCCCTCCCTACTCACCACCGGCGATGCTCGAGTACTTCTCCACCGGACGGGAAGTGCACTTCTGGAAGGGCAAGGATGTCGCCGAGAGGCTCGGGGTGGACTACCGCCCCGCCACGACAGTGAGCGCCATTGCCCCTGATCGCAAGCAGGTCCACCTTGATGATGGAGAATCCCTCACGTACGATCGGGCAGTGCTCGCCATGGGTGCTCGGCTGTACGCGCCCCTGGCCGGCGAGGACAAACCCGGCGTGTACAACTTCAAGTCCCTTTCCGCAGCGAGTGAACTCATGACCCGAGTGCGCGAAGGGCATGTCCGAAGCATCATTGTCGTAGGGGCCGGCTTCGTCGGCGTCGAGATTGCTCTCCTCCTGGCAGACCTTGGCCTGGAAGTGACGCAACTGGTAAGGTCACGGGTTATGCGCGGCATGCTGGACCCGGAGACGTCTGAGTTGGTGTTGGCCATGATGCGTGAGCGCCGGATAGACGTGCGACTCGGCGCAGACGCTGACGCAGTGGCGTTCGTTGGCAAAGAACGCGCCGAAGCCGTGGAGACGAAGGCAGGCGATACTGTGACTGCGGACCTGATGATTGCCGCAACCGGCCTGAAACCCAACATCGATTGCCTCGAAGGCTCCGACATACAGACGGACTGGGGAGTAGTGGTGGACGACCATCTGCGGACAAACGTACCGGACGTCTACGCTGCAGGAGATGTGGCCGCTACCTCGAACCGCATCACAGGTCAGCGCTCCGTCCACGCAAATTTCCCCAACGCGGTGGCGCAGGGCCGCACTGCCGCCTACAACCTCATGGGGTGGGACCTCCCCTATGAGGGAGCGGACAGCATGAACAGCCTCAAACACCTTGGACTGCCCGTGATTGCCGCAGGACAGATGGAAGGTGAGGAACTGCGCGTGCGCCGAGGTTCCAACCTTCGCAAGCTGTATCTTCAAGATGACCGCATCGTCGGCTTTCGCCTTTTTGGTGACGTCAGCGCGGCCGGCATCTTTCGATCCCTCATGAACAGGCACGCCAATGTGTCAGCCTTCAGAGACTTGCTCCTCGACGCTCGTTTCGGGATGGGATATGTGGAGAAGGTGGCTGAGGGCACCCTGCAAAGGCCTCCAGGCTGAGAAGACATGCCAGTCGCAGCCCCGAGTACGCCGACCACAGCGCGCAACGGCGGCCGGCATGTACATACGAGATTCGCCACCCCTACTTGCCAACGCCAGGTGAAAGTGATAGCATTCTGTTGTTCAAAGACCCTGGTGGCAGGCGAACAACGCCTGCGTTCGCGCCACGGTGAGCATCTTCTCAGCATTTTCGATGTCGGCAACCGGGATGACCTTCCGTTGATGAGACTGCTAGGACGATATTGCAGGATAGCGTGAGACGGTTGGGCTTCGGCTCAGAGTTGCCGCCACGGGCTCGTAGCTCAGCGGCAGAGCGATCGGCTCATAACCGATTGGTCGTAGGTTCGAATCCTACCGGGCCCACCAGAGCATTCACCCCCTGACTGGTCAGGGGGTTTTTTTGTCGCTTTTGTTGACAGGTTCTCGCCGCCAAACTAGAATGGCGCCAGAGGATATGAGGTGAGCAAGGGAAGGCAGTTGTACGAGCTCCAGGAGGTCGACCTGGAAATAGAGTCCAAGCGAGAGGCGCTTGCTCACATCGAGTCTCGTTTGGGACAGAGCCAGGTTGTCGACGAGGCCCGTGCCAGGCTCGCCAGCGAGAAGAAGCGCCTTGATGAGCTGAGCGCGAGCCAGCACGAAGGTGAATGGGTTGTCGAGGACCTGCGCACCAAGGTTGCCACGCTGGAGGGCAAACTCTACGGCGGCTCGGTGAGCAACCCCAAGGAACTGGCAGGCATGCAGGAGCAGGTGCAGCACCTGAAGAAGCGAGGCAGGGAGGAAGAGGACAAGGTACTCGACATAATGACAGAGGTGGAAGCCTCGAAGGAGACCGTGGCGGTCACCGGTCGAGAGGTGGACACGCTTGAGAAGGAATGGCAACGGGAGCAGGCCGAACTCTCCCGGGAACGCGATGAAGTGACTGCGGCCCTGGCCACCCTTGAGCAGAGGAGACAGGACCTGGTGTCGCGGGTCGATGCGGCAAGCCTCAAGCTGTATGAGGAACTGCGCACGAAGCGGCAGGGCAGGGCGGTGGCCAAGGTCGAGCAGGGCATGTGTCAGGGCTGTCGAATCGTCCTGCCCACCAGAGAGCTGCAGCGGGCACGGGGAAGTCAGGATCTGGTCCAATGTGGCAGTTGTGAGAGGATTCTCTACGTGAGCTAGGCCATGAGAA
>CAYTKL010000202.1:0-2853 GCA_964438305.1 uncultured Dehalococcoidales bacterium | reverse complement strand
AGCGGCGCCGTCTGGCAAACGCCCATCGCTTCTGGCAGCTGGCCGAGCTCCTCTACGCCGAGACCAAGGCCCGCGTGCCTCGCCTCCATTTCTCGGGTGATCAACTGTTGCCTTTCGTGCTCCACTGGCTCCAGACTAAGGGGGTTCCACCCCGGCTGTTCTGAGCGCCGCGCTTCCGCATCACCCTCGCTGAGGCTTCTTGGCCTTCTGGGCTTAGGCTGCTGCGCTTCCTTAGCTTCGCACGAACCCGCATCCAGTCTGACCGCTCCCTGCTTCTCACGTCACGGCTCCTACCGCCTCATCACCAACAGAGTTTAGCATCATCTGGGCCTCCATCCTGTGATACACTGGCGTCAATCTAGCCAAAGGAGGCCACACGATGTCCGAATCCGAGAAGCGACGCACCGAAATTGCACTCTTCAGGTACACGCTCATCTTGCCCTTTGTCCGAGGCGAGTACCCACCTGGAGGAAAACAGAAGCTACGCGAGCAAATCGCTAGCCGCTACCACGATATTCCTTACTCCTCCCGCTCCACTGTCAGTCCCTCCACCTTAGCCCGCTGGGAGCGGCTATACGGCGAAGACCGCTTCGATGGCCTGAAGCCCAAGCCCCGCTCCGATCGTGGTCAGCCCCGCGCCATTTCAGAAGAGACCCTCGACCGTGCCGAGATCCTCAAGCGAGAGCAGCCGCACCGGTCCTCCCGTTCCATTATCAAGATTCTCTCCCTTGACAAGACCAATCCCATCCCTGAGGAGCACATCGCCCCACGCACTCTGCGTCGACACTTGGCTGCCCGCGATGCCACCTCGGCTCAACTCCTCAACGAGCAGCGGCCCAAGCCCTACCGCCGCTTCGAAAGAAACCACTTCGGCGACCTCTGGCAAGGTGATGCCATGCACGGTCCCTACATCCCTGACCCCGCCAACCCTGGCAAGAAACGACAGGTGTTTCTGTTTGCCTTCATCGATGACCATTCCCGCCTCGTCCCTCACGCGCAGTTCGCGTGGAACGAACAGCTCCCTCGGATGGAGGACTGTCTCAAACGCGCCATCCTTCGCCACGGCCGTCCCCTGGCCATCTATGTCGACCGCGCCAAGATCTACATCTCCAACCAGCTCGACACCATCTGCGCCACCCTTGGCATCCAGCGCATCTTGGGCACCCCCTATTACCCCGAAGGCCGCGGCAAGATCGAGCGCCTCTTCGAGTTCGTCCAGTCCGACTTTCTGCCTGAGCTTGGACATTCTTCCGTCACCACCCTGCCCCAGCTCAACGAGTCGCTCCTGGCCTGGCTCGAGGTCGTCTACCACCGCAAGATGCACTCCGAGACGGGGCAAGCCCCTCTCGAACGTATCCGTCAGGACCCTGTCCCCGCCACGCGCCCCGCCGACCCTGAGAAACTACGCCAGGCCTTCCTCCACCGCGTCGAACGCAAGGTCAGGAAGACAGCTACTGTCTCCTTCAAAGGGAACCGCTACAGCGTTCCTGCCTATCTGCGTGGCAAGGGGGTCGAACTCCGCTACGACCCCTTCGATCTCACCCGCCTCGAGGTCTGGTACAACGATGCCTTCCTCGACCTCGCCGAGCCGGAGGAGATCGTCACCACCAATGATCCTGACGTCGATCTCGATCCCGTTCCCAAGCCGTCTCCTGACTCTGGCCTCGACTACCTCGCCCTGCTGCGCTTGGAGCGTGAGCGCCTGATTCAGGAACAGATCGACACCATTCACTTTACTCAACTTGATGGGTCTAATCCAAAGGAGGACTCACCCAATGATCACTCTCAATGACTTCTACGGCTTCGATCAAACCCCCTTCACCAAATCCATCGCCACTCAGAACCTCTACCCCTCCCGTGGGCACCAGGAGGTTCAGGGCCGCCTCACCTTTGCCCTCCAGGAGCGCCTCCCGGCTCTCATCACCGGTGACGTGGGCACCGGCAAATCTACCGCCCTTCGTGCCTTTGCTCAGTCCCTAGACCGCAACGTCTACCGCGTCGTCTATCTCTCCAATCCATACCTCACGGTCCCATCTCTTTACCGCCAGATCCTGCTGGCCCTCCAAACCGAGCCAGCCTTCGGCTTCCGTCGCCTCCTCCCTCAGTTCCATACCCTTGTCGCCGACTTAGCCCGCAAGGGCCGTTACGTGCTTCTCATCGTTGATGAGGCTCACTTGCTGCCCCCCGAACTCTTCGATCAGCTCCGCTTCCTCCTCAACCAGGACATGGACTCCGCATCCACCATCACCCTCGTCCTGCTCGGTCAGCCCGACCTGGCGCACAAACTCAGCTTCGCCCCTTACGAGGCCCTGTACCAGCGCATCGCCGTCCGCTATCAGCTCCCTCCCTTCAACCTGGAGGAAACCGCTGGGTACGTCAAGCATCACCTCCGTGTGGCTGACCACCAAGGCTCCGTTTTCAGCGACAGCTTCATCAGCGGCGTCTTCCATCATACCAAGGGCGTTGCGCGCAAGATCAACAACCTGTGCCGCAGCGCGCTTCTACTCGGCGCCTCCGAGCGCAAGCAAATCCTCGACGAAACGGACCTCAAGCGCGTCATCCGTGACCTAGAAGGACCGGTGACTTGATGGCTGCCTCTCTCCTTCTCCGCCGCGCCCCCTTCGCCCGCGCTTGTTGGTGGCTGGCCCTGGGCATCGCCATCCTGCCCCTCAAGCCACGCTCCAAGCACCTCCAGCCCGGCTTCGGCTCTCGCCAGACCTCGATCACCGATCGCGATGACGCCCGCCGCTGGTTCCTCGACAGCAATGCCAATCTCGGCGTCGTCTTGGGTGGCCCTACCGGTCTCGTCGTCGCCGATTGGGATGATGCCTCCGCTTACCTCCACTGGAGCGC
>CAYTKL010000201.1:0-2869 GCA_964438305.1 uncultured Dehalococcoidales bacterium | reverse complement strand
CGGAATACTCAGCGGCAAGAGCACCGTGGCCCGGCTGCTGGCCGAGAAGGGCGCGGGGCACATCGACGCCGACAAGATGGGCCATGAGGCGTACCGGCCCCACACCGAGACCTGGCAGAAGGTGGTTGACGCCTTCGGCACGGACATCCTGCGGGAGAACCAGGAGATCGACCGCCAGAAGCTCGGGGGCATCGTCTTCAATGATGCCGAATCCCTGGTGAAGCTCAACTCCATCGTGCACCCGGCCATCGGCGGCCTGGTGATGAAGGAGCTTGACCGGCTGAGGGAGCAGGGGGCGGATGTGGTGGTGCTCGAGGCCGCCCTTCTCATCGAGGCGCAGTGGACCGGTGTGGTCGACGAGGTGTGGGTCACCGTGGCCCCGGCGGAGACCGTGCTGCAGCGCCTGCGCAACAGGAGCGGGCTCAGCGAAGAGCAGGCAAGGGCACGCATACGCGCTCAGCTCCCACCCGAGGAGCGGGCGCAATACGCCGACGTGGTCATCAATACCGACTGCGACCTCAGCGAGGTCAAATCCACAGTGGACGAGCTGTGGGACAGGCTCCAGGAGAGGAAGGGGCGTTCTTGAACACCGTCGACCAGATGAAGCTCTTCATGGAGCCCAGGTCGGTAGCCCTCATCGGAGTCCCGCGGCGCACCGGCATAGCCGCATGGAACATCATGGAGAGCCTTCTCAACAGCGGCTACGCGGGAAGGATGTACCCGGTGAACCCCAACGCCGACGAGATCCTGGGGACCAAATGCTACCCCAGTGTGAAGGACATTCCGGAGACAGCCGACCTGGCGGTCATCTCGACTCCCCGGTCACAGGTCGCCAGGACGGTGAAGGAGTGTACCGAGAAGGGGATAAAGGCGATCACCGTTGTCACCCAGGGTTTCGCCGATGCCGATGCGGAGGGCAAGAGGCTCCAGGAGGAGATAGTGCGCAGCGCCCGGGAGGGCGGCGCCCGCATCATGGGCCCCAATACCTTCGGCACCAGCAACGCCTTCTGTAGATTCAGCTCCGCCTTCGCCCCGGTCGATTTGCAGCCGGTGCCCATCGGCCTCATCTGCCAGACCGGCCTGTTCATGGCGGGCATCCCCCGGTTCCCCATGCTGGGCAAGGGCATCGACCTGGGAAACGCCTGCGACATCGGCTTCGCCGACGGGCTGGAGTACTTCGAGCACGACCCCGAGGTGGAGGTGATTCTCCTCCACATGGAAGGGACCCGCGACGGAGCGAGGTTCATCGAGGTGGCCAGGCGGGTGTCGCGGAGCAAACCCATAGTCGCCCTGAAAACGGGGAGAGGCGAGCAGTCGGCACAGGCGATGCAGTCCCATACCGGCACATTGACCGGCGCGGATCAGGTGTACCATGCCGCTTTCAGGCAATGCGGCGTGCTCCGGGTGAGCGACATCGACGAGTTTCACGACTTCACCAGGGCCTTCCTGCGGGTGCCCCCGATGAGGGGTAGGGGCGTGGGCATAATCACCATCGCCGGAGCCGGCGGCATTATGGCCATCGATGCATGCGAGAAGTACGGCCTCCGCCTGGGCAGGCCGTCAGCCGAGACGCTGGAGAAGATAGCCCATCTCGCTCCGCCATGGCAGACGCTGGAGAATCCCGCCGATATATGGCCGGCGTTCATGATAGCGCGGCACCGCCTCGACGAGGTGTTCTACACCATTGCCGACGCCTTTCTGGCCGATCCCGACATACATGGTATAATCATAGTGTCCCACGCCGCCCTCGTGGCCGGGGCGCCGGAGGTCTTCCAGCGCGCCAGGCGTTTCGACAAGCCCGTCCTGTGCTGGCTGTACGGAAGCGGGATGGAGCAGTTGATCGACGACATCGAGGGCAAAGGGGAGACAGTGGTGTACCCCAACGTGGAGCGGGCGGTTCGGGCGCTGTCGAGGCTCAGCGAGTACCACGAGTACCTCAGCGGCGAGCACCGCTAGAGCGCCGCAGCCGTCACTCGGAGAAGCGATACACAGGTAGAAGCAGCCGATGAAGCGGAAGATCATTCACATCCTGTCGGGGCGAGAGCAGCAGACCTATACCTTCCACGACCTGCCCCTGACGGCGGCGGCGGTACTGCTGCCTCTCTACGAGAAGGACGGGGAGCTGTACATCGTCTTCACCAAGAGGCCCGAGACCATGCAGTACCACAAGGGGCAGATCTGTTTTCCCGGCGGCAGATGTCAAGACGACGATGAGTCCGACCGGGATACGGCTCTGCGCGAAGCCTTTGAGGAGATCGGGCTGCGCCCCGAGGACGTGGAGGTCCTCGGTGAGCTGGACAAGATGTGCACCGCATCGAGCAATTTCCTCATCACCCCCTTTGTCGGCCTCATTCCGCATCCCTACGAGTTCACCGTGAGCGAGGATGAGATAGACGAGCTCATTGAGATACCGGTGTCCGCCCTGCTCGACGTGAACAGCTACTACGAGAAGCTACAGGAGTTCCACGGCACCTCCTACCTGGGAAGCTTCTTCGACTATGAAGGCAGGGTTATCTGGGGAGCTACCGCCAAGATTCTGAGGCAGTTCCTCGACCTCGTCTTCGGTGAAGACGCCGAATAGCCGTTCACGCGGCTCTCCCCACTCGCCCGCAGCCCAAGGGGGATCTTCCCACCCTCCCGCCCCAGAGCGCCTGCCGCCGCCCGAGGGCTTCTCCCGTTCGCCCTGAGCCTGCCGAAGGGCGCGCCTGTCCCGCCCTCACTGGCGCTTCTTGCCCACCCTCCCACCCGTGAAGCTCTATCTGGGGGACACCCCCAGACCCCCGCCAGAGGGGAGACCCCTCTGGACTCCCCCGTTCACTCCCGGTCACTGCGCGGCGGGGTGCCCTCCGCAGCACCCTTCTTCCTCCCC
>CAYTKL010000200.1:0-2874 GCA_964438305.1 uncultured Dehalococcoidales bacterium | reverse complement strand
CGCGGCTGCGCTTCACCCATCCTGCCACAGGGGAGGAAGTCGAGTTTACAGCTCCTCTTCCGCCAGAGTTGACCGCTGTCCTGAAGCGGCTGCGGCTCCGCCGCTCTTGATTGCATTGACGTCACCCTTGGTGGTGCTCGCGGCGGATCGCCAGATCCAGCGCTTGGCACGGCTGAACTCGAGGCACCACTCAGTACGAAGATGACTGTTGTAGGGCGGCTTTCCATAGCCGTCGGATGTTGCTGGAGGTAACATGGAAGAGCCTACTATCGAAATCCTGGCCGAGAGCGAGAATTTTAGTCTATGGCGGGCTGAGGAGCCTGACGAAGAGACGACCTACCACCTGGAGCTAGGCACGGTCACCGTCCACTTTTTCCGCGAGGAGTGGGAAGAGTTCCTGGAGTTGATCGGAGAAGTGGGACGGTATGCTCCAACAAGGTAGATCCACCCCACAACTGCATCAGTGGTTCGATCGGCTGGCGCCGGTAGTCGAGCAGGCGCGGTTGACGCTCCGTGACGTCAAGCCGGGCAAGCTGGCGCTGCGAAGTGGCTGCGAACTGGAAGAGGACGGCAACTTTCGCCTCACGTTTTTCTGGCAGGAATACGTGATATCCGGCGACGACCTCACCGCTCGGCGAGCTGAGACCGGCGAAGAACCCTCCTCCTTTACTCAGAGCCTTATTCTGACATACCTGGCGACAGCCAATGGCACAACCCCTTCGAATCGCTGGGTGGGCTTTCGAGACCTCCCCGATGGGTTGTTCTACGTCCAGGCCTTTCAGGGCTACTCCGGCGGGCGGCTGGTGCGCGAACTGCAGGGAGGCATTGAGGCCTTTTGCCGTGCTTGTGAGGCGCTAGGCGGCGAGCCTCTGGATATAGGCAGTGCCAGTTACGTCTTTACAGTGCTGCCGCGGGTGCATTTGGCCTGCGTTTATTGGGAAGGAGATGACGAGTTTCCCTCCCAGGCGCGCGTCCTCTTTGAGGATACCAGTGCCAACTATATGCCCACCGACGGGTTAGCCATCCTTGGCAGCCAACTGGTGGGGCGGATTCTCAAAGCAGCGCGCTAGCACACGCATATCCGCTGTGGCTCGGAATCCAGGCCGAGTCTGGTCGGTGAGCTGTGGCCAGCTTCTATCCATGATCTTCGGCGTCCATCCGTGCCACATCCACCGCCTGCGGTCCCTTGCTCGTTTCTTCAATCAGGTAGGTAACCTGAGTGCCATCGGGGAAGTGCGGCGCCTCGCCCGGAGCGATGCCGGTGCGATGAAAGAATATGTCCTCCCCGCCCTGTTGAACGATGAAGCCGTACCCTTTCTCGCTGTCGAACCACTTGACGCTGCCCTCGTGTGGACCTTGCCCTGATTCTGCCGCTGTCTCGTGCTTCGACCTGGACCTGGGTGCACCTCTTGACTCAGAGCGGTGACTCTTGTGGGCCTGAGACTGGCAGGAAGGGCACAGTTCCGGGGGCGTGATTTCCTCTCCCCGTTCTGCCTGCCGGCGTTGGTCCTCAATTCGGAAGACGAATTTCTTCCCACACTTGGTGCAGATTGCCCAGGTGTCTTGATAGCTCATCTAGATCCTCCTCGCTTATTAGCCTCTTTCCCCTTACTATACGCGAAGCCTGGATTTCTGTCAATAGTGGGCGCCAGGTTGCCGATTATGTATTGGCGCGGTAGAATCGGGGCAACAACGCTTTGATGTCGGAGGATCGTATTGCAAGCTAGAGATGTCGTTGTCTCGGAGCGCGAGGTTCGGCGCAGTTTTGTCCTTGGGGTTCTCAATGGTGCAGCCTTTGGTTTCGTCGAGGCGTTGATCGACCCGCCAGTCATCCTCACCTGGTTTGTCAGCCAGCTGACCGCCTCCAACCTGCTCATCGGGTTGGTGGCGCCGATGGGGAATGCTGGCTGGTTCCTGCCTCAGATCTTCGTATCCGCTCGCATTCAGCGCATGCAACGCAAGATGCCCAGTTATGCCAGTGCCGCATTCATCCGCACGGCCGTCTGGCTTATCCTTGCAACGGCGGTCTGGCTGGTGGATGACCTTATTCTTCTGCTGATCGGCTTCTTCGGACTGTATGCCGTTGCCCGTGTCGCGTCCGGGCTTGGTGGGTTGGCCTTCTTCGACGTGGTGGCTAAGACGATCCCAGCCCGGCGGCGGGGAGCCTTCTTTGCCTGGCGACAGTTCTTGGGTGGGCTGCTGGGGCTGGGGGGCGGCTGGATTGTGAAAACGGTCCTCAATCATCCATCCCTTTCCTTCCCGGATGGGCACGCCTTCCTATTCCTGCTCTATTGCGTGGGGATGGCTTTTGGGATGTTAGCCTTCGCGCTCGTTCGGGAGCCCCGTGGTGTAGCTGTGGCCGAACCGGTGACGGTGGGCGAGCAACTGCGGCGATCTGGTTCCCTCCTGCGAACGGACCGGGTCTATCGTCGCTACATGGCTGCCCGATTGACTCTAGCACTTGCGGGTATCGCTCTTCCCTTCTACGGGATCTACGCCAAGCGTGTGCTGGGAGCTCCGGATGGACTAGCCGGGATCTACGTGTCGGCTCGGGTCGCTGCGACCCTGCTCTTTAACCTGCCATGGGGTCGCCTGAGCGACCGGCGCGGCAATCAATTGGTGATGCGGCTGGCCGGCCTGGGAAGCGGTGCGACGGCGCTGCTGGCGTTGGCGCTCGTGGGGCTGATCGAGCTCCTGCACCCTCAAGGGTACTGGCTCCCCTATCTGGCTCTGCCGCTCTTCTTCCTCGATGGCGCAGTGCGACCCGCCCATGTCCTGGTTGGGAGCAACTTCCTGCTGGAGTTGGCCCCCGAGGCCGAGCGTCCCCTCTATCTGGGACTTTCCAACACACTGGTTGGTGTCGTCGTCCTGATC
>CAYTKL010000199.1:0-2878 GCA_964438305.1 uncultured Dehalococcoidales bacterium | reverse complement strand
CTCTTCTCCGTTCTCGGTGAGGACCGGAACATTTGGGTGGATGAGCTTGGCCTGGCCGAGGTAGCGCCGGAGGTCATGTTCTTTGCCAGCCTCAACGAGGGGCCTCAGTTCACCGGAACTGAGGTGCTTGACGCTGCTTTGCGGGATAGGTTCTATACTATCCGGCTCGACTATTTGCCTCCCGGGACGGAGCAAGAGGTACTGGTATTGAAAACGGGGATCTCGGGAGAGGATGCGGACAAGGTTATCAGAGTCATACACCGCTTGCGACATGACCCGCGGAACCCGCTGTCGATATCTACTCGACATAGTCTCATGGTGGGCGAGTTGCTGGCCGCTGGGGCCACCCTCAGGGAGGCTTTCAGCTATACCCTGCATATCAGCAAGGATGCCCTGGAGTCCTGCCTGGTGGCCCTCCACTTCGGAAGCGGCGAGACGGAAGCGGAAGGTGAGGAGTATGAGCTATTCTGATTACTGGCGGGTGAACAAGTCAGTAATTGACTACATTGAGCTGGCCAACACCCTGCGGGCCATGCGCAAGATAGTGGCGGTCATGGATGTGGACGCGGAGGTGGTGTGGTCGGGGATGCCGTGCCGCTCCGAGAAGAGGATCGAGCTGCCCGCAGTCCTGGCCAAAGGGGACTATCCCATTCCCAGCGAGAGGATGGACATACTCGTCGGCCTCAATGTGCACGAGACGCTGCACTACCTCGAGGATAGCGAGCACGCATGGGGCTACCTGTCGCACTCCTTCCTCGGCCTGAAGGAGAAGACCCTCCTCGGCAAGCTGTACGAGGCGGGCGAGGACATACATGTTGATGGTGTGGCCATCGCGAGGGGGATCCCCGGCGTATACGTGCAGAAGTCAAGGGCATGGTGGAAGCAGAACTTCCAGGAGGACTACACCGCCAGCATGGCTACTCCGGAGGGCCTCTTTGGAATATGGACCTATCTCGTTCTTGACGAGCTCTTCCCCGAGATGGGGGCCGAGGACATGGAGGAGTTGGTCCGGCTCTCCTGTGACCGCCTGGAGGACGCCGACTGCGAGGCAATGGTGGAGTCGCTGTGCTGCGGCAGGCGGATGCCCATGCTGCAGGTACTGGGCACCATACTGAGCATGCCCGAGGACTACATGGCGGCATTGGAGATGCTGCTCGCCAGGACGCCGGACATCATAAGGGCTGATGCCGTGGGAAGGGCCCTCATATACCGCGATCTGTGGGAAGCGCTGGAGGGGCAATTCTCCGACTGGGCGGACAAGATCAGGGCGGCGGAGGCGGCAGGGGAGGTGGCGCAGCCGGCAAGCTCGGCGGGGGCCTTTGAGGATGATACCAAGATATCCATGGAACTCTCGGAGAAGATCCAGCAGGCCGTGGCCAGTGAAGCTGAGGATGTGACCGAGGCGATAAAGGCCGCCTTGAAGTCGGTGGGAGCGGAGGACGAGGCGCTCCATCTGTACCCGGCGATCTTTGAGAAGGCCCTCGAACCCCTGGACAAAGACCCCAACCTGGACCTCGTTCGCAGCCTGAGCGAGATATTCCGCCTGTGGCTCGAGGAGACACTGCGGGTGAATCGCGGCCTCGACGCCGGAACGCTCGACCACAGAAGACTGCACCGGGCCGGTACCACCGGCAAGATATTCAGCCAGAGGGAATACCACCGGGAGAACATCGTCTGGAACATCATCGTGCTGATCGACTCCTCTGGTTCGGTGGGCTGGTTCTGGGAGCAGATACAGGGCATCTACGCGGCGCTTGCCTCATCCCTGCGGGGTGACAACATAAAGCTGGAGATACTGGGTTACAGGGAGGCGGCTGAGACCTGTCAGATAAGGAACCTCTTCTACAACAACAAGCTGTATAACCTGGAGCCCGAGGGCGATACGCCGTCGGGCGAGGCGATCGTCGCCGCGGCTCTCCGGCTGCCCCCAGGCGGTCAGAACCTGATCATACACATCACGGATGGGCTGAAGAACGTTGGCCTGCAAATTGAAAGTGCGCTGGACTACTGCCAGCAGCGAGGAGTCGACGTGGTGACCCTCGGCGTCGGCCAGGTGGCGAGGGCCTTCAATCTGTACGGCGATAGCTTCGAGATGGTGGGCGCCACGGTGGACAGACTCCCTCATGCGGTGGGCACCTTGCTCAAGAGAAAATTGGTCAGGGCGCGGTAGAGGATAGGCTTTGGGTGTCAAGGTATGGGTTTCGGGTTCACTGCGCCAGGCCGGTGAGGGCAAGATCGAGGAAGAGGTCACGGCCGGCGACGTGGCTGCCTGCATCGAGGGTTTGGATGGCAGCTTCCCCGGCCTCAAGACACGTTTGTACAAGGACGAGGGTGAGTTGCATGCCTTCGTCGATGTATATGTCAACGGCGAAAGCATACGCTCTCTCCAGGGTCTGGCTACCCCGCTGAAAGACGGCGATGAGGTGAATATCCTGCCCGCATTCGCTGGCGCGTAAGCGCGGCGAATGCTCGAGAGCCGGCGCATTCCCTGTGCCCATCCCGCTGGTGCACCCCTCTTCGGTCACGCCCATGAAGCATGATTCAGGAAGGTGCGCGTATCCTCTCGGCACCTGGAGCTGTGCCTGGGCCTGGCGAAAGACGACGGTCGTTGGACTGGTGTTGGGCGAATGCTGAGTGAAGACGAGAAGCAGAGATACGACAGGCAGATAAGGATCAACGGCTTCGGGCTTGAGGGGCAGGAGAAGCTCAAGCAGGCGAAGGTCCTTGTCGCCGGCGTGGGGGCGCTCGGGTCGGTGATAGCCACCTATCTGGCACTCGCCGGCGTGGGGACGTTGCGAATCGTCGACGACGATGCGGTGGAGTTGAGCAACCTGAACCGGCAGGTCCTGCACTGGAGCGGCGACATAGGCAAGGCGAA
>CAYTKL010000198.1:0-2926 GCA_964438305.1 uncultured Dehalococcoidales bacterium | reverse complement strand
TGCAGCACGGACGGGCGACTCTGGCGCCGGCTTGCCCTCCCTCGGGCACCGCGATGGTCCGCTCCTCGATTTGCCTTCTGCATACGATGCTCAGTCTTCCTATCGCGCATATTGTGGCGGAGTACTCCAGGTCAGGGCCTTGCTGTTCTCGGGGGCAAGGCCGCGCCGCAGTCAGCCCATTGAACAGGCAGCCCCGGGAAGTGCAGGAGGTATCCTGCCGTGGGTCTCCTCAGCGGGCCGCTGTTTGTCCGCTTCCGATAGATATGCTAGACTGACGGCACTGGCTGCAGTGAATGTTCGACTCATGAGAGGGACGCCTGCATAGTCTCCTTCGGAGTGCTCGGGAGCAGCGTATTCGCCATGCAAGAGAAACCTCCCCGTAGATTCGTCAGAGAGATTGTCTTCTTCGCCATTGCCCTGGCGGTGGTAACCCTTGACCAGGTGAGCAAGTTCCTGGTGAGAACGAATCTGACCATTGGACAGAGAGTACCTGAGGAGGGGATCTTCAGGGTCACCTATGCCACCAACACCGGGGGGGTCTTCGGCTTCTTCGCCAATCAGACCTTCCTCATCAGCATGGTGGCCATCGCCGGCATCGTCACTATCCTCGCCCTCCGGTGGTACGCCCCTCTCAACAAGACGCCGATAAGGATGTGTCTGGCCTTCTTGCTGGGGGGGACGGTGGGCAATCTGATTGACCGTCTCGCCCTGGGAAGCGTGGTCGACTTCATCGACATCGGCGTGGGCGTTTACCGGTGGTACACTTTCAACGTCGCCGATTTCGCCATAGTCGTCAGCGTCATCATTCTGATCTACTACCTTCTGTTTCGATTCGGAAAAGAAGAGCCGGTTGAGCGGGAAGGTGGATAGGAAGCTCGAGCTGGTTGCCACCGAATCAGGGGCGCGTCTCGACAAGTATGTCGCCGAGGAGCGTCCCGAGCTATCGCGCTCTCATGTCCAGAAGCTGATCAGCGACGGCCTGGTCACCGTCAACGGCCGTCCCGCCAAGGGGAGCCAGAAACTGAAGGCGGGCGATAGAATCGGTGTTGTGGTGCCGGAGCCTGCGACTTCCACGGTGGAGCCCGAGGAGATTCCCCTGAGCATCGTCTATGAGGACGGTGACCTGCTGGTGGTGAACAAGCCGGCGGGGCTGACGGTCCATCCCGCTCCCGGCCACCCCAGCCACACGCTGGTGAATGCCGTTCTGGCCCACTACCCTGACCTGCAGGGCGTCGCCGGCTCCACGCGGCCGGGGATAGTGCACCGGCTGGACAAGGATACATCCGGGCTCATGGTGGTGGCGAAGAACCAGGCGGCCCATCAAAGCCTGTCGGGTCAGATGAAGGCTCGCTCGGTGGCAAAGCGCTACCTGGTGCTGGTCCACGGGCACCTCGCCCCATCCACGGGGACGATCGAGGCGCCAATCGGCCGCGACCCGCGCAACAGGAAGAAGATGGCGGTGGTCACCGGCGGGAGGGAGGCCCGCACCAGCTACCGCGTTGCCAGGTACCTGGACAACTACACCCTGCTCGAGGTGACGCTGGAGACGGGGCGCACCCATCAGATTCGAGTGCACCTCGCCGCCATCGGCTTCCCGGTGGTGGGGGATGAGACCTACGGGAGGCGTTCGCCGGTACTGAAACGCCAGTTCGTGCATGCCCGCCACCTCGGTTTCCGGCTGCCCTCCAACGGCGAGTACGTGGAGTTCGACTCGGAGCTGCCGGAGGACCTCGAGGAGGCCCTGGAGCGCCTTTCGCTGTTGTAGGCGTCCCAGCGCGGTGATACAATGTCGAGAACGGCGGAAAGTGCGAATGGAAGAACGGGAAGGCGGCATTGTAGCCGAGTACGCCGGCTTCTGGGTGAGGGTTGCAGCGTATCTCATCGACGGCATCGCCGTATGGTTCATGGGCGCGTGCCTGGTGGCCATTATCGGGCTGATAACGGTACCGTTTGGGATCACGCGGGGATTGCTGGTGCCATTCCATCCCGTGTGGTATTTCTATGGCGGAACATGGTCGTTCATATGGCTCATTGTCCCCGCCGCGTACTTCATCCTGTTGTGGGTGCTGCGCGGTGGCCAGACCCCGGGGATGATGGCGCTGCGCATCAAGGTGATCCGCGCCGATGGCTCGCCCCTTGATTGGGGCGCTGCTGTGGTCCGGTTCCTCGGCTACGTCATCTGCTGGCTGACCCTCGGGCTTCTCTTCGTGTGGGTCGCCTTCGACGGCCGCAAGCAGGGACTCCACGACAAAATGGCCGATACCTACGTGATAATACTGCCCCGGGCGCGTGAGGCGTTGCCCGAAGCCGAGTTCTCGGGCTGACGGTCGGAGAGCGGGCCAGGTATATGACAGCTACGGGAAGTGACATGGAGGCAAAGCAAGAGGATGTGACGGTTCGCTATGCCGGGTTCTGGCTGAGAGTCGGGGCATACCTGGTCGACCTGATAGTAATAGCCGTCATTGATTACGCCATCTATTTCGCCCCGGGCTTCGGCTACTTCGCCGTCGTGGGCGAGCTGGGGAGCAGCGAGCCGGCGGCCAACGCCTTCGCCGTGGTGATTCTGGTGCTGTGCGTTATGGCAAGCATCGCCTATCCAATATGCTTCTGGCGGTGGCGCGGCCAGACGCCGGGCAAGATGGCGGCGGGGATACGAATAGTCCGCATCGACGGCTCACCGCTGGGCTGGGGCGCCGCCGCAATGAGGTTCCTCGGCTACATCGTCAACTGGCTCACCCTCGGGCTCCTCTTCGTGTGGGTTGGCGTGGATGACCGCAAGCGCGGAGTTCACGACAGGATGGCCGGCACCTGCGTGGTGAGGCTGCCCCGAAGGGGGGTGCTGCTGAGCGGGGCCTATGAAGGGTGCTGAGTTGACCGATTCGGTCCGGGTCCGGTTGATTAACTTCTAACTCCCGCATGCAAATCC
>CAYTKL010000197.1:0-2935 GCA_964438305.1 uncultured Dehalococcoidales bacterium | reverse complement strand
ATGCCGCTCCTGACCTTCCGTGACGGTGAAATCATACGAGCGGGGCTGGTGAGGACCGTGTCCAGGGGAATGGACCGTCTGTACGACTGGGTGCACGGCAGGACCGGCATCGTCGAGTTGGGCATCAGTCACAGCATGGTCCCGGAGCAGGCAGGCGAATTGAAGAAACGCCTCGGTGCGCTCGTTCCCGAGGAAAGGATTCAGCTATTCCATTTGGGCGCTGGCCTGGGGGTTCATGGAGGTCCCGGGGTCCTGGTCATTGGAGTAAGGCAAAACGTGTAGCCACACGCGGCAAGCCGCACGCAATGCGGCGGAAGACCCCCGGCCTACGGCCAGGACGGCCTTCGACGAGCGCCCCGGCCCTTTGGCTAGCAGCGAAAGAAGGCAGACCAGATGACCGCGTCCATCACCGCGGTCTGAATGCAGAAGGCCCCGACTCCCCCCACGGCAAACCAGTACGGAACCTGCGCATCACGGGTATTGAGCCCGAGAAGGGCAGCCAGCAGGGCCAGCGCAGCAAGCCCCACCACCACCAGTACCACGCGGATCCCCAGGCACAGCGCGGTGCTCGGATGGCTGGCCGCAGCGTAGGTGAGAGGCATCCACAGCGCCGAAGGGAATAGTATCAGCGCATAGATGACGGGGAAGACCCAATAGCCCAGCCGATTGAACACCAGCACTTCGCCAGGATTGAGGCGGAACAGGATGAAATAGGTGAAGGCAAAGTAGCCCGCCGCAGCGAAGAACATGAAGGCGAAGTAGAACGGCCTGATCGCCCCCGGAACCCCACCCCAGATGCCTTCGGTCCCTGAATGGGTCATCAACCCGTGGACGTAGCTGCCGATGACCGCCGCACCGCCAATCACGTTGATGATGATGATTGCCAGTTGCTGAGGTTGCGTCCAAGACATGCGACCCTCCTTACACGGAATGACGACAGTCCCCGCCGATGTGCTGACGAGGGAGGCGATTGTAGCACGCGGCATTTCCGCAGTCAAACCATTCGTACGGCGCCGGCCATATTCCAATCACCTTCCACGCGGAGAGCATAGCATCCACCGTGTCGTACATGTTGGTGACGGATCCCACCCTCAGCCTGTCCTTGACCCCGTAGTACTCGAGGCAGGTACCGCACGAGAAGATGTGCACCCCATCCTTCTCCAGCAACTCCAGGGCGTCCGCGGTCCCTGCAGCCGTGTGCCACTGTGCAGCCCTTGCCTCCGTGTGGACTGGAGCCAACAGTTGGTTTATCATTCTCTGGGTTATCGGGCGATGATGAGCCAGGGCTGCGTCCCCGGATTCTATCATACATAAGCGCAGGCCGGGAGCAGGATAACTGTTGCTTATGGCTGTTGGAGGTGTGCGATGAACCTCGACTACCTCATGACATACCGTCAAGTCGTCGAACTGGGCAGCTTCTCCGAAGTGGCCAAGAGGCTGTCCATCACCCAACCGGCGGTTTCCTTCCAGGTCCAGAAGCTGGAGCGTGACCTCGGCGTACGGCTCATCGACCGGGGACAGAAGTCCGTCACTGCGACCGAGGCTGGCAAGCGCCTTCTCCGTTTCGCCAAGCTCGTCGAACAGGAGCAGGCCAGGCTGTGCAGCGACCTGGACAGGCTGCGGGAGGATGTGACCGGCGACCTGGTCATCGCCGCCAGCACCATCCCCGGAGAAGTACTGGTCCCCCCGATGGTGGGTGAGTTCAAAGCCCTCCAGCCGGCCATCGGGGTACGGGTGGACATCTTCGATTCCGGCACCGTCATTGAGAAGGTGCGGGACGGCACCTACGAGTTGGGCTTCTGCGGCATTCACCCCGGCGGCAAAGAGCTGGAGTGCATCGAGATAGCACAGGACGAGATCGTTCTCATTGTCTTCCCCGAACACCCCTTTGCCGAGCGTGATGAGATATCCCTGCTCGAGTTGCGGGGTGAACCCCTCGTTCTGCGCGAGGAGGCCTCCGGTACCCAGAGCACCCTCAGGGCACTTATGGCCAAGGCCGGGCTGGACATTGGCAAGCAGTCGCCCCGGCTGGTCCTCGGCACAACGCAGGCTCTGGTCACCGCCGTGGAGGCAAAGGTAGGGATCGCCTTCGTCTCGAATCTGGCGGCAAAGAAAAGCGCGGCTCTCGGCCTGGTGAAGCAGGTGCCCATCGAGGGGCTGAAGCTGACTCGAAGCTTCTACTGCATCTATCGGGAGGAGAGGGTGGTGTCGCGACTACTCACCGAGTTCATCGCCTTCGTCAGGAGCGAGTTCGAGCGCCACTGAGTTCATGCAGTAGCGAAGGCCGGTGGGCGGCGGACCGTCCTCGAAAACATGGCCAAGATGGGCGCCACACCGCCTGCACAGCACTTCGGTCCTCGTCATGCCGTGACTGCTATCCGGGGCCGTGGTGACACTCGGCTCGGAGACCGGCGCCACGAAGCTGGGCCAACCGGTGCCAGAATCGTACTTGGCATCCGAACTGAACAGCTCGTTGCCGCAGCAGACGCAGCGGTACACGCCCCGGTCCTTGCAGTCGTGATACTTGCCGGAGAAAGCCGGCTCAGTGCCCTTCTTGCGAGTGACCTCGAACTGCTCGGGACTGAGCAGCTTGCGCCACTCTTCATCGCTTCTGGAGATCTCGTGAGCCATATCGGCTCCTTTCTCGTCTGGGAATACCCTCACACCCACCCCACGCCGCAAGACCGGGTCTGCCGTGCCCTGCGGCCGCCTGTGCGGCACAGACGGAGGCCGCACCGTCTTCCACAGGCGAGGCTGAGTCGCGTTGCGGTCTACCAACGTGAGCCGGGCTCAGCGTGTGATTACGTCATCTATGTTGCAGTCCGCGCTGCCTGCGGGATAGTACAGTAGCACACTCCCGTAGGTCGGGTCGGCGCCGACTTCATCCATCGTGGCTATTACGGCTTCCTTCAGCGTCTGCTCCTGCTCAACGAAC
>CAYTKL010000196.1:0-2946 GCA_964438305.1 uncultured Dehalococcoidales bacterium | reverse complement strand
GCAGACATGGTGAGCGTCATCATCGCCTCTGGTGCCTGGGAACAGGAAGACGAAATGATACTGGGGCTGGATATCGGCACCAACGGGGAGATCTTCCTTGGCAACCGCAGGAGACTCATGACATGCTCTGCCGCCGCCGGCCCCGCCCTGGAGGGAGCCAACATCTCGCACGGCATGATCGCCAGGGCCGGAGCGATCGAGGCCGTCAGCTTTGAAGAAGGTGACCTTCACTACCAGGTCATCGGCAATATCAAGCCCAAGGGCATATGCGGCAGCGGACTGGTGGAGCTGGTTGCCTTGCTGCTGGACCTCAGCGTCATCGACCACGAGGGGTTGATTCGCCCGCCTGTGGAAAGAAGGGCGGAGGGTTTGACTCCAAGAGTAATCGAGAGGGGAGGGGTCAACGACTTCGTCATCGCCTCCGCGGAAGAAAGCTACGACCAGAGGCCAGTGTACCTCACTCAGCGAGACGTCCGCGAACTTCAGCTTGCGAAGGGGGCCATCGCCGCCGGTGTCGCAGCCTTGATGGACGAAATGGGCATCGTGAGTCAGGACCTTCACCGGGTGTATCTCGCTGGCGCGCTGGGGAACTACGTCGACCCCAGCAGCGCTATGCGCGTCGGCCTCATTCCCAGGGTCGACAGGGAGATTGTCTCATCGCTGGGCAACGCTGCCAGCACCGGAGCTTCCATGGTCCTTCTGTCCACGGACTACTGGCAGATGGCCAACGAGCTTGGTCAATTCATTGAGCACGTCGAATTGTCTTCCCGCACTGACTTCAATGACTACTTCGTCGAGCACATGGACTTCCCCATTGAGAGGGAAGTGTACATCCACCATGAAGAAGTGGGAGACATAATGAAGACGATCAGTGTCGGAGAGGTAATGACCCGTGATTTCCCCACAATGTGCACTACCATGCCGGTGCAAGAAGTCGGCAGCCTGGCGCGCAGTACGGGTCACCACGGCTTCCCGGTACTGGATGAGAAGGGTCGACTGTTTGGCGTGGTTACACTGGCAGACCTGAACCGTTCTCTCCAACGCGGGCGCGCTGACCTTTCGGTGGCCGATTTCGCCACCCAGGCGCCTGTGGTGGCCTATGCCGATGAGTCCCTGTACGACGTGCTGCAGGCCAGCACGGAGGACTACGGCCGCATCCCCGTTGTCGACCGGCAGGACAAGACCCGCCTCGTCGGTGTGCTGCGGCGCCACGACATCATCGAGGCCTACCGCAAGAGACTGGTACGAGGCTCAGCGGCAAACGATCGTCCCTCTTAGGGATAATCCGCAGACACAACGCGCTGCCTGAATGGCGCGGCCAGGAGCGTCACCATTCAGCGCTACGAACCAGTTGAGCCGAAGCCTGACGCTCCCCGCTCGGTCTCATTGAGAGTCGCCACGACCCTGATTTCCGCATCAACCACTGGAAGTATGACCAACTGCGCAATGCGGTCTCCCTCACCAATCCTGAACGGCCTGGAGCTGAGGTTCTTCAGTTCCACCATCAAGGTGCCGCGGTAGTCACTGTCAATCCACCCAGCCCCCACCTCCACATTGGACTTGACCGACAGCCCGGAGCGCGACGCTACCCTCCCCACAGTCCCCGTTGGGAGCTCTATCTCGATCCCGGTCGATACCAGAGCCCTGCCAACCTCCACGTGGCCATCCTCGTCACACTGCGCTGGCGGCACCTCCACACTCTCTGCCGCGTAGAGGTCGAAACCTCCACTTCCGCCGGTCATCTTGGTCGGCGGCCTTGCCGAGGAGTGCACCTTTCTCACTCTGAGTATCATCGTCCCGCTTCATTGACAGCAATTGTTGTTCTCGGGCAGTCAACGGCTCGCCGGTCCACAGTGGCTTCCACCCGACAGGCCATTCTGAGAGAATGTCCGAGAGAAGCAGGGGGAACAAGCATACTGCTGGTCCGAGGAGACCGATGCCGCAACGCGGACCGACACGCCTTGTTGTCTTCGGAACGAAGCCCCGCCAGGACGCTGCTCCCAATCCGGTTCACAGTACGCCCATGCTGAGGTATCTCTCGCCCCTGTCGGGCAGCAGGGTCACGATGGTCTGCCCATCCGGCGATTCGGCGGCTATGTTGAGAGCGACAAGCACATTGGCCCCGGAGGAAATCCCCACCAGCAATCCCTCTTCCCTCAGTAGCCTTCGCGTCATACCCACCGCTTCCTGGTCGGTTACCGTGACCACCCGGTCTATCGCATCCATATTGATCAGGCTCGGGATGTATCCCGGGCCGATGCCCTGTATCATATGAGTCCCCGACTTGCCGCCACTCATCACCGCTGATTCGGCAGGTTCCACCGCAATGACCTGCAAGTGGGGGTGCACCCTCCGCAGGGCTTCAGCGACGCCCATCAACGTGCCACCCGTACCCACCCCGGAGATGAACACGTCAATCCTGCCGTTCACCTGGTCCAGGATTCCTTTGGCGGTTATCTCGCGGTGAGCCGCCGTGTTGTCTGGGTTCTCAAACTGCCTTGGCAGCCATGCATTGGGCTCGTTCGCCGCCAGCTCCTGCAGCTTCTTCAGGCAGCCGGGGAAGCCTTCCGACGTGGGCGTCAACACGGCCTCCGCTCCAAAGACCTCCATCAACTGTCGTCTTTCGGCGGTCATGTGTTCGGGCATCACCGCAATGAAGCGGTAGCCCTTCATGGCAGCGAGCATGGCAAATGAGATGCCGGTATTGCCGCTGGTGGCCTCGATTATGGTCATCCCCGGCCTGAGCTCGCCCCTCTTCTCCGCGACCTCCATCATGTAGGAAGCCATTACATCCTTCACGCTGCCGCTCGGATTGAGCGCTTCAAACTTGGCCAGGATGGTCGAGTTCGTTTTATTGATCCTGGCCAGCTCTATCACGGGCGTTTGCCCTATCCGCGCGAGAATATCGTTTGGCAAGTCGATGTCTCCTAGCCTGTGTGTATTGGG
>CAYTKL010000195.1:0-2978 GCA_964438305.1 uncultured Dehalococcoidales bacterium | reverse complement strand
GGCGAACGGGTGGCAGCGCGCCGCTGTGCGCGGCCATGCCCTTGGGCTCGTGCCACCAACCCTACTTCCCGCGGCGCCACGGGCTCAGTTCGAGGTTCCTCTGGGCCGTTTCCGCCGACGCGATGGCCAGGCTCTCGGCGTATTCGCTCTCGACCCACTCCTTCTGCGCCCTGAGGAAATACGTGTGGTACGCGGCCTCCACCTCGGTGGTGTAGCCCATCGCGTCCACCATGTGATTGATGGAGAACTTCGTCATCCGCAGGCGGAAGGGGTCGTTCTGCGCCACCCGAGCGGCGTAGGCCAGGGTCTCCTCTTCCAGTCTATCCCTCGGGTAGACGCGGCTGACAAAGTGGTTCTCGCAGGCCTCACGCGCCGTGATGAAGCGGTGCTCGAAGAGGAGTTCCTTGGCCTTGCGGGGGCCAAAGTCCCACGGCGCCGAGAAGTACTGCACGTGGGTCGGCAGGAACATGGCGTCTTCCGAGGCGAAGACGAGGTCCATCGACGCGGCGACTATGCATGCCCCATAGATGCAGTAGCCGTGCACCATGGCGATCATCGGCTTGGGCAGGCTGCGCCAGCGAAGGCTCTTCTCCACATACAGGTCCCTCATCCTTTCATAGCGGGCCACGGCGTCCGTGGGGTCGGCCATGTACCCCCGCTCCTTACGGTCGGCCATCTCCTCAGGAGTCCCCAGGTCGTGCCCCGACGAGAAATTGTCACCCTCACCCGACAGGACGATCACCCTCACGCTATCGTCAGCCACCGCTCCCCGGAAGGCGTCGTCAAGCTCCTCGAGAAGCACCCGGCTGAGGCAGTTGCGATATCGCGGCCGGTTGAGCTTCACCCGCGCCACCGTCCCCGGCTCATATATGATCTGTCGGTACTCCATGCCTGTGCTCCTTTCTGTTTGGTCTGTATCCACGGGTCGACCGAAACCCTGCCGGCAAACCGACGCCGGAGGCCGGCACGGCCAGAATAGGGACAGCCCGTCCAGGAGTCAAGCGGGCACACCGCGTTCGCCTTGACATCGAGCCTGGTTGGTGTTAGGCTCATTGTCCGCCAGTTCGAGAGAACGGCACAGAGGCAAGCTGGTGGCCCCCGCGGGCCACCTGTGTTTGACCGGCTTTGACACCGGCAGGGAGGCGGGACTGGTGAAGTCGCTACAGCGTGGTGAGCGGGCGGCCGTGTTTCTCCTCATCGCCCTTTTGCTTGCAGTCGGCGCCTGCAACGGCAATAGCCTGCCAATCATCTCCAGCCTCATCGCCGACCCGGACACCGTGCCGCCGGAAGGGACCTCCACCATCACCTGCGACGCCAGCGACCCCGACGGTCACACTCTCACCTACAGTTGGACCGAAGACGGCTGGGTCATCTCCGGCAGCGGCAGCACCCTCACCTGGACCGCGCCGGACGACGAGGGCATCTACACAATAGGCGTCACCGTCAAGGACAGCAAGGGTGGAAAAGCCTCGGAGGAGTGCGAGGTCGTTGTCTCCGCCACGGCGACACCAGTGCCCACACCAACACCCACACCCACAGCGGCACCGACACCAACGCCTACGCCGACGCCGGAGGCCCTTCCCACACCAACCGTCACTCCCACAGCCAGCCCCACGCCAGGCGTCACTCCCACCCCAACGGCCACGCCTACGCCTGAGCCAACCCCCACACCAACACCCACCCCAACGCCGCTGCCAACGGTGACCATGGGATGCGAGGACACGCTGGCCGCCCTCGAGACAGCCGTTGACGACTACCATGGACAGTTCGGTGAGTGGCCCACCGCTGACGGCGAGCCGGGGGACATCGCGTGGGAGAAGCTGGTCCCCGGCTTCCTGGCGGGAGTGCCAGTCAACGACAACAACTGCGACTGGTGGGTGGACGACGACCCGGAGGGGGCAGTCTGTCTCCAGCAAAAGACCTGAGACTGCTGCCAGTGTGGCACGTTGTGCTCACAGAACTGAGAGAGGGGGGAGGGAGACCACGCCACTGCTTGCCTTCCCTCTGCAGTGCTCGCCACGCGCCTTCGACCCGCTACCCGCGCCCCGACAGGGTGCTGCGCCCCCTGGAGGACAGCCGCACCGGCCGACATGCTGAACTGAGGAGGAGAGAAGGATGGACTTTCAACTGACGGAAGAACAGAAGATGCTGAAGCAGATGGTGCACGACTTCGCCGAGAGGGAAATCCGCCCCCACGCGGCGGAATGGGATGCCAACGCCGAGCATCTTCCCGACGACTGCCTCAGGAAGCTGATCGACCTCGGGCTCATAGGGATGACCCTGCCCCAGGAATACGGCGGGCAGGGCCAGGGCGCCCTGGATGCCATCCTGGCCATCGAGGGGCTGGCCCGGGTCACCATACTGGCAGCTCACCCCGTGTTTGAGTCGTCCGTGGGACCGGTCAGGGTTATCGACCAGTTCGGCAGCGACGAGCTGAAGCGGAAGTACCTGCCGCCGGCATCCCGCGGCGAGATGTTCTTTGCCGTCGGCATGACCGAGCCCGAAGCCGGGTCGGCCCTCACCGACCTCACCACCAGGGCGGTCCTTGACGGCGACCACTACGTAGTCAACGGCCAGAAGCGCTTCGTGACCGGCGGCGGCGTGGCCGAGGGCTATGTTGTATACGTCAGGCTGAGCGAACAGAAGGGCGCCAGGGGCATCGGCGGCCTGGTAATCGAGAAGGGGACCCCTGGCTTCACCTTCGGCAAGCAGGAGCAGTTCATGGGCTTTCGCGGCACCCCCAGCGCCGACCTCATCTTCGAGGACTGCCGCGTCCCCGCGGAGAACCTGGTGGTGAAGGAGGGAGAGTTCAGGAAGCTGATGACCGCCTTCGACCTGGAGCGATGCGGCAACGCCACCATGTGCCTGGGCATCGCCCAGGGAGCCCTGGAGGAGTGCATGAGGTACTCCCAGGAGCGGAAGCAGTTCGGAAGAGCGTCGTGTAGGGAAAGAGTGTAGATCTCGGTGGTCGCCGTATC
>CAYTKL010000194.1:0-3004 GCA_964438305.1 uncultured Dehalococcoidales bacterium | reverse complement strand
CCGGGCTTCAGGTTCATGCGGGACAAGATTGAGAAGAGCAAGAAGAGACGAATGGGTTCGTGCCCCCTCGTTCGCTGTCAGACGCCGGGCGCTGCCAGAAGCTTCGTCGCCAGCCGCTGCAGCCGTCTCGCGACGGCCCTGTCCCGGGACGCCTGGCGAGGGGTCTTGGCCAGGGCGGTCACCTGCCCCAGCCACCTCATCCGGCACAGGGAGCTGTAGGTCTTGAGGTTGTCAACTGCCTTCCCTATGCCCTCCTCCGCCACGGCGACGCCGGCACACGACTTGCCCTCCAGCCTGGGCCAGATGGGGCACGTGCGGTCCATGAAGTTCTTCAGCAAGCCGGAGAGCATCTCGAAGTAGACCGGCGTGCCGAAGACTATCACGTCGGCCTGGAGCAGCTTAGGCAGCAGGTCCTGCATGCCGTCCTTGATGGTGCAGATGCCTTCCCGCTCCTTGCCCCCTGCCTCACACTTGAGGCAGCCGTTGCACCCCTTGATCTTCAACCGTCGCAGCAGGACAAGCTCGGTCTCAGCGCCGAGGGCTGTCGCACGCTCCATGAGCTTGGTCAGCATCCACTCGGTGTTGCCTCTTCTCGGCGAGCCGCAGATAGCAAGTATCTTCAACTTCTGACCTCCATCCCCGGCTGATGGGAACGGGCTCATCTCTTCTGCATGACGAAGAAAGCGGAGCCGTACCAGTCGGGGTACTTCCTGTACAGGTCGATGTTCCGCTGCTGCCGGTCGAGCACGTGAAGGGAATCGGCATCACCGGCGTGCTTCTCGCGGAGTTCGTCGATGCACTGCTGAAGCGGGCCGAAGTACTCGTGCCACCAGAAGTCCTCGGGGAAGGCGAAGTGGCCCAGCAGGTCGTAGCCGCAGGAAGGCACCAACTCCGCGCACTCGTCGACGGTCTCGGTGCCCGGGTACATGCCCTCCTTCCACGCGGCGAGCATCTCCGGCGGTGGGTTGGGGCGGAGCCAGGTGGCCTCGTGCACCACGAGGAAGCGATGCGGTTTGATGAAGCGCCGCCACTCTTTGAGGCCCCGTTCAAACCCGATGTTGAAGATGGAGCCTTCGGACCAGATGATATCGAAGCTGTGGTCGGGGAAACCCATGTCGAACATGGAGCGGTTCACCGTCGTCACCCGGTCAGAGAGTCCTGCCTCCCTCGCCCTTCTGGCGAGCTCGTCCAGGTCGGACTGGTGGATGTCCAGCCCTATTACCTCTCCCTGACTGAGCCGCGCCAGTTCCAGTGTCGGGCCGCCGCGTCCGCAGCCGACGTCGAGGATGCGGGGCCTGTCCAGCGGCGGAAGCATGTGGAACGCGCGGCGGGTGCACTCATCCCTTCTGGCGCTCACCGTCGGGATGGCGTCACGTATCTCCGACATTATGTCTGTGCCCATTGGCCGCTCGATCTCCTATCGGGTGTGGATGGCGGTGCGCAGTGCGCTGCATTCCCCATTCTGGTGTTTGGCGCGCGGGCTGTCAACGCCTGGAGGGTGTCCGAGCCGACAGGTCCTGTCACCGATGGAATTGACACGTTGAGGCATCTACGTGGTAGAATCGACCACCAATACTGCAGGGAGGTGTCTTATGGCGTGGAACGTGAAAGTGAGGTGGTACGAGACCTGTGCGTCGCAGGGGCAGTGCGCCCACTACTTCGGCCGGGATCGTGAGGACCCGTGCAAGTCCTTCCAGTTGTTCGACATCACGGAGGGCGAGATCGACGGGGTGGACGTGAGCGGCATCCAGGTGATGACCTTCGCCGACCTGTTCTCTTCGACATTCGCCGGTCTGATGGGTGAAGGAGGCGAGGGAGGCGTCTACATCAGCGACAAGGCCACCGAAGAGCAGAAAAAGGTGCTGGAGCCCTTCTTTTCCAACAACGTGCCCGGCTGGCTCCTCACGCGAAAGGTGCTCGGGGTGAGGTACGTCCCCATCGACGTGAGCAAGGAGGACAATACCTACCACATCACCATGCCCTACGGCGAGATAAAGATGACGCCGACCGCCGGGCTCGATGGCAGTCCGGTGCGGGTGGAGAATTCGATGTTCAACGCCGTGTTCCCCCAGATCAACGTATGCAACTGCCACTTCTGGAAATACAAGGACTACGGCAAGGACTTCGACTTCAAGAACCGGGCCAGCGTCATCTGTGAAATCGCCTCGCAGGGCGGCTAGCGGGGTCGCATCTGCCGCACGTGTCGTGGGTTCGTCAATACTGCTAGCCACCGCCACAAGCTGGCGAGTGGCTAGCTCTTGAATGCGGCAAGAGCGTGCCCTGCACCAGCCGGCCTCTTCGTATCGGCGCCGTGCCGATGCCAGCGCTGAGAAGCAAGCCCCCTCGACCTGGCGCCCGGCGGCTTCGTATCGGCCGGTTATTCTCCCATCCCCGGGGTTGCACCCTGGCGATGCTTCCGAGTACTCTCTCAGCAGTTCATCGGGCGCTGGAAGGAGGGACGGGTATGGACGGAAAGATAACGGTCGCCTGCGTCCAGACGGAACCGAGGATTCTGGAGAAGGCGCACAATGTGGAGAGGTGCCTCGGCCTGATAGAGGTTGCCGCCGGGAAGGGGGCACAGCTCGTCGTGCTGCCGGAATGCGCCCTCACCGGCTACTGCTACTCCAGCCTGGAAGAGGCGATGACTATCGCCGAGCCGGTCCCCGGCCCCAGCACGGACGAGATTGCCGCTACGTGCCACGACCGGAACGTGTACGCGGTTCTCGGTCTGCTGGAGGCTGACGGCGACAGGTGCTACAACGCGGCGGTCCTGCTCGGCCCCGGCGGCCTGGTCGGCAAGTACCGCAAGCTGCATCTACCCCGCCTCGGCGTTGACCGCTTTGTACACCCGGGCGACCTCGCGCCGGCTGTCCACGAGACCGAGGTGGGCCGGGTAGGGATAGGCATCTGCTATGACATAATGTTCGCCGAATACGCCCGCGTCCTGGCACTGCAGGGAGCCGACGTGTTGGTGTATTCCGCCAACTGGCCGCAGAGGGAGGGG
>CAYTKL010000193.1:0-3038 GCA_964438305.1 uncultured Dehalococcoidales bacterium | reverse complement strand
GCTCCTCCTCATTGAGGGGCTGGCGGTAATGCGCAGCCCGGCAAAGCTGCTCGTCGTCTTGCTCCTGTCGATACTGGTGTGGGTCTGTGAGGCCGGCATGTTCTACATGGTGGGGTTCGCCTTCGACCTGGGGCTGCCATTCCATCCCTACTTGCTGGGGACGGCGGTGGCCAACCTGGCCTGGGCCCTGCTGATGACCCAGGGGGGCCTGGGCTCCTTCGACCTGGCTCTACAGAAGACGATGGAGCTGTTCAACGTCGGCTCCGGCGTCGCTGCGTCCTACACGGTAGTGCTGCACGCACTCATACTCCTTACCACCATTCCGCTCGGGTTCGTCTTCCTCTGGCTGCAGAACCTCTCTCTGGCCAAGATAGTGCGGGGGCAGAAGCAGGACCTGGCGGTGGAATCTGACCGCGGGGAGGTTGAGGAATGAGAATCGGAATCGTCGGCGGCGGCCTCGCCGGGCTCACGGCAGCGTACGAACTGGGCAAACAGGGCCACGAAGTCACCGTCTTCGAAAGAGAGCCGGAGCTTGGCGGCCAGGCGGCGACCTTTGAGGTGGGTGGGGAACGCCTGGAGGTGTTCTACCACCATGTTTTCGCCAGTGATGTTGACATAATAAATCTGGTCAATGAGCTCGGCATCGGCGACAGACTGGTGTGGCTGGACTCGCGAGTGGGCTTCTTTCACCAAGGCAAGGTGTTCGACTTCGTCACGCCGGGCGACCTGATGCGCTTCAGCTCAGTGAGCTTGGTGGACCGGCTGCGCCTCGGGCTCATCTCTCTGTACCTCAGGCGCTACAAGCGCTGGAAGAGGATGGAGGGAACGACGGCCAGAGAGTGGCTGCTCAAATACGGCGGAAGGCGCAACTACGAGGTGGTGTGGGGACCGTTGTTGAGGAACAAGTTTGGCGCGAGCAGCGATGACGTCGGCATGGTGTGGTTCTGGGGGAAGATGCACCTTCGTTTCTCCTCGCGTGAGGGGGGAAGGGAGCGTCTGGGGTACATGGATGGCAGCTTCGGGGCACTGACCGACACTCTGCGAGACCGCATAATCGGCCACGGCGGGGCCGTCAATACGTCAGCAACGGTCGGTCAGATCGCTGTTAAGAATGGCCGAGCGGTGGGGCTTCAGATGGGGTGGCAGACACACGGATTCGATGCTGTTGTCGCCACCGTCCCCTCACCCGCCTTCCTCAGGATGGTGCCGCAGTTGCCGCAGGACTACGCTCAGAAGCTGGAGAACGTGCGCTATCAGACGGCGCTTTGTCTTGTCCTCGTCCTCAAGAGACCCCTGTCGCACGTCTACTGGATGAATATCAGCGATCCGACGGCTCCCTTTGTCGCCCTCGTCGAACATACGAATTTCGTGGACCCCTCTGTCTACGGAGGCAAGCGTATTCTCTATGTCTCCAACTACCTGTGCAGGGACAACCGTTTGGCATCACTTGATGCCGACGCGTTGCTGGACGAGTACGTGCCGCACCTGCAGAAGGTCAATCCTGACTTCGACAAGGACTGGGTCGAGGAGCGCTACCTCTTCCGCGAGGAGGCAGGACAGCCGATCATCACCACCCACTACTCGTCGAGAATGCCGGACCATTGCACCCCGATCGCCAACCTCTACCTGGCGAACACCACTCAGATATACCCCGAAGACAGGGGGATGAACTACAGTGTCAGGCTGGGGCGCAAGATAGCGGCGCTGGTCGCTACTCAAGGTTGATTTGCCCCTCGGGTTGTAGTATCATAGAACTTTGGGAGACAGCGACTGTCTCCTGAGTCATGAGAGAGCAGCTAGCAGATACCCTCGCCGCAGTAGAACCTCAGCTTGCCCCCTTTTCCCCGGAACTCAAAGACCTATCCATCGATTCTATGGCTATGGAGAGTGCTTGATGTATAAGATCATGGTTAGAGAGGACTTGGTGCCCGGCATTCATATGTTCAAGGTCGAGGCGCCAGCAGTTGCCCGCAAGGCCCAGGCGGGGCAGTTCGTGGTCGTCATGGTGGACGAGAAGGGGGAGCGCATCCCCCTTACTGTTGCCGACTGGGACCGGGAGGAAGGCAGTATGACTATTGTCTTCATGGAGGTAGGGCTGACCACCCGCAAGCTGGCTCAGCTCAAGGCCGGCGACTCCATCCACAGCTTCGTCGGTCCTTTGGGAGTGCCCACTCACATCGAGAACTACGGCACGGTGGTCTGTGTAGCTGGGGGGTTCGCGGTGGCCCCCATAGCGCCCATCGCTCGCGCCATGAAGGAGGCGGGGAACAGGGTGCTGACGATAATGGGGGCGAGGTCAAAGGACCTGCTGTTCTGGGAGGACCGGCTGAAGGCCTGCAGCGACGAGTTGATTGTGACCACGGATGACGGGACCTACGGTCGCAAGGCATTGGTGACCGAGCCGCTGAAGGAGCTGCTTGAGGGCAGCGAGAAGATAGCCCGGGTGGTCGCCATCGGTCCGACGATTATGATGAAGTTCTGTGCCAAGACGACCGAGCCCTTCGGCGTCAAGACCGTCGTGAGCCTCAATCCGATCATGGTCGACGGCACCGGGATGTGCGGCTGCTGCCGGGTTGAGGTCGGAAATGAGACCAAGTTCGCCTGTGTGGATGGGCCTGACTTCGACGGGCACGATGTGAACTGGGACCTCCTCGCCGCGCGGCAGCGGACTTACCTTGATGAGGAAAAGACATCTCTAGAGCGATGGGAGAAGAAGTGCCATGGCTAAATTGGACTTGAACCGAGTACATATGCCCAAACAGGAGCCCCTGGACCGGGCGAAGAACTTTAACGAGGTGGCCTACGGCTATAGCGAGGAAATGGCGCTGGCTGAGGCCAACCGTTGCATTCAGTGTCCCAAGCGACCATGCGTTGCCGGCTGCCCGGTGGGGGTGGACATACCCGATTTCATCAAGGAGCTTCGGGAAGGCAATATGCCCGAGGCGGCGCGCGTTCTCAAGGGCAAGAACAGCCTGCCGAGCATCTGTGGTCGCGTCTGTCCGCAGGAGTATCAGTGTGAGTCGGTGTGTACGTTGGAG
>CAYTKL010000192.1:0-3096 GCA_964438305.1 uncultured Dehalococcoidales bacterium | reverse complement strand
GCCTATCATTCCCACCTCTGTGTCTTTATTCAGTACTGATCGGCAGTCCACGGAATCTTGACTGTAGGCCCGATTCTTGATATACTACTTGCGTATCCGGGAACGCCGCAGAACGCTCCATGGACCTGCCGGCAAGGAGCCACGAGGCTGCACATAAGGAGAGGAGAGAATGACCAGTTGGGAGATGCCGACCCCCGCACACCGCTCGCCTCGCCGCTTTACGCTGACTTAGGAGGTCTACCACCCTTGCTGATTCAGGTAGGTACAGATGAAATCTTGTTGTCGGATTCGACCCGCCTGGCCGAGCGAGCCCAAGCTGCCGGGGTTGATGTTATCCTGGAGGTTTGGGAAGGAATGCTGCACGTATGGCAGTTTGCAGCCAGTATCCTTCCAGAAGGTCAGCAGGCGATTGATCGTATCGGAGAATTCATTGATCAGTTGTGTACAAGATCTGGGGCCACTGACAGCAACCAGTTGATCGCCTGACAACGCATATGCAGCTTCGCGCTTGCGGCGCTGCGCCCAAACCGCTCGCCACCTATGGCGGTTTGCAACTTCGCATATGTTTGCTGTTAGCCGAAGCGTTTGCGGAGTGTTTCTGTCAGTGGCAGTCGTAGTGCGGCTCAGTGCGTGCCGTTGAGCGGGTTGCGTGAGTTGAGGAGGGTGCGAAATCGGCCTGTAGGATCTCTGTTCGATCAAGACAAGGAGGTGGAAGATGCCACAAGTCAGTGAGTCTATCAGTATCGACGCTCCCGTGGAAGAGGAGTACGCTGAGAGGTCATAGGGGGCGCATACGAAACTTGGGGGAGTATCATCGCTCAAGACCTCGGAGGTTTCCAAAGGGCAATCTTCAGGTTCGAAAAATGCCCCAGACGGCTCATTTTGACCTGGAGAAGCGCCGTATAAACCTCCGAGGTCTCCAATAACCGACACGTTGGACCTGATATAATGACCAAGACTACATCTTCCTACGGAAACCTCCGCTATGACCGTCCAGAAGGAGTCGCTTCGCCTCCCTTTCTATCAGGAAGGCGGACACACTGAGCGCCAGTGAGCAGATTGGGGACGGTCGGGCGGTGCTGTGGATGAGCGAGAGCTAAGCACAGGCGGCGCCCTGCAGAGGAGGGAGGGATATGCCCATCGACTTCACACAGATCGAGACCGGTGAGGACTTCGAGCTCCTCTGTGAGGACCTCCTGCGGGCCATGGGCTTCACCATCGAAGCCAAGCCGGCCCGCGGCCCCGACCTCGGCAAGGACATCATCGCCACCAAGACCGTCCCCGACGACGCCGGCTTCGACGACACCCACCGTTACCTGATCGAGTGCAAGCATTACGCCAAGAGCGACCGCTCGGTGCGAGAACCGGACATCGGCAGCCCCATCGCCCGCATGGGCGCGCACAACTGCGACCGCTACATCCTCGCCACCACCACGGTTGCGGCCGAGAAGACCCGCGTCCAGATCGCCAGCATCACCAACACCGTCCCCCACTACAAGGCCACCGTGTGGCACAAGGGGGACCTGGCCCGTTTCCTGGACGCCCACCCCGACGTGCTGCAGCGCCATTTCCCCGCCCTCGGCCCCACGCCCGCCGACGCACTGGCCGACACCGTCACAGGGCTGCTCACGGTCATGGGCTTCACCTGCCACGAGCGCCAGGCGGCCGGCGACCGCGTGCGCCTCGTCTGCGCCTCCAGGGGCGCGCTCACCCGCCCGGTCGTCGTCGTCTGCCGGGAGGGCGCCGTCAGCCGCGAGGACGTCGAGGCGCTGCTGGCCAACGTCAACGCCCAGGGCTTGAGCGGCGGCGTGCTGGTCACTTACACCCGCGTCACCCCCGCCGCCGGCGAGCGCGCCGCCGAGACCGACGGGCTGGTCCGGGCCTTCACGCTCGACGCCTTCTATCGCGAGCTGATCGACTTCGAGCCCTACGTGCGCCAGTTGGTGGCCGACTACGACGGGAGCGAGCTCAGCACCTACTACGTCGACCTGGGCTGCCGCACCGACGACGGCTCCGAGATCAAGCCCATGGACGGCTACGTCGACCGCTGGCTGGACGACCCCACCCGCAACCACATCTCTATCCTGGGCGACTACGGCACGGGCAAGACCTCCTTCTGCCGCCAGTACGCGGCCGGGCTGGGCCGCCGCTGGCTGGCCGATCCCGACCGCAACCGCATCCCCATCCTGATCTCGCTGCGCGACTACGCCAAGACCATGGGCCTGCAGCAGCTCATCACCGACTTCCTGGTCAACCGGTGCGGCATCCAGGCCCGGTACGAGGCCTTCACCCGCTTCAACGCCGACGGCAAGCTGGTGTTGCTCTTCGACGGCTTCGACGAGATGGCGCAGAAGGTGGACTACCAGACCACCGTCGATAACTTCGAGGAGCTGGCGAAGGCGGTGGAGGAGCGGGGCAAGGTGATCCTCACCTGCCGCACGCCCTACTTCCGCACCCGCGAGGAGGCGCAGGAGCTGTTCCGGGGCCAGCCCCCCGAGATCTGCGAGACCTCGGAGGCCCCCGGTCGCCGCCCTGAATACCCCCTGATCGACCTGCGCGACCGGCCCAACTTCGAGATCGTCCACCTCCTGCCGTTCGACCGGGCCGACATGCAGGCCATCCTGCGCCAGCGCTTCCCCGCCGGATGGGAGACCCTGTGGCGCCGCATCCAGGACACGTACAACCTGGAGGAGCTGGCCCAGCGCCCGGTGCTGCTGGACATGATCGCCCGCTCCCTGCCCGACCTGCGACCCGGGCAGGTGGTCAACGCGGCGCGGCTGTACCAGGCCTACACCGACCGGTGGCTGACGCGCGACTGGGAGAAGGGCCGCCACCTGATCACGCGCGACGACAAGCGCCTGTTCATGCAGCAACTGGCGCTGGAGATGGTGCGCCGGGAGGAGCTGAGCATCCATTACTCGCGGCTGCCGGACCAGGTGCGCGCCCACTTCCACCTGGACAAGGCGCGGGAGATCGACTACTTCGAGCACGATATCCGCACCTGCTCCTTCCTCAACCGGGACGCGGACGGCAACTACCAGTTCGTGCACAAGAGCTTCGGCGAGTTCTTCGTCGCCCAGTGGCTGGCGCCGAGGC
>CAYTKL010000191.1:0-3113 GCA_964438305.1 uncultured Dehalococcoidales bacterium | reverse complement strand
TCGCAGAAGTCCACCTCCACCAGCAGGGTGGGGATTCCCAGCTCATCAGCCAGCCTGTCTTTGAACAGCTTCTGGGACGCCCATATGTTCTTGCAGCCGATGTGCAGCGTCATGATAACCACGTCGAGCTTCCAGTCCCGGCACGTGGGCAGGGCGTAGTCGAACCAGTCATCCAGGCTTCCCCAGCATTCTCTGGACATCGGCGCGTTTATCTGCTTTCGGGCCAGACCTTCCATCATCTTCCGCCTGCTGGACAGATCGACAGTCGGTCGGCTGGTGTCGGTGCCCAGCATGGTGTTGACTATCATCACGCCGAAGTCGTTCTCCAGCCAGTCAAACAACGCGGCATCCTCGGCAACCCACGTGGAGAACAGGCCCGCCCTGTACTTCTGGTTGGGCACGTGCCCCTTCCCAAACTCAACAACTGCTCTTCCAAGCTCGTCCAGCTTCTTGTAGTACTCCGCGCCCTCGGGAGTTCCCGCTGAGTCCATCAACGGCGTCGCCAGCATCCTGGGGAGAGGGGAAGGAACCAGCTTGGTCAAGTCGTTTACCTTGGCGCTGTACTCATGGGCAGTGTTGGAGTACTCCATGACCTCTCTGAGCCTGTCGTCCTCCAGCTTCTTCCCGGTATGCTCTTCGAGGAAGGCAACCATCCTTTCCAGCTCGTCGGCGACGTACTGCACCACGCGTTCATTCTTCCCTCCGGGGATGTCGAGTGTGAACAGGGGCACCCCCAGACGGTGGGAGATCGCCGAGTAGGTCACCATGGTCGAATCGCAGGGCTGGCCGGCGTGGACTATCGTCGTCGGCGGAGGGAGGTCCCCGCAAAGGGCCGCCCCAATCATCACCTTCTGAGTGGAACAGACGTGGTCAGCGATAAGATTCTCGTGAGCTATGTCGATGTACTTCTCGTTGAGCTTGCCGGGAAACATGGCGGACATGACCCCTATTGTCTCCTGCATGATCGAGGGAATGCCCATGGCATGGAAGATCTCGGGCGAACCGCAGAACGAGTTCCAGTTGATGGGTTCCCCTCTCTCATGGGCTTCGGCTATCCTGGCCCAATGCTTCGCCCGCGCCGCGCCCACCCACTTGAGCTCGTCGGGCTGCGCGTCATTCTGCATCTTGGTGACAAAGGCGAGAACCTTGAGCAGTTCCATTTTCTCCGCCAACGTTATCTCCTTCTCCCTTCTATTACTTCCGCCAGGGCCTGGACCCGCGTCTTGAGCTGCTCCTCACCGCTGAGCCAGTACTCCCTCTCCAGGAGCATGAACGGCAGACCCAGCTCTTTCATCTTCTCCCCAACGTAGAAGGCCTCCCCACCCCACAGGTCGCACCACCGTAGCCTCTGGTAGATGACGCCGTCGACCTTGAACCTCTGCATCATCTGCGTGGCGAAGTCCCATCTCTCGGGTTCATTCCCCGTCATCCTGGCGCAACTCGGGTTACTGAGGTAGGACTTGGCCAGGGCGGAGATTGGGTCACCGTCGCCCTCCACCATGTTCCAGAAATACCTGCTCCCGAAGCAGAGCGTGTCGGCGACCACCAGCGCGCCGGTGTCCTCTATCGCCTTCAGGAAGTCCCAGTTGTCACAGGCGCCGCCCATCAGCATCAACCTGGCATGGTAGTCGGATGTGCCTTCTTCTTTCTCCAGCTCCGACACCAGCCGCTCCAGGAGCTTCTCATATTGCTCGGTGGGGCACCGGTAGCCGGCGACAAGGACCTGCATCATCTCGCTGCCTTTGATGGGAGGCCTGTCCCTTTCCCTCAGCTCATAGACCTTCTTCAGCAGCCCTCTGATCCTGTTGTAGGTGTCAATGGCGCTGGCCAGCTTCTCGTCGGTGATCTTGACCCCGAAGGCCTCCTCGACACTCTCCTTGTACTGGATGAGCTCGTCCCTGTACCACCCATCCGGTCCCTCGCCCACCCGGTGAGGCACATTCATGTAGTGCATGTAGGGGCTGCCCACCCCGTACTTCCAGTTGTCGTAGAGGCGGCGGAGATGGTCGCAGCTATTCATCAGCACGATGCCGTCGAGGAAATTGTACTCTCCGGTGAGAGCAAGCTGCAGGCAGCTGCGGGCAAAGGTGCAGTTGAAGTGAGACATATAGCCGTCCGCTTCGGTAGTCTCCATGCAGCCTGTTGGAGCCAGCCGGTAGGGCAGTATGCCGCCGGCGTGGAGGATCTCCTCGGGAATGTAGGAGCAGATGAACCCTACTACCTTCCCGCCCTTCTCCTTCCAATCCTTGATAGCATCGTTGTACGGCGCCTTCGCCAGCTCCACCAATTCTTCCAGTGCCGTCATTTGCCCCTCCTCAAGTTTATTGTCCACTCCGGACTACCCTGGCCATCCCAGCACCCCGCTTCCCTGTCCCCAGAGCATCCAGGGTATACAGGTATCAGGGAGAGTCCATCATGTGCTGAGATGCCACCTATGGAGACGGGCCAGACCAACGGCGGGAGCGCAGCCGAACGCCGCCGGTTGCCGCCTGTCGGTCTCCCACGTCTGGCCCCGTACCTGCCTACCACTCGAAGGAGTAGTAGCCCAGCGCGGTGTCCAGCAGGCGGCGCTGCGGGCCGCCGAGCCACAGTTGCACTATCTTCACGTCTCGCAGGTACTTCTCGACGTTCAGCTCATACGCGTAGCCGTACGCTCCCATCAGCTCCATAGCCTTGTTTGTCACCCACTGCGCCGTGTCACAGGCGTAGTTGTGCGCCGCGGAGCACTTCGCCAGCAGGAAAGGCTCCCCCGACCGGCCGTACTGACCGGACCCCACCATCTCGGAGACCTTCTGCTGAAACGCTCTGGCGCAATCGATCCGCTGCGCCATGTCTCCCAGGATAGCGGCATGGAGTGAGCGCTCCCTGACGGCCCTGCCGGCTATCTCCCTGTCCTTGGTCCATTCCAGAGCTATTTCGAAGCACGCCTGAGCCGCTCCTATGGCGAAGTTGCACGACCCGAGACGCCCGCTGCCTACTATGTCGTGAAGGATCTTGGCGTCATCCCCCGGCCCGGCCACTCTGTTCGCCTTCGGCACCCTCACGTCGTCGTAGAATAACTCGCCATTCCAGTCCGTCCAGCACATGCCCATCTTCGGCATCGGCTTGCTGAA
>CAYTKL010000190.1:0-3161 GCA_964438305.1 uncultured Dehalococcoidales bacterium | reverse complement strand
CACGAACGGCATTTTCGCTCTCGCCGCGGTCTTTCGGGCTCGCCGCGGCGTCTTCTCGACCTCGCCGCGGTGCTCGTGGCTTCCTGGTTCGCTCTGCGCCTGTGGCCCTCCAACCGCGCCTGTCGCCCGCCAACCGCTCGGCGCGGTGTCTTCGGCCGGGCTCGGGACAGGCCGTTCGCTGATTCCTTCCGCTGTGGTATACTTCGTTCCCCGACACGGGCCGGGCGTGTGCGACCACCGCCCCGGCCGGTGCGGCGAATCGCCGTGGGGAACAGGCAAAGAGCGGAGGAGGAAGGCTTGACATGGACGGCCACGAGCTTCTCGATCACATCGAGTCTGAGGCAATCCGCAGGGGCGGGGGGGCCAAAAGGGGCACTATCTGCCATCGCGAGCTTGTCGAGGCGCACGAGATACGGGTCTCCATACGCCCTCCAACGTCGATAGGCAGTACCGAGCTGTTCACCCTGCGCCACCTGGAACCGGGAGACTATCACCTTATCCTGGTGGCTATCCCGAGGAACGAGGGCGTGTAGCGAGTCCGACGCCAAAGGGGGTGGTGCCATGTAGATTCACGCGGCAAACAGGAGTACGAGAATCCGAGAGGAGGGGAGTAATGATCAGGACTCCAGAGCAGTATGTTGAGAGCTTAAGGGATGGCCGGGTGCTCTTCCTCGACGGGGAGAAGGTACCCGACATAACGAAACATCCCTCCTTCAAGGGGTCTATCAATGCCAGAGCCTACAGCTATGCTCTGTGCAATCACCCCCAGTTCAAAGACTTGCTCACCACCGAGGAGGATGGGGAGAGATTCTTGTTCCTGTGGAACCAGCCCAGGACCTCCGAAGACCTGATACGACGCAGGGACCTGTACATAACCTGCATGCGGTGGGGTGCGGGTATGAGCGGCATGGGCCCCGATGCCCTGGCCGCGTCGGGGGTGGTGGCCGCCAGGATGGACAGGCAGCTTGGCACTCACTACACCGACGCCGTCGAGGACTACCGCCGGCACCTGAAGCAGGCGGACCCGGCTATCACCGGGGCCATCACCGACGTCAAGGGCAACCGGGGTATGCGCCCGTCAGCCCAGATACAGCACAAGGACTTCTACGTCAGGGTCGTCGATAAGCAGAAGGATGGGATTGTCGTGCGCGGCGCCAAGATGCACATCAGCGCTACTCCCACCGCCAATGAGCTCATCATTTCACCGTGCCGGGCGCACCGCGAAGAGGACAAGGACTACGCGGTGGTCTTCGCCACTCCGATCAACGCCAAGGGCATCACCCTCCTGACCTCGCCGGCACACTACCCGGAGACGGGCGAGGAGGCCGAGTGGAACTGGCCCATCAGCGGCCGCAACGGGGGAGTCAGCGAGTGCATGATTGTCTTCGACGACGTGTTCGTGCCGTGGAACAGGGTGTTCATGTGCGGCGAGTGGCAGTATACCAGGGACCAGGCCTGGCTCTTCGGCGTGTTCCACCGTCTCTTCGGTACTTGCCACAAGGTCATATCCACCGAACGGGCCGCCGGCGTGGCGGCGCTGATGGCGGAGTACAACGGCGTGGACCGGTATCCGCACATCCAGGAGAAGCTGGCCTGGCTCGCCATGCATGCCGCGCTCATCGACCTCACCGCCCGGGCCGCCTGCGAACACCCTGACGTATTCGCTGATATAGGCCTGGCGGCCCCCAACCTGATGTACACCAACATATCCAAGTACGTCTTCGCCAACGACCAGCACGAGACGTCGAAGATGGTGGTGGACATCGCCGGCGGGATCGCCAGCACCGTCTTCTCCTACAAGGACTGGATGAACCCCGAGGAGAGGCCTTTTATCGACAAGTACCTGGCGGGCAAGGACGGGGTGCCGACGGAACATCGACTTCGTGCCGTCAGAATGGTCAAGGACCTGACGGGTCACGGCGGCGATGGCGCCTATATCCATACCGAAGGCTCCCTGGCGGCACAGAAGATGGCCATGTTCGCCGCTGCCGATTGGGACAGGTACAAGGCGGTGGCCAAGAGAGTCGCCGGTATCCCCGGGTGGGAAGAGCACCCCGATCTGAAGGACCTGCCGAAATGGCCGGCTGAGATAGTGACGTAGCCCCGCTTTTTCGGCCTCGCCGCGGTCTTTCGGGCTCGCCGCGGCGTCTTCTCGACGTCGCCGCGGTGCCCGCTGCTTCTCCATGTCACCGCGGTGTCTCCAACCCGCTCCTGTAGGGGCGTTCAATTGAACGCCCCTACGTCAAGACGGCGCCGGCTTGCCACTGTAGTTGCCTGATTCATCAGGCAAGCGTGCCCCCCCAACCGTTCGCCCTGAGCTTGTCGAAGGGCGGCAGGCCCGTTGGGGCCAGCGTACGGTGAGGCCGTTCATGGTTCGACAGGCTCACCACGAACGGCATAATGGGGCTCACTGGCCACGGCAAAATGCGGCTCAGCCTGCGGCTGTGGGGATGGTGCTGAGGAAATCCTCGATGGCCCTGTTTACCTCGTCGGGCTTCTCCATGGACACGTCGTGGGTGCCGCCCTCGATTGTCACCTGTCTGGCGCCGTCGATCTTGTCGACAAGGTACTTGGCGTACTTCGGCGGGGTCATGGCGTCCTCGGTGCCGCACAGCGCCAGTGTGGGCATCTTAATCTGGTGCACGCGCTCCATGATGTCGAAGCGGTCGCAGCACAGCATGTCGTTGAGCGCCACTGCCGGTCCGATCCGCGCCGCGCGCTCTCGCAGCAGCTCCCGCAGCTCCGGGTCCAGGTGGTTCCACCCTGCTTCACGCATGTGGACGAAGGCGGCGGGGTTGTCTATGGCCTTCCTCAACCCGTCCAGATACATCGGGTGTACCCGCAGCCGGGCTCCGCTGCCGATGAGGATGAGGCCGGCCATGTCCTCAGGGTGGGTCAACGCATAGAGCTGGGCCACGGCGCCGCCCAGGGAGTGGCCCGCCAGCACCACGTCGCGGTAGCCCTTCTCGTCGATGTAGCCTTTGAGCCAGTCCACGTAGGCCTCGACGCTGGTGCAGGGCTCGCCCTCGGGATGGCCGGGCAGCTCGACGGCGTCGGCGTCGGGGAAGTGTTTGGTCTGGTAGTACCAGGAGTGCTTGGAGCCCCCTGAGCCATGGATGAAGATGAGTTTCATGGTATTCCTCCACGTTGGTTTGTCCACC
>CAYTKL010000189.1:0-3179 GCA_964438305.1 uncultured Dehalococcoidales bacterium | reverse complement strand
CATGTACACCAGTGACAGCCAGGTGTGCCCGTCCAGAATGATGCTCTTGAAGCGTGGCCACAGTCCCCCAGTCCTGCGGTGGAACTGCGGCCGGCGCGGCATCCGCACTCCCAGCAGGGCCTCAACGATGCGCCCCTCGACCAGGCCAATGCCCCAGACAGAGAGAATGAACAGGCCGGCGAAGGGCAGGCCGATGATGAGCACCAGCAGGCCGGCGGATAGCGACAGGCCCGTCACCGCCCAGGTGAAGTAGAGTATGCCGGTCACCAGGGAGAACAGCAGGTAGAGAAACGCCCCCCACGCCCTGAAGTCGGCGAAGACGCCGAAGAACCAGCTCAGAAGATGCCGCCTGTCCTTCTCTTTGGGCGGTTCTTCGGGTTCCCCCGCATAGCTGGGCCGGGCCAGGGCCGGCGTGATGCGGTGCTCCATTTCGCGGTAGGCGGTGGCGACCTCTTCAGGCATACCGTACCTCTCTATGATGTGAGACAGGGCATCCGCTTCGGAAACGGTAGCGCCGTCCGCCATGGCGCTGTCGAGAGCCGTCCTCAAGTACTCCTCGGCGTCGGAGAGTGCGTCCTGTATCATTGCCCGGTCACAACCGCGAAGCTCCTTTTTCAGTTGAGACAGGTAGTCATCAACACTGCGAATCATTCCTCTCCTCCATCCATGACGCTATCGACCAGCGCCTTTGTCTGGTCCCAGATCTCCCGCCACATATCCAGGGTCTTCCGGCCGGCCTCCGTGATCCTGTAGTAACGTCGCGGCGGACCGGACACGGATGGCTCCACTTCGCTTTCCAGCAGCCCGCTGCCTTCGAGCGACCTCAGCACCGGGTACAGTGCTCCCTGCTTCATGAGGGGTACGCCTCCGGCACTCGCCTCTATGAGCCTGGCGATCCGGTATCCGTACATTGGCTCGGACGCCCGTGCCAGAATACCCAGTAGAACAAGCGCCGTAGTGCCGGCGTTCAATTCTTTCTGGAACTTCTTGGTCTCTTCGCTCGTGCCGCTCAAGGCTGCCAGCTCCTCCGCGGGCAACAGTACAAATCTCGAGGTAGTTGCCGCAGTGATAGTGCCCTGTTAACGTTATGCTATCTATTAAGTAGATGCCCTTACTGACTTACTACTACTACGCATTTGATACTAGTCCCCGCAGGGCGGATTGTCAACGTCGTCTATCACGGTTCAGGGGCAGTGAGAACGGCCCAGCGAAATAGAGCGCCGTCTAGCTTCGGTATGTCGCCACAAATCCTGGCAATTCCTCTCTCTCCGCACTGCGGCAGGGACAGAACGCCTTATTTGCCCTGTCCGTCTTGTGGTGAGGCATCAATACGCCATCTCGCGGAGTGCGGAGAGAGCGGTTGCAGGAAACAGAAGACGGTGTCAGGCCGTCTCAGCGGAAAGCCGCCACGAGACGAAGAGCAGCGCGGCGGCAACGAGGTAGGGCAGGCCCAGCATCGACCAGGCCAGGAAATGGCTATGCCCGGCAAGGAGCCCTATGTGGATGGCAAATCCGACGGAAGTGAGCACCAGCAGTATGCCACCAAGTCGCAGCCGCCACCACGACACAATGCAGCCTGCCAGTCCCAGCGCCCCAAGCACACCTATGAGAGCACCCTGTATCAATCCGGCCTGGTTGCCCGCCTCCCAGCCTTCGGTGACAGCCTCACCAATCGCGCTGGCGATCACCATGAGGAGGATGAGCGCCGCTGCAAGCAGCCCGATTGCCCGTGCTGCCCACCTCATTCCTTTCGCCACACCACGTTGCGTGCTCCCCACCATCGCTCACCCTCCTGCATAGAGACAGGATACCGCCTGGCGTGCCCATAGTAAGCCTCTTCCCGACGGGTGTCAAAACCCCGGCACGCGCAGCGGCACACCGGCTGGCACGGCCCGACATTCCGGCACTCGGGCCTCGCGCCCTTGACAATGGCCCGCATGAGGCTATCATTGAGGCGTCTCAGCACGTACCAGCCAATCTCATTGGAATGGTAATCGCATGGCGGAGTACATAGTCGCCCACGATGTAGGCACCAGCGGCAGCAAAGCCGTCCTGGTGGACACCGACGGCCGCGTGTGGGGCAAGGCTTTCGCCCCGTACCGCGTGTACTATCCCCGGCCCGACTGGGCGGAGCAGCAGCCGGAGGACTGGTGGAGCGCGGTGTCCTCGACCACGAGGCAGCTCCTGGAACGGACCGCGGTCAAACCGGGCGAGATACTTTGCGTGGTCTACAGCACGCAGATGCTCGGCATCATACCCATGGACAGCGCCGGCGAGCCGCTGCGGCCGGCGATAATCTGGCTGGACAACCGAGCGTGCGACCAGGCCTGCCGCGTCATGAGGAAGTTCGCCGGCCCCCGCATCTTCGCCACCGTCGCCGGCGCCACCCTCTGCGGCAAGGACGGCATCCCCAAGCTGATGTGGCTCAGGGAAGAGGAGCCCGACACCTACGGGAAGATGGCCTCTTTTCTCGACGTGGACGGCTACCTCATCCACCGCAGCACCGGCGAGATGGTCATGGACTGGTCCGGCGCCTCCGTGTTCGTCGGCCTCGACTTCAAGAAGCGGCCCTGGCTTCACGATATCTTCCTCCGCTACATCGGCATTGATGAGGGCAAGTTCCCGCGCCTGGTGCGCTCAATCGACAGGGTCGGCGCGCTTACGAAGGAGGCGGCCGCACAGTGCGGCCTCCTCGAGGGAACGCCGGTGATAGCCGGCGCCGGCGACGCCCCCTGCGCCGCCGTGGGGTCAGGCGCGGTCGGCGAAGGCGACGGCCACGTCTACCTGGGCACGTCGGGATGGGTCGGCGTGGTCACCAGCCGCATGCCGACGGGCACGTGCGGCGTGGCCGCGGTCCATTCCGCCGACCCGGATAAGGCCTTCCTCTTCGCCGAGACCGAGACCGCGGGGGCATGCCTCCAGTGGATCGCCGACCAGTTCTACCGCGCCGAGCAGAGAGACCCGCACGTCTCCAACGTATTCGCCCTCATGGACGAGAAAGTGCGCGAGGTGCCGCCCGGCTCGGACTATCTCATCTTCACCCCGTGGCTGTACGGCGAGCGGGCGCCGGTGGACGACTGCTACGTTCGCTCCACCTTCCTCAACCTCAGCGCCAGCCACACCCGTGAACATCTGCTGCGCGCGGTGTACGAAGGGGTGGCCTACAACATCAGGTGGAT
>CAYTKL010000188.1:0-3219 GCA_964438305.1 uncultured Dehalococcoidales bacterium | reverse complement strand
AACCGTGGTAGTTACCGCCTTGCCGCCCGCGGTCACCGTGACTGTGTGGGGCGTAAGGGCAATCTCGCGCCGGTCGAAGCTTCCTGCTCTTGCTTTGTACTTCGCCGGGGGCCTGATGACACACTGTGTAAGGGGAATCGCCAACTCACCATCAGGCCCCACCTGGCCGTCGAAAGCTATCGCCGGTTCCTTGGGCTCCTCGGGCTTTTCGGTCTTCAAAGCCCACTTCTGTCGGATCGTGACCTGGCTCCTGGGCAGCTACCATTGGCGCACCGTTCTCATCATGATGGCCGTGGGCATGTGGGTCGTAGGACTGCCGTTGGGCCTTGTCCTTCGGCACCGGCCGGAAATGTACGGTCTTCAGCCGGATGGCGAGGAATGGTCCGTTGAAGAACAGGCGTACGTTGCACTGGAAGAGGTGGAGGGGCTGACCACGAGGCAGGCGCTCAAGGAACGCAGCTTCTGGCTCCTCTCCGCGATCTTCCTGCTGTCGTTCGCCCCGCTGAACGCGGTGGCCATCTTCCTGATTCCCTATCTTGCCGACCCGATAGAGGAGCAGGGGTTGGCTCTCGTCGGAGCCATGGCCGGGGCCGCTGTCACCATCATGACCCTTACCAGCCTGATAGGTCGATTTGGTTTTGGCTGGCTGGCTGATTTTCGCGAACCGCGGTACATCCTGATGGTGCTTTTTGCGTTTCAGGCGGCCGGCCTGGTCGTCCTGGCGTATGTACAGAGTGTGTGGCACCTGATACCCTTCTTCATTCTGTTCGCTCCCGCCTACGGCGGCGTCATAGCGGTGCGGCCGGTGGTCCTGGCCGAGTACTTCGGGCGGCGCTCTATCGGCATGATTCAAGGCGTCTCCATGGCTATGATGACCGCAGGCGGCGTGTTGACTCCCATCCTGGTGGGCAGCCTCAGAGACATCACCGGCGGTTACCAGTCGGCCTTCTTTGCCCTGGCGCTGGCCACGTTGGCGGGCATTCCGCTGCTGCTCCTCTGCCGGCCTCCGGCCCAGGCTTTCGGACGCTACAGGGTGGTTGGACCTACAGAGACCGCAATGTAGTGTACACGGTGGCTGCCTTCCACACCCCAGTGGGGCGGCAAGCCCCCTGACTCCAGTGGGGTGTATGCGAGGCGTTGCTGATGTCCACACCAGACTGTAGAATGCGGAAGTCATATCCGCGTTGACGTGAGATGAAGAGATGCCTCGGTCTGCAATCCGCCTGTCTCCTGCTTCTCTGCCTTGTGATTGGATTCAGCCTCCTCGCCACCGGATGCCACCAGAGCCGGACTGACGCCATCCTGTCGCAGGAAGCATCGGGCCACGCGTTCTCGTTGACAGCCTGGCATCTTCACTATCTGCCAGTCAAAGTGACCCAGGCCGCCGTCTCCCTGGCAGTGCCCCCGTCCACACGGGATGACACCATCCTTGGAGACTTCTTCGAGTTGGGAGACGAACTGGCGCGGCTTCAGGCTGATTTGCGGCGTGAAGTGTCGCTGCACGGAGCGCATAGCGCCGGGCTGGCCGGCATAGAGGAGGAGATTCAGGACGTCCAACGGAGCTATCACGCCCTTGCGCCCCGGGCGGAAGCCCACATCGAGCGTGAGATCACATTGGTGTTGACGTCTGAGGGGCTCGGTTCCAGCTTCGGCCAGTGGAACCTGGTGTTTCCACCGGTTGTCTTCGTCTTTCAAGTGCCGCCGTACCTGCTCGTCCTGTCGCCGCGTGACCACGTCGAGCGCCTCGATGAGATGTTGCTCTCCCCGGACGTGACGCTGCAGCAGGTTGAAGCGTTGGAGACTGCCATTCTGCAGAGTCACGACCTCTCCGCGCTTGTTGTCAGCCTCGGCGGCATCGCTACCTATCCGGCCATCATCACCCAGAGCGCGGACCTGCGCAACAGCGTGTTTCTCGCCGCGCACGAGTGGAGCCACCAGTACCTGTTCTTCCATCCACTGGGCAGCACCTATTTCCAGGGCGGCGTTATGCAGGAAATCAACGAGACAGTCGCCGATATCATGGGGGGCGAGATAGCCGACAGCATCTACCCGCCTCCAATAGAGGAGCCTTTGCCGGATGGAGAAGCGATGGCTGGGAGCGAGGTGCGCTTCGACTTCCAGGCCGAGATGCGTCACACCAGAGACACCTTCGACAGCCTGCTCTCGGAGGGAAGGATAGAGGAGGCGGAGCAGTACCTGGAGGAGCGGCGACAGGTCTTCGTGAGCGAAGGGTACTACATACGCAAGCTCAACCAGGCATATTTCGCCTTTCATGGCACCTACGCGCTCAGCCCGGCTTCGGTCAGCCCCGTCGGCGAGCAGCTTGAAGAGCTGCGCGGCTACTACGATTCTCTGGGCGACTTCGTACGGGTAGTGCAGGAGCTGTCCACGCACGGGCAGTTGTTGGACCTGCTGGCGGAGAACCGTGGCGATTGACCCGGACCCGGGGTGAACGCGGCTCTTGATGAGGTGAGCCTTGCAGGCTGCACAGCCATCGTGGTAGTATCGGGTATAGTGGTCTGAGGTCGGCGTCCTGCCAGCTCCCACCTGCGCGACGCCGACCTGGCAACGTGACACGTATGGCTCGCCGTTTCATTCCTTCCAGTTGGAAGCCTCGAAGTGTGTTCTTCGGCTGGTATGTTGTAGGGGCATCGCTGCTCACCGCGCTCTACGTGGGTGGAGCTGTCTTCTACGGCTTCACCACTGTGTTCGAGCCCATAGCCAACGAGATGGGCTGGAGCTACACGAGAATCGCGCTTGGTCCCTCCCTGCTCGGCGTGGAAGCGGGACTTCTCGCCCCTTTGCTGGGTGTGTTCGCTGACCGCTGGGGACCGAGGCGCCTCATTTCCGGCGGAGCAGTGCTCACCGCAAGCGGGCTGTTCCTGCTGAGCCGCACCACGTCCCTGGGCATGTTCTACGGCGCCCTGGCGCTCATGGCCGTCGGCATTAGCTGCTGCACTATGACGGTGCTGATGACGGCGGTGACCAACTGGTTCCACAGAAGAGTGGGGCTGGCCAGCGGCATAGCGGTGTCCGGTTTCGGTTTCGGCGGCCTGCTGATACCGGTGATGGTGAAACTCATCGACGTGTATGACTGGCGCACCACGCTCACCATCCTGGCGGTGGGCATGGTGGTGCTCATACTCCCGCTGTCACTCCTCTTCCGACACAAACCGGAGCAGTACGGCTACGCGCCTGACGGTGCGGTACCGCAGCCGC
>CAYTKL010000187.1:0-3228 GCA_964438305.1 uncultured Dehalococcoidales bacterium | reverse complement strand
GTTCAAATCTCCTCCTCGGCACCATAAGCGGAAGTAGTTCAGGGGTAGAACGTCTCCTTGCCAAGGAGAAGGTCGTGGGTTCGAATCCCATCTTCCGCTCCATGAAGACTCACCGCCCGCAACAGCCGTTGCGGGCGATTGTGGCGACGTAGCCAAGTGGTTAAGGCGGAGGTCTGCAAAACCTCTATTCGGCGGTTCGAATCCGCCCGTCGCCTCCAGACAACAGAGTGGTTGCGGCAAATCGGGGATTGAAACAGGCCCCGATTTTGTCTTACAGTGGGGACAAGCCGAGGTGGCGGAATCGGCAGACGCGACGGACTTAAAATCCGTTGGGTGCTTTACCCATGCGGGTTCGAGTCCCGCCCTCGGCACTAGTAGCGAGCAACGTATGGCATGGGACCCCGGGTTTGAAACTGCCTTCCACCCCAAGACGGTGGCCATAGTTGGGGTATCCAGACAGCCCCACTTCTTTGATTTCGTGTCCCATCTTCAGAACGCGGGCTACGAGGGACACATCTACCCCATCAACCCCAAGGCCGACGGGGAGGTGCATCGTGGTTGCAGGTTCTATCGCGACCTCGTCTCCGTCCCCGAGCCTATAGACCTGGTCATCGTCTCCACCCCACGCGAGACAGTCCCTGCGGTGCTTGAGGACTGCGTCGCCGCCAACGCCAGGAACGTCCACATCTTCACCGCCGGCTTCAAAGAGGTTGGTGACGCCAGGGGGAAAGAGCTGGAGGAGCAGGTGGTCGAGATAGCCAGAAGGGGAGGGCTGCGCATAGTCGGCCCCAACTGCATGGGCCTCCACGTCCCCGCATCGAGGATAACCACATGGGAGGATATCGACCCGCAGAGCGGCCCCGTGGCCTTCGTGTCGCAGAGCGGTGGCCACGCCGGTGCGCTGGTGCGCGACGGAGGCCGCTTCGGTATTGGCTTCAGCAAGGTGATTAGCTTTGGCAATGCGACGGTGCTCGACAGCACCGACTTCCTGGAGTACCTTGCCACCGACCCGGAGACCAGGCTCATCTGCATGTATCTTGAGGGAGTGAAGGACGGCTCCAAGTTCACCGCCATGGTGAGGAACATCAACAAGGAGAAACCGGTGATTGTGTGGAAGGGCGGGCTGACCGAGTCCGGTTCACGGGCGGTGGCTTCCCACACGGGCTCGCTCGGTGGTGAGAGGGAGGTATGGGACGCCTTCTACAAGCAGACCGGGGCGGTGAGAGTCGGCAGTCTGGAGGAGGTTCTCGATGTGACCATGGCTTTCCTCTACCTTCGGCCCCCGCGCAGCCGCAGCACCGCGCTCATCGGCGCGGGAGGCGGCAACAGCGTCGCTGGCGCCGACATCTGCGCTCGAGCCGGGTTGGACCTTCCTACCCTGACCGAGGCGACCCTGACGGAGCTGGGGAGCTTCATCCCGCCGGAGGGGACCATAATCAGGAACCCGCTGGACATAGGCGTGGTGCTGATGGACATCAACATGCTGTTGCGTTCTCTGGACCCCATCGCCGCCGACCCCTTGATCGACTCCATCATCTTCGCTCTGCCCCTGGGCATGGTGCCGCGGGGTCTTCGCGACCAGCTGGCGCCGGACTCGCCGATGGCTGTGTTGGGCGATGTGTTTCAGAGGCTGCGCCAAGGGATCATGGACAGCCTAGTCGGTTTCCATCGCGACCATGTGTCGCGCAAGCCCATAGTCGTGGTATTGCAGGGATCGGCCGGTGGCTTTGCGCCGGGGCAACAGGAGGAGATCCAGCAGGAGTTGTTGCAGGCCGGCATCCCGGTTTACTTCTCCCTGGAGAGGGCGAGTCGCGCCATGGCGCGACTGATTCAATACCATGAGTTCCATGGAGCGCTGCGGTAGAACGGCTTCCTCAAAGCCTTCGAGCGCTGTCTGGACCCTGAGGATTCCCCGTTACGGGAGTTGGAGCGTCGTTGTCGACACGACGAGAGGTGGTGATGCAGCATGGTATGGGCCCCCGGGTTCGAAGTTGCCTTTCATCCCAAGACTCTGGCCATAGTGGGCGTGTCGCGCAAGCCTCGCATGTTCGATTTCCTCACCAACCTGCAGAGGGCCGGCTACTCCGGCCGCATCTATCCCGTCAACCCCAGTGGCGCTGGTGAGGTGCACCGCGGCCTCAAGTTCTATGGCGACCTTGTCTCTGTCCCCGAGCCTGTCGACCTGGTGATAGTCACCACGCCGCCGGACGCCGTCCCCGCCGTACTTGAAGACTGCATAGCGGCCAATGCCAGGAATGTCCACATCTTCACCGCAGGGTTCAGGGAGGTTGGTGACGCGAAGGGGATAGAGCTGGAGAAGAAGGTGGTGGAGATAGCGAAGAGAGGGGGATTGCGCATTCTCGGTCCCAATTGCATGGGGCTGCAGGTGCCGGCGTCTCGCCTGACCACCTGGGACAGCCTTCCCAAGAAGAGCGGGCCGGTGGCCCTCATCACCCAGAGTGGCGGCATCTCCGGTGACTTCCTGCGCGCGGCGGGCCGTTTCGGCATCTACATCAGCAAGGTGATAAGCTTCGGGAACGGCGCCGGGCTCGATGCCATTGACTTCCTCGAGTACCTTGCCGGCGACCCGGATACGACGCTGATCTGCATGTACGTCGAGGGGGTGAAGGACGGCGCGAGGTTCACCAATCTGGTGAGGGAGACCAACAAAGAGAAGCCGGTGATCCTGTGGAAGGGTGGGCTGACCGAGTCGGGCAGCAGGGCGGTGGCGTCTCATACCGGGTCGCTGGGTGGCCACAAGGAGGTATGGGACGCCTTCTACCGTCAGACCGGAGCGGTGAGGGTCGACGCGATGGCGGAGATGCTGGACGTGGCGATGGGGTTTCTCTACCTTCGTCCCATTACCGGCAGGCGGGTGGCGGTGATGGGGATGGGTGGAGGCAACACCGTTGCCGGCGCCGACGTCTGCGCTCGAGCCGGGCTGGAGGTGCCCCGGCTGACGGACGAAACGATGCGGGAGTTGCGCAGCTTCATGCCCCGTGAAGGAGCGATCGTGGGGAATCCCATGGACATCGGCGTGGTCAACGCCGATGTCGGTCTGCTCTTCGGCGCACTCGACCCGTTCATCGCCGACCCCCTGGTCGATGCGGTCATCTTCAATATCCCGGTCGGTGGCATCAGCCTGACCTCGGTGGCCGATGGCGTTGCGCCACGGCACCCGGACCTGCTGCGCCGCGACCCCGCCGCGGAGCTGCAGGCGGCGCTGGA
>CAYTKL010000186.1:0-3234 GCA_964438305.1 uncultured Dehalococcoidales bacterium | reverse complement strand
GCGCTGCGGAGTGAGAAGGCGAGGGAGATCTGTGCGTAGCTCCAGCCAAACGACTCTCTCAGAGGGTTGATGAAGGCTCCGAAGCTGTAGAAGTAGACGCCAGTCTGATAGAAGGCGATGGCGGCATTCGCCACGACTATCCACCAGCCGTAGAAGATCCGCCCGCTACGCTTCGAAGTGACCTGCTCGCTACCCATCCAGTGCTCTGGCTTCGGTCGGCGCCCGCACGGTCACGGAAGGGCGTGGTGCAGGCGTCTCATTCATGTGTGCGCCAGACATACAGCGCCTACCCGTCAGCCCCCGTCGGGGGTAATTACTTAACAAGGGCAACATTTGTATTTGTCAACTATATGCCTGGCCGGAGGCATTGTCAACGGGGAATCGCCGGCGCTGCGACCTGCGATTGAGGTTGATGTGCATTAGCGATATACTGGGCGCTGCACAAGAAGGGGGTGGCATATGCTGGAAGTGTTCATGACCGAAGAGCGGAAGAGGCTGAGAGAGGAGGTGCGGAGTTTCGTCAAGAGCATCCCGCGGCAGCTCCTCCTCGATATGGATGCTGACAAGGTCAGATTCCCCAAGGAGTTCCTCGTCGAGGCCGGCAGGAGAAACCTTCTTGGGCTGCGTTTTCCGGCGGAGTACGGAGGAAGGGGACTGAAGTGGGTCGATGAGTTGATCGCCCTGGACGAGATAAGCACTCTGGGGATGTCTTTGTCGTGCCTGTACAGCCTGGTGTCTATCTGCGGTGAAGGGCTGAACGAGTTTGGAACTGAGGCGCAGAAGGAGAAGTACCTCAAGCCGACCCTGGAGGGCAGGATGTACTGCGCCGAGGCCCTGACCGAGCCAAGAGGAGGCAGCGACTTCTTCGGCGCCACCACTGTAGCCCGCAAGGAGAAAGGCTGCTATGTCCTCAACGGGCAGAAGCGCTTCATCGTGGGCGCTGAGGGCGCCGATTACTTCCTGGTCTATGCCAATACAAACCCGGGGGCGCCGGTGCGCGATGCCATCAGCCTGTTCATCGTGGAGAGGGACATGGGGGTGGAGGCCAAGTACATCTATGGCCTGATGGGGACTCGCGGAGGCGGGGCGGGCAGGATAGTGCTGCGTGACGTGCGCGTGCCTGAGGAGAACCTGGTGGGGGAGGAGAACTGCGGGGCGAGGATCTTCTACCAGATGATGATTCCCGAGAGGATGGTTAGCGGTACCACCGGGGCCTCGAGGGCGACGCTGGAGATAGCCGCCAGGTATGCCGACAAGCGAAAGGCCTTCGGCCAGACGATACGCAACTTCGAGGCGGTGAGCTTCAAGATAGCCGAGTGTGTCACCAAGCTCGACGCCATCAGCGCCTTCAGCTATGCGGTGGCGAAAACGATAGACGAGGATGCAGGCACACACGGCTATCAGCGAAGGCTGGTCTCTGAGTTGAAGAAGATGTCCACCGACGTGCAGTGGGAGGTGGTCAACGACGCCATGCAGGTGCTGGGGGGTATCGGCTACACCAGCGTCTTCCCGGTGGAGCGGGCGCTGCGTGACGCCAGGCTGGGCATGATCTGGACCGGTTCGGCGGAGGTGATGAACCTCATCATCCAGCACGAGTACTACAAGGAGCTTCTCGCCCGAGGCGTGGAGGGCCGCGACATCGAGGCCGACGTCGACCTGACCGATGAGGAGATTGCCGAGGAGAAGGTCTACGAGTGACCGGACCCGGCCCCATCTGGTGCTTCGATGCAGGGGCTACAGCGTCAGTTCATTGAGGCCGGTGTAGCTGTCGGCATAGCGCAGGAGCTGCTGCTCCAGCTCGCCTATGACCACCTCGGCGGTGGAGAAGACGGTGGCCTCCACCAGATGTCCCCCGTGGCAGCCGTCACGGCCCCCAAGCTGAATGTGCACGTGGAGAATCGTCTCGCCGTCCTTCAGGGCGACTGAGCCCTGGGCGCAGACCACCTCCAGCGGGCCGTGGTACTCCACGGTCTCGTACATGCCCGGGAGCTGTTTCAGGTAGTTCAGTTTGGCGTCCTCGACCGATCCTATCATCCCCACCAACACCCCCGACGTTACGCCCTCCCGTGTGCAGTAGCGCATTATCTCGCTGCTCAGCTCCTGCTTCGGCTTGACCCTGAAGACATGCATCTTCTTGAACACCTTGTCCCCTCCTTGGTCGATGATTCCTGGGTCTTCCCGCGCACCACCGCTCGGTGCTGTCCCCTTGCATGACGCGCAGGCCCCATTATAGGGCGAACAGAATGCTTGAGGCGAGGGTTCGAGGTGGAGGCGCACGCCCGCTTGACACCTGAGGCTACGTATGGTAGCGTTTGCGCCACGATTCCGGCGGTTGCACCAAATGGGCGATAGTGAGCAGGCAATGGCACGGCTGAGAGAACTCCTGTCGTCGCAGCTATTCTGCGTACTGGCGACACAGGACCGGGGGCAGCCCTACGGCAACCTGGTGGCCTTTGCCGCCACGGATGATCTCAGCGGCCTGATGTTCGCCACCAGTCGCAACACGCGCAAGTACGGCAACATCGCTTCTGACCCCCGGGTGGCAATGCTGGTGGACAGCCGGTCCAATCAGGGCTCTGACATCGGCAATGCAGTGGCGGCCACCGCTCTGGGGACGGTCGAAGAGGTCCAGGGCGACGACAGGGAGAGGCTGGTGGGGCTGTACCTGGACAAGCACCCCCATTTGGAGGAGTTCGTGTCGTCGGCCGATTGCGCCTTGCTCAGGGTGAAGATAGACCGATACTACCTGGTGAGCGATTTCCAGAACGTGGTCGAGTTGACGGTGCCGGGCTAGGGTGGCGCACTGCCAGTACTTCTGCGCTTCCCAGGCGCGGCCACTGTCAACGGGGTGCGGCCCTGTCCGTTGAATCGTTGAGCGCGGGATCGAAGGAGGTGTGTCATGCCAAAAACGAGCACGTTCCGCAGGCTGAGGATCTTCAATGGGGTGATGGCGGTGCTTCACCTCATCCAGGGCGTAGTGATCATCATCATGAGCAATGATTTCGCGCTGCCGGTCCAGACGTCTTTCTTAACCTACAACGAAGCTCTAGGACGGTTGGAGCCCATCCGGGAGACGCTGGTCGAACTGCAGCTTGCGCCGCTGGTGGGCGTCTTCCTCCTGCTATCAGCCGTTGCCCACTTCATGCTGGCGTCGCCACGGCTATATCCGTGGTACGTGCACAACCTGAAGAGGGGGATCAACTACCTCAGATGGTACGAATACACCTTCAGCGC
>CAYTKL010000185.1:0-3282 GCA_964438305.1 uncultured Dehalococcoidales bacterium | reverse complement strand
GAAGTCGCCAGAGGAGATAGTCAAGGCAAACCTGGCCAGAGCCCGCAAGATTGAGAGACATCTGCGGCTTCCAACTTTGCCGGTTGGAGTCAGGTTCTGGAGAGAGGGCGAGACCATCCCGGACAACGCAGGGGTTCCACCCCGCAGGAAGTACACTTACTGCCAGATCCTCTCGATGATCCGCTTCAACGCCGAGGAAGACAGAGACATCATTCTCATCAAACAGGATGACCTTACATGCCACCTGGCAATGGGTGTTCTCGGGTATGAGGACATGCCCCCCAACGTGACCGAGGGCAATTCGGGCATCCACTTCTACGACAGGGATCTGTGCATCAGTGCCATGGCGACCATCCCCAAAATACCGTTCAGGGTCAAGGCCATAACCATTGGAGCCCTGGAGAACCTGCCAATCGTTCCCGACGTCATCGTTATGGGACTTACGCCGGGTCGGACCAACAAGGTCATGGACGGAGCGATGTGGTACAAGGGTGGGAGCTTCGCTGTGCAATACGGCAACGGTTGCGGCGCATGCGGCAACGCCACTGCCGAGCCCATGATCAGCGACCAGGTTGCCACGCTTGCGTTCATGTGCCATGGTGCCCGGCGTTGGGGCGGCTTTGAGGATAACGAACTGGGTTGCGGAGTGAGAATCGACAAGTTCGACGTATGGGTCGCCGGCATGGAGGCCACGTGGCTCACCGGCCACTCCTATCCCCCTGCGCACCAGCTGCCTTCCGACATCCGCGAGACGCATCACGTGCAGAGAGGCACTAAGTACGAGGACGCGTACCCGTACTGCCTGGACGCCTAGTTCGCCTGGCTGCAACAGAAGCGCACGGGAGAGATGTTCGTCCCCCGTGCGCTCGTTGCCCGAGCACGTCTGCTTCGCTGCTAACACACTCCCTCCGGCTTTCGGTAAGATAGCGCTCACCATGCCATAGGCAGAAGGAGGGTACCGTGGATCTTGAGAACACTATCCTTTCCTCCATCGAGGCAAACAGTAAGCTCCTCGGAGACCTCGAGAAAGACATCTGGGACCATCCCCAGACAGGCTTCTACGAAGACTATGCTGCGGAACTCCTCTCAGGAGTACTGGAGAAGGAAGGATTCCGGGTCGGGAGACAGGTGGCCTGCTTGCCGACAGCGTTCATCGCCGAGTGGGGCAGCGGCTCGCCGGTCATCGGGATTCTCGGTGAATACGACGCACTTCCCGGCATGTCACAGAAGGTGCAAGCCGAGCAAGAGCCCGTCGATCCAGGCGCTCCGGGCCATGCCTGCGGACACAACCTCCTCGGCGTTGCCGGAATAGGCGCCGTCCTCGCCCTCAAGCACGCAATGCTGGCCAGCGGCCTGCAAGGAACCATCCGCTACTACGGCTGCCCTGCAGAGGAGACTCTTATCGGCAAGGTCTTCATGGCGCGTGATGGCGCCTTCGATGATCTCGACGTAGCCCTCACATGGCATCCATTCTATTTGAATACGCTCTGGAACTCAGAGTCTATGGCGATGAACTCCGTGAAGCTGAACTTCCACGGCGTTTCGGCACACGCCGCCAACGCTCCTCACCTGGGAAGAAGCGCCCTGGATGCGGTAATGCTGACCGACGTGGGCGTGAATTTCATGAGGGAACACATGATTCCCGATGCGCGCATCCATTGTGTCGTCTCTCACGGAGGAGAGGCACCCAATATCGTGCCCTCCTACGCCCAATCGTGGTACTACGTTCGGGCTCCCAAGCGCCCCCAGGTAGACGCGCTCTACCGGCGGTTGCTGAACATCGCCGAAGGAGCAACACTGATGACCGAGACCACACACGACGTCGAGTTCATAGCTGGCTGCTACGATTACCTGCCCAACCGGGCCCTGAATCGCGCAATAATGGCACGGATGAAGCAACTGGGCGCGCCGGACTTCGACAGCTCAGACCTTGAGCTTGCAAGTCAGCTTCGCGACAGTCTGCCTCGCGACCAGATTGAGAGCGCAGTAGCGGCCTACAAACTGCCTAGGGAGCAGGTCGGAGACCCTCTCTGCAACGCGATAGTCGAGTCAGCAGGTGGCTTCATGGAAGGTGAGGTGATGGCTGGCTCCACGGATGTCGGCGACGTCTCTTACATCACACCCACCGGGCAGTTCACCACGTGCTGCATGCCCCTCGGCGCAGCCATCCACTCATGGCAGGCATGCGCTGCCGCTGGTTCCGGCATCGGCCGCAAGGGCATGATGCTGGCCGCCAAAGTGCTCGCGCTGGTGGCGTACGACCTCTTGACAACCCCAGAGCTTGTGCACGACGCCAAGGTGGAACTACGAATGATAGTTGGCGACGCCGGCTACGTGAGCCCGCTCCCGGACGATGTCCAGCCCCCGAAACGCGACTAGACACCAACCGCAAGCCGATACGGTTCGAGTACATGTTTTCGCGATTCGCCGGCACCAAGTGGCCTGCCGGTGGGCGAAGCTGGTAACATTTGTGCGTGTCTTACCGCGCCCTCATCGCCGACCTCGACGGTACGCTGCTTGACACACTCCAGGACCTCGCGGATTCCGTGAACGCTGCGCTGGCTCGGCTGGGTCTGCCCGGTCACGACCTCGCATCATACAAGTACTTCGTAGGCGATGGGCGGCGCATAATGGCGCTCCGCGCTCTTCCCGAGGATCGAAGGGACGAGGAGACACTGTCACAACTTTGCCTCTACATCAATGAGGAGTACCAGTTCGGCTGGACCGCCAAGACCCGGCCATACGATGGCATCCCCGAGCTTCTTGACGCATTCACTGCCCGGGGCATACGGCTTGCCGTGCTCTCAAACAAGCCGCACGAGTACACCAGCCCGATGGTGGCTGAGCTTCTGTCACGCTGGTCGTTCGACGTCGTTGCGGGCGAATCGCCGGACTTCCCAAAGAAGCCAGACCCAACAGGAGCACGACGCATACTGCGCCTCATGGACATCAAGCCTGAGGAATGCCTGTACATCGGCGATTCAGGGGTGGACATGCAGACCGCCACTGCCGCGGGTCTGTACCCCGTGGGCGTCCTCTGGGGATTCCGCACTGCCGAAGAACTGCTGGAGAACGGCGCGAAGGTCCTCGTCGACAAGCCTGCCGACATACTTACCCTTCTGGATACCTAGCCCTCGGCCGGGTGCGGCCGATTCTCTCCCCGTGAAGGCGTCGCTCCTGTTATGATTCCCGAGAGGCGTCTCACACCAACGCCTCGCGTGAAACGAGATGGAGGACGATGTCGATGATTGAGCGCAAGATGCTCGGGTTGGAAGATGCCGA
>CAYTKL010000184.1:0-3314 GCA_964438305.1 uncultured Dehalococcoidales bacterium | reverse complement strand
ATCGTAGGGGTAGCACAGACGAAGTATCAGGAAAACCGACCCGATTGCCGTGAAGCCGAGCTCGTGTACGAGGTGGTAAGCAAGGTGCTGGAGAACATGGGCCTCCCGCATACCTGGGAAGGCATGGGCATAGACGCGGCGGTAACCTGTTCGTCCGACCTGTGGGATGGAAGAACCATATCCAGTGCCACAGTCCAGGACGTGGTCGGGGCTCACGGCAGAACGGAGAACAAGGTGGCCGACGATGCCATCAACGCGGTCTACTATGCCATGGCAGCGATACTATCCGGAAAGCACGAGACCGTCCTGGTGGCAGCCCACACCAAGGAGTCCAACGCCACCTACAAGAGCGTGGTCGAGAACTCCTTCTTCGACCCGATACTCATGCGGCCCCTTGGACTCGATTTCCTCTCCGCCGCCGCACTGCAGGCCAAACGATACATGGACAGGTACGGCATTACCAAGGAGCAGTGCGCCAAGGTAGCGGTGAAGAGCCTCAAGAACGCCGGCAACAACCCCTTCGCCCAGAGGGCAATGGATATCACGGTCGACGACGTCCTTCACTCGCGAACGCTCGTCTCACCCATACGGCTTCTCGACGCCAAGCCCGTATCCGACGGCGCCGTGGCGATGATCCTCACCACCGAAGAGAAGGCCGGGACCTTAACGGACAAACCGGTATGGATATCGGGGGCGGAGAACTGCTACAACAGCCACTATCTCGGAGAAAGGGAACTCAGTGACTGCGAGGCCCTTAGGTCCGCAGCACAGCGTGCATACCGGATGGCGGGGATCACGAATCCGCTGAAGGAGATCGACGTTGCGGAGATATCAGCGGAGTATTCGTACCAGGAGCTCCTGTGGACGGAGGGCCTGGGATTCTGCGCCGGAGGAGAGGGGGGCAGGCTGATCGACTCAGGCAGCACCGACATGGACGGGGAACTGCCGGTCAATCCTTCCGGAGGTACGCTTGCAGGCAACCCGAGCATGATCGCAGGGATGGCTCGCGCCGCTGAAGCTGTCCTGCAACTCCGCGGAGAAGCGAACGGAAGGCAGATACCGGAGGCCAAGACCGCGCTGGCGCACGGATTCACCGGGGCCTGTGGACAGCACCAATGCGTGCTCATCCTCGAGAAATGAGACGAAGGGGGTGATCGGGGAGACATGTCACAGAGAGTAGCTATCGTAGGATGCGGCCAGACCTATCACAAGGCACGCAGGCCTGACGTCAACGAAACGGAGTTGGTGAACGAAGCGGTCCGCACAGCGCTGGAAGATGCTCAGATTTCCCTCCGCGATATAGATTCGGTCTTCACAGCAAACATGGATGGCTTCGAGGGGGTCCATCTTTCGGATTGCTGGATGTGCGACGGCTCCGGCGCATACATGAAGCCCGGCCTCAAGGCCACCACCGGTGGCACCACCGGCGCGTCGATATTCTTTGCCGGCGTCGACTACGTGGCGTCGGGCCTTTTTGACACGGCGCTCGTCATCGGCTACCAGAAGCACGACGAGGGGAACGTGACCGCCGGGCTCCTGGGAGGCCAGGAACAGGCCTGGGTCAAGGGCATGATGCAGGGAGCGATCGGCATCTTCGCCAACATCGCTCAAGGCTACATGATGGAGAGCGGAGCCCGAGAGGAACATGCCGCCATGCTCAGGCTGAAAGCCGACAGAAACGCCCTGAGGAATCCCTATGCCCAGCTGCGCTTGAACCTGGAAAATGTGGAGCAGGTGCTTCAGTCACCCTACCTGATTCCGCCGCTGAGACTGCTCGACATGTGTCCAAACTCCTCCGGCGCCGCCGCCGTGGTGCTGGCCTCCGAAGACAGGGCGAAGAGAATCAGCGGGAAACCCGTCTGGGTCGCCGATACGGTCTCTCAGCACATGGGATACAGCCCGATATCAACGTCTCTGATGGGCTTCGGCGCCGCCGGGGAAAAGCGACTCGAAAGCACCCACACGGTCTGTGCCAGAAAGCTCTACCGGAACCACGGAATCACAAACCCGCGCAAGCAGATCGATGTCTTCGAGATGTACGAACCCTCCATCTGGGGGGAAATGAAATGGTACGAGGACTTCCTCTTCTGCGAGAAAGGGGAGGGATGGAAACTGGTGGAGCAGGGCGTTACCGAGATCGACGGCGAGCTCCCGGTCAACCCTTCGGGCGGTGTAGTCTCCACCAATCCCATAGGAGCCACCGCCCTGCTCCGCGTGCTTGAGGCCGCACTTCAGGTCCGGGGAGACGCCGGAGAGCACCAGGTCCCCCGCGACGTGAAGACGGCAATCGCCACCGGCTGGGGCGGCATCAACTGGACGACCATGGTCTTGCTCTCGTCCACGCTATAGCCAGCCGGCCGATCACGGAGGTGAAAGATGGCAGAAAAGCAGGGCCCGGAATACATCGTGCTCCCCACCCTGGGCCGCATAGACTACAACTGGACCGCGGGCCGCGTATGGAGCATCGCCAAGAAGGCCATGCGTGACGAAAAGAAGCTCATCACCACGCAGTGCCCCTCGTGCAAGACCATCTACCTCCCACCACAACCCGTCTGCGGCGAGTGCTACGTCTTCATGGGCGACAACTGGATCGAGCTCGCCCAGACCGGAACCTTGCTCAACTTCACCGGACCCACCGCCATCCCCCTATTCGACCCGGCGTTTGGCAAGCACATGGTAGACGAGTATGCCCACGGCTCCATCGAGCTCGACGGAGGAGGCGTGGTGACTATGCACCGCATCGGAGAAGTCGACCCCAATGAACTCAAGGTCGGCATGCGCGTCGAGGCGGTGTGGAAAAACGACGGGCGTGTCGGCAGGCTGGAAGACCTGATGTATTTCAGGCCGATCAGGGAATAGCGAAAGGAGAGCACAGAGATGCCAACACCAGGACGCGCTGACATCGAGTTGTTCGTCGAACCGGGAAAGATGGAGATTCCCTATCGCTACCACGCAGGGGCGGTAGGCAGCCGCTTCTTGATTGAACTGAGGGACAGGCAGAAGATACTGGGAATCAGGTGCCCCGCCTGCAACAAAGTCTATGTGCCCCCCAAGTCAACCTGCATCCACTGCTTCGCCAAGCTGGATGAGTGGGTGGAGCTCGGCAACGAGGGAACCCTCACCAGCTTCGCGGTGGTCTACCAGCCGGAGCCGCCCCATCCGCTGAAGCCTCCCTTCACCTACGGCATAGTCCAGCTCGATGGTGCCGATACCGGCCTCGTCCACTTCATCGGCGAGGCGGAAGCGGAGGACCTGCGATCCGGCATGAGGGTCCAGGCCGTATTCAAAGAAGACCGATCCGGCAGCATACTGGA
>CAYTKL010000183.1:0-3369 GCA_964438305.1 uncultured Dehalococcoidales bacterium | reverse complement strand
TTGACGGCGATCCCGTAGCCACGAGCGGCGCACTGGAATCCGGGGTATGCGTTCCCTACGTGCTGGCCACATCGGCGTGCGTCGGCTGCCCCGAATCGGAGCACTGGCAACGACACAACCGCGGTGAACTGCGGGCTGTCATTCAAGTAGACCATCGGGTATTTGCGCGCGACCCAGATGAGGCAGTGGGCCAGCTACTCAGCACTCTCATGCACGAGTACACACACGTGGAACAGATGGTGGACGAAGGTTTGCACGAGGGTGTCGCCCTGTCGGCATACCCGCCTGACTCTCGGGCCGCGGTTGGCGAGAAGGAGTACCTCACCTTCAACCCCGATGTTGTGCCGCCGGCGGAGCGGCGCGTCCTGGAGGGGCTGCAGGAGATAGATACTACCTGCTCCGAGATTGAGAACGCTGAACGAACCGGTCTGACCGGTCTGGGTCTGCAGGGAGTGGTCAACTACCTGTGGGACAACTACCAACGCTACTGCTCCAACGTCGAAGGTGGCACGCCTGACGTCGACGTCGAGGACCGCGCTTATCGCAACCTTGTCAGAGGGAGGCAACTGTTCATAGCTTACCTCGACCAGTCAAGTGATTACTCGACCCACAGGGAGTTCCTTCTCGAGCGATGTCCGGAGGACTACGATCCCAGCCTCATGAGCGGCAGGTCGCTCACCGAGGCTGCCGAAGGCGAGCACCCGGAGACCGAAGCGGAGTAGTCCAGCGAATCCAGAAAGGGGACAGCCATGATAAACGATCTGGATGAAACCTTGAAGCAGCTTCTGGTGAAGAAGACGCCGCTGGACGCGGCCGAGGTGGATATCTGCTTCGACATGCCGGGACAGGAGTGGTCGGCCGGCGTCACCAAACCGACGATAAACCTCTACCTGTACGACATTCGAGAGAACCACGACCTGCGCGTCTACGACTGGGAACTGGAGCGCAAGGAGGACAAGACGGCAACCAGGAGAAGGCTGCCGGTTCGAATCGACCTGACCTACCTTGTCACCGTGTGGACCAGCAACGTTGACGACGAGCACAGGCTTCTGTGGTACGTGCTGGCGACGCTCTTCCGCTTCCCGCTGATCCCTACCGATGTGTATCAAGGAGAGCTGGCGAGGCAGGACCTACTCATCAGCACACTCGTCGCCCAGCCGGATGGCCCGCTGCGCAATCCAGCCGACTTCTGGGCCTCCCTGGACAACCGCCTGAAGGCGTCCATCAACTGTATCGTCACCGTGCCTCTCGATCTTGGCATGCAGTTCACCGCCCCGGTCGTCAGCACCAGAGTGCTGGGGGTGCGTGACAAGGAAGGGCCGGAGAGTGAGGAGCGGCTGCAGGTGAGGGGCATGCTTCATGAGAAAGGGAAGCCGGAACGGGGCATTGCTCAGGCAACCCTCCTCATCAAGGAGTTGGGCCGCACGGCGGAGACCGATGAGGAGGGCCGCTACGCCTTCTCCAAGCTGTCCAAGGGCAAGTACACCGTTCGGGTACAGGCCCCCGAACGAAAAGAGCGAGAGATGGTTCTCACCATCCCCAGTAGAAGCTATGACATTGAACTCTGACCACCGGTAATGGGGGCGAGGAAGGAGGGCAAATGTAGACGATGAAGAACCCTTGTAGCGGCAACATATAGAAAGGAGGAACCATTATGGCACCACAGTATCTTTCCCCAGGTGTCTACGTCGAGGAGGTAGACAAGGGAGCCAGGCCCATCGAAGGGGTGGGCACCGCGGTAGCCGCCTTCGTCGGCTTCGCTGAAGAAGGACCGGTCAACCAGGCAACCCTGATCGCCAACTGGACCCAGTACACCAACGTCTTCGGCGGGTTCATACCAGGGTCGTACCTGGCACATGCCGTATACGGCTACTTCAACAATGGCGGCGGTAGCTGCTACGTCACCCGGCTGCCCGACGACGGCGAGGGCGGAGCAGAGGCCGGGCCGCCGAAGGCACAGGCATCTCTGCCGGCTCGCGGCAAGGCGAGCCTGGAGAGCCTGACCATCACCGCTCTGGAACCAGGCGTGGCCGCAGGTGAGATCTCGGTCGAGGTCGCCGCTCCCGGCGAGGAGGCTGCCGAAGACGAGTTCAACCTCATCGTACGCAAGGGCTCAACTGAGGAGGTCTTCGAGAACGTGACCCTGAAGAAGGGCAGGGCGGTGCGCAATGTGGTGGACGTGGTGAACAAGGAGTCCAAGCTCGTCCGTGTGGCGGAGCGCGAGTCCAACCTCAGCCTGCCGGAACGGGTGCCGGCGGCGGGGACCTACTCGCTTGCCGTTCCCGACACCAAGGCGGTAGCGGTGAAGCCGATCAGCGCCGACCTCGTCGTGGGCGATGCCGCTGAGCGAACCGGAATCGCCGGTCTCGAGGCCGCCGACGATGTGACCATGGTCTGCGTCCCTGAGCTCATGGCCCTGTACCAGAGAGGCGCCCTCTCACTCGAAGGAGTCAAGGCAGTGCAGCAAGCGGTACTCGACCACTGCGCCAACATGAAGGACCGTTTCGCCATTCTCGACTGCCCGCCCGGGATGAACCCCCAGCAGATAAGGGACTGGCGGATGAACGAGGCCGGCTACGACTCCAAGTACGGTGCGCTCTACTACCCGTGGATCAAGGTCGCCAACCCGCTGGGCAACGGTGAGGCCGTCCTGGTGCCGCCATCCGGCCATCTCGCCGGGATCTACGCGCGCAGCGATACCGAACGCGGGGTGCACAAGGCGCCGGCCAACGAGATCGTGCGCGGCGCACTGGGCTTGGAGGCGCAAATCACCAAGAGCGAGCAGGACTCCCTCAACCCCGAGGGCATCAACTGCATCCGCGCCTTCCCCGGGCGGGGCATCCGCGTGTGGGGCGCTCGAACGCTCTCCAGCGACGCCCAGTGGCGCTACATCAATGTGCGACGCCTGTTCAACTTCGTCGAGGAGTCCATCGAGTCCGGTACCCAGTGGATCGTCTTCGAGCCCAACGACATGGACCTGTGGGCGCGCATCAGGAGGGATATCAACGCCTTCCTCACCAGGGTCTGGCGTGATGGAGCGCTCTTCGGGGCAACGCCGGCGGATGCCTTCTACGTCAAGTGTGACGAGGAGTTGAACACGGTGGAGGTCCGCGATGCCGGCCAGGTAATCATCGAGATCGGCATGGCGCCGGTCAAGCCCGCCGAGTTCGTCATCTTCCGCATCAGCCAGTGGGCTGGCGGCAGCGCGGTAGCGGAGTAGTCCGCAGAACAACACAACCTAGAGGAGGCAAGAAATGGCACTAGGACAGAGGAGAGACCCGTTTGGGTCGATGCGCTTCTTCGTTGACATCGGTGATGTCATCACCGGCTCCTTCCGCGAGTGCGGTGGGCTGGGCTCGGAGACTGAGT
>CAYTKL010000182.1:0-3424 GCA_964438305.1 uncultured Dehalococcoidales bacterium | reverse complement strand
GAGGAAGGTTGGCAATGGACTCCTCCTTGACGCGGCGAATCTCCTGGCTGAGGGCGTCGAAGTGGATGCCTCCCATTCCGATCTGGCGCGCCGCGCTGAGGAGAGGCGTCAGCCTGCCAAGGGCCTGCTGCAGGTTCTCATCCGCCAGCGCCCGATGCACGCGCCGGGCCATGCTTCTGCTCATGGTCGCGCCTCATAACGTCTGCTCATATCGTGTCCCCCGCCCGACGGGCATTGTCACGCGGCAGCATCGGCGTACACCAGGACGACGTGCTCCTCGTCGGGACCCTGGGCCCGGGCCATCAGCGCTCCCGGTATGTCACCGGTGGTGTTCCTTCCCGTGAGATAGGTGACGTAGCTCGGCATCTTCCCCTGCCTCGTTGTCTCGGCAAGCAGCCTAAGCCTGGCAGTAGCGTCCTCCATGGTGGACTCCAGATTGCGGCAGTCGAGCAACGTCACGTGTATGCGGGGCAGAACGGCCACCAGACGGTCATTCCCTTCATCCCCCGCCATTACCAGAGTCCCCGTCTTGGCTATGGCCAGACTGGCCTCGGTGATACCCATGTCCGCGTCGACATAGGCTTTCCTCAGGACGCGACGCGCCGCCCGCAGCAGGGTCGCAGGCTCAGGCTCCAGCTCCTCACCAACTGCCTCAGAGAGCAGCCCGGCAGCCTCCTCGATGCTTGAAGGCGGGGCCGCACCGGTGCCGTGCGTCTCAGCGAGCTGGGCCAGCCACTCCCCAATCTCGGTCTCCATCACATCGATGCCGGCACCCTGAAGGTGGTGGCGCAGTCCAATCCGATCAGCGAGCGGCGATGATGATTTGACCACAAGCCGCACACCACGCTCACGAACCAGATTGAGCAGGCAGTCATTTGCTTCCTCAGCCGCCGTCGCTTCATGGACGACCGCACCCGCTCTTGCGGCTTCCGCCTTGAACCGATCCACCAGTTCCGCAGCTTCCATGATCATTCTCAGCATCCCTCGCCAGGAGTTGCGCACACCCGCCTGCGGCTTGATGTGCCCACGTCATCACCCCTGCCGACGCACAAGCTCGATGCCTCTATTGAAGGCGGTCATGTTGGCCTCGAGATCTTGGGGGAAGCTCTCCCGCAGCGCCGGCTCGAGCGACGCCTCGTCCAGCGGCAGCGCGCCGCAGCCGACAAGGGCGCCGATGAGGATGACGTTGGCGAGAATGGGGTTGCCCAGCTTCTGCGCCTCTTCGGTGGCGTTGACCGGCCACGTTCTGGCCGATAGCTCGCCTATGGTATCGAGGAGCCTGTCCATGCTGGGATACTCCTCGTCGCCGCCGGTCACGTCGATGGAGTATATCGGTCTGGTGTTGACCACAGTGACGACATCCGGATTGCCGAATTGCCCCAGCATGCGCAGCGTCTCCACCGGCTCCATGCCGAGCACGACATCTGCCCGCCCATCCGATATGAAGGGGCTGCACTCAGCCTCCTTCGATATCCTCACGTGGCTCATGACCGCTCCACCCCGTTGCGATGCCCCGTACGTCTCCCCGATAGTCACCATGAGCCCTTCCCTCACCAGCGCTTCCCCGATGAGCAAGGACATCCTCACATTCCCCTGTCCACCGACCCCGGCGATGATAAGATTGAGCGGGTCCTTCGTCAAGGCCTTGGCACTCACGTTGCCTCCTTTATGATCGCCCCCTGCGGACATATGTCGGCGCACACCCCACAACCGGTGCAGATGACCTCGTCTATCCTGGCCTTCCTAGCGTCCTCATCCCATACCAGCCCGGGGCAGCGAAACACCCTGGTGCACAGCCGGGCACAACCACAGGCCTCTCCCACGCATATATCGGGGTCAACGCGCACCGTGTATGGCTTCGTCTTCTCCCGATGGCTGCGCACCAGCTCGCATTCCCGCCGCATTACCACCACCCTGGCCCTGCCACCATCGGCCATCATCTCCAGCAGGGTCGAGGTGGTACCGGCGAGGTCGAACGGGTCGCACACAGCCACGGCCACCCCCAACGCGCGGCAAATGGCTTCGATGCTAATCACTCCCGTCTCCTGCCCGGTAGCCGTGACGCCGGTTCCCGGGTGAGGCTGAAACCCGGTCATAGCGGTGGCACTGTTGTCCAGAACGACCAGGATGAAATTGGCCTCGTTGTACACCCCGTTTATCAGCGCCGGGATGGCGGCGTGGAAGAAAGTGGAGTCACCGCATACCGCCAGAACCGGCTGGTCGAAGCCGAACTGCTCCAGCTTGCCCAGTCCGTTGGCGACTCCAATCCCGCCTCCCATGCAGTGCATGGTCCTCACCTGGAAGAAACCGGCCGGGCCCAGCGCCATGGAGTAGCAGCCGATGTCGCCGGTGACGATGCCCTGCCGTCCGTCCAGCTTGAGCGCGTTCTTGATGGCCCAGAAGGTGGCGCGATGAGCACAGCCGGGGCAGAACGTCATCATGCGCTGCGGCACATAGGCCCCGGCAAGCTCGTCCGCCTTCCTGCCGTACTCAACGTCCCGGGTCGGGTAGTCGAGACCCAGCACGGCCGCTATCGCTTTGCCCACCACGTCCGGGTTCAGCTCACCGTAGGCGCTTATGTGTCCCGAGCGTTTGCCATAGAAGACGGGCCGAGGGCTGTCGGGAGGCAGAGTCGCGGACACCTCCATCACGCTCCGCTCGAGGAAGGGGTCGATCTCCTCGACCATCAGGACCCTCTGCGATTTGCCCAGGTGCTCTTCCACCAGCCTCTCCGGCAAAGGCCACAGAGTGCCCAGCTTCAAGATGCCCACCTTCTCCTCGATCCCCAACGCCTTGACCGCCTCCAGGGAGTACAGCCAGCAGCTCCCGCCGGTGATGATGAGCAGCTCCGCCCTCTCTGGACCCACATACCAGTTGAACGGCGACGACTCGAACTTCTGGCGCGCGTTTTCCAGCTTCACATGCGCCAGGGCGTGCCGCAACGAGCTGGGCACCGGCATGAACCTGGTGGGCATGACGTTCCTTGCGTCGTGCACCTGGTCGAAAAAGGCCCGTCGTTGCGCCTTCGGCAGCTCACCCAGCTTCACCACGCCCCTGGCGTGGGCGATGCGGGTCACACTTCGCAGCATACAGATGGTGCCCAGCTCCTCGGAAAGGTCGAACAGCCACCTGGTCATGTCCTTGCATTCCTGGAAGCTGCTCGGTTCCAGCAGAGGGATGTCAAACCACTTGGCGATGGGCCGTGTGTCCTGCTCATTGGAGCTGGATATGGCGGACGGGTCGTCGCACCCCACCAGCACCAGGCCCCCACCGCCGCTGCCGGTCATGACCAGGTTGACCAGGAAGTCAGACACGACATTGACCCCGTTCTGCTTCATGGAGGCCATGGCCCTGATGCCGGCAAACGACGCACCGGCCGCCGCCTCCAGGGCCACCTTTTCGTTCACCGACCACTGGGCATAGA
>CAYTKL010000181.1:0-3458 GCA_964438305.1 uncultured Dehalococcoidales bacterium | reverse complement strand
CGTCCTGCCACGCAGCCCCGTCAGGCGCAGAGTGCCGAGACGGTCAGGGTCTCGGAACACCGGAAACGGTGAACCTGGCGACGTCCGGACCCGGCAGGAACTCCCACGCACCCTGCACACCGCAGTCCAGCGCGGCCACCTCGATGTGCAGCATGGCGATGCCGCAGTCGAGCCGTTTCGATATGCCGAAGGTCAGGTGGTTATTGTCCATTGAGACGGTGATGCTGCCTGGCTCGAGGTGGAAGCGCCACGGCTGCCGGTTCACCGCAGAGGGCGCTAGCCGGGCTGCCTCCAACGCCGCCCTCATCCAGCCAAGCCACTCAGCCTCGTCGAGGCCGTCAGCCAGCCCCGAAACGGCGCGGCGCCGGTGGGTCAGACCGAACCCGGTCATCATCCTCTCGCCGGCGGTGAAGCGTGGCACGGCGCGGCCAAGAGGGGTCACCCCAATCACCCGCTCGTTCGGGGCGATACCGAGGACGGACGCCGCCACCCTGGGACGGAAGAAGCCGGCCACCCAGCACGTGTCCAGGCCCATGGCGGTCGCCTCCAGGATGATGCCCTCGCCCATGTAGCCTACCTTCTCGTTGACATGCGGGTCGTCCATGTCGCCGACGAAGGCGACGAGGACCGTCGCGCCCAGCACCTTGCCGTAGCTGCCGACCACACCCCTCAGTATCCTCTCCGGCGACTGCGTCACCACCTCAGCGCGCGCCCCAGGAAAAGGCCTGAACTCGCGGCAGACCTTCTCCATGTGAGCCAGGGCATCGGGGCTGAGCGGCGAGCCGTCGAACCTGCGGCGCGACCTGCGGCGCGGTATCGCCGCGTTCCATCCAGAGAAAGGTATCTCCATCCGTGCTGTCCTCTTCGCCGACTATGCGCTGCCCCATCTCCTCCACCCACACGTCCCGGTTGCTGTACCACATGGCAACGCACACGCCGCTTTCCGCTTTTCACTGTTGCCCTGTTTGGACTTCTCACAGAGCGCGCGCGGCCCGGGCAAGAAGAAGCAGGTCCCAGCTACACGGTGTCAGGCGAAGCGGCCTGTTGGCTACGTTTCATCGGTGAACATCTCGGAATCCAGGTCAAAACTGGGGGTGTGTACAAGAAGGAGAGTGGCAGGCTCCTCCGTCCTGTTCTCGTACCGAAAACGCTGGCCCTGGCGCACCAAACAGAGATCCCCTGACGCAAGGTCATATTCCTCTCCACTGAGCGAGAACAGGAGCCGCCCGGCCACCACATAGTAGTACTTGTCAGAGCGTTTGGACCAAGCTTCGCGGTGCCGAGCACCAGGCGGGACCTCGATCAAAGCCAACGAAGAACTGGTATGTCCGCCCGCAGTATAATCATGGATTCGAAGTCCCTCAAAATCGATAGCTTCCACTGAATTACGCCTGACAATCATCATCCTTCCTCGTACGCCAGTTCGCCCAGCCCGTTTACATCCGTATTGCGGATATCGTTACGACTTGGGGGAATTCTAGCGCCAGACTCACGACGAGTCAACGATTGAATTAACGAAGAGCACGGTTGCTGCCTGAAGCTTTGGGGATTGAAGCCACGCAGATGCCTGTTGCAGTGTGGATGAAGAAGCCCTAGGCCTTCTTGCTCAGGCCATGCAGCCTGGCCCCCACCAGCAGGAAGGCCGCCCAGAAGGCGACGAGCACAACGACATCGACCGATGGCGGCAGGTACGCGGTGCCGGCGATGCTGTGATTCAGCAGGTCGTTGCAGTAGGTCAGCGGCGATATGAAGGCTATAGGCCGTCCCCAGCTAGGAAGCTCCGCCAGCGGGATGAAGATGCCGCTGACGAAGATGAGGGGCAGCCGTATCATGTTGCCCAGCATCATGATGTTGCCCACGCTCGGGGTGGAGACAGAGGCGAGCAGGACCCCCAGCGAGGCGAAGGCACAGGCGGAGATGAGCACGGTGAGAACCAGCAGCCAGGGCTGGCTGACCGGCATGCCGAAGGCCAGGACGCCGACCAGGAGCGGCACTATCGACACCGCCACCCCGAACAGAATGCCTGCCAGGGCCTTGCCCCAGAGGACCGCCACGAGGGACACCGGAGCGGTCAGCAGGCGGTCATAGGTTCGCTGCGCTCGCTCCCACGGGATGGCAGCAGAGGTAACGGTGGAGGAGGAGAAGAAGATGGTCATGGCCATGACCCCCGGGATCAGGGCGGTGGCGTCCAGGTTCCTCCTTATCATGAAGGCCAGGAACAGGAACACGGGCATCAGTACGCCGAATATGAGCACCGGCGGCTTCAGGTAGTAGATACGCATGTCCTTTCGGGCGATGACCCACGCCCTGGCCATGTCGTTGCGCCCCCGATCCGCGAAATCACGCCACTCCATTTCGCCCACCTTTCTCGCCGATGCTGACATCGATGCCGGTGACCTTGATGAAGACGTCCTCGAGGCTCGGGCCTGCAGTGTTCAGCGAGACCAGCTCGATGTGGTGACTTCTCGCCAGGTCCACGATTTGCGGGACGACAGCCCCGGGCCTGTCGGTGAATAGTCTGAACTTGTCACCGTCCTTGCGCACCTCGAGCACGCCCCGCAGGCCGGCCAGGTCACGCTCCAGCGCCTCGCTGGGCTGGGCAAAGGAGACCAGCACCGACTGTACGCTCTCTATGGCTTGCCTCAGGTTCTCCGGCGCATCAACGCAGGCGAGCCGGCCGTGGTTGATGATGGCAACCCGGTCGCACGTCTGATTCGCCTCCTCCATCTGATGCGTGGTGAGGAAGATGGTGGCGCCATCGCGGTTGAGTCTGCGGATGATGGCCCTGACGAGGATGCCGCTCTGCACATCGAGCCCCGATGTTGGCTCGTCGAGGAATATCACCGCCGGGTCGTGGACCAGCGCCATGGCGATGAGCAGCCGTTTCCTCATCCCCATGGAGAACTCGCTGGCTCTGGTGCCACGCTTCTCCCACAGGCCCAACTCCCGCAGAAGTTCTTGACTCCTGGCCTCGCGTCGCCTTCGGGGAACACCATGAAGCTCGCCGGTGAATGTGAGGTTGGCCCAGGCGGAAAGCTCCACATAGACGTTGGACATCTCGGGCACCACTCCGATGTCCTGTCGGGCGCGGTAAGCGTCCTTGATGATGTCGTGCCCATTGACCAGGGCTGTGCCTTCACTTGGGGTAAGCAGGGTAATCAGCATGCGTACCGTGGTGGTCTTGCCCGCACCGTTGGGCCCGAGGAAGCCGAATACCTCCCCTTTCCTCACCCCAAAACTGATGTGGTCAACGGCGAGGACCTGACTGAAGCTCTTGGTCAGGTTGAGCGCCTCAATGGCGAAGCCGTTATCCATCTTTTCTCTCTAGAAGAATCAAGCTCGAATCCATCCGCCCTGTTGGTCCATTCAGAAGCCTGCGGCCCTACTCAGGCACCTCCCCGGTGAGGAAGAACTTGGCCAGGTCCGACATCCAGCCGGCTATCTGCGCGTCGGGCTTC
>CAYTKL010000180.1:0-3465 GCA_964438305.1 uncultured Dehalococcoidales bacterium | reverse complement strand
CGTAATTGCGGGTAACTAGCTGTGTAAAGGCATAAAATAGTATAACTCTAGTCGACCGGGTTCTGTTTCCGGCTGGTAGCCAGAAACGACTGCGGGATGCCCTAGAGACGTCCAGGGAACGGCAGCGCGCGCTCGAAGCCGAGGTCGGCGAGGGCTGCATCCCGCAGTATCTGCAGGCTCTGACCCAGTTGCTCACGCTGCTCCTCAGTCAGCGAAGCCAGGACACGGCGAATGGCCTTTGTCTCGGAATACGAATCGGCCATTTCTCGGGCCTTCTCGGTGAGCGAGATCCTTACGAGGTTCCTCTTGCCCAGGTCCTTGTTTCGTTTCACCAGGCCCTTCTGCTCCATCCGGTCCAGCAAGCCTGAGACTGAATGAGACTCGCGGAACGGCCACCGCGATATCTCAGCCGGTGTCGCCCGCTCGCCCGTAGCATTGACAACGAATAGAACCCCTGCTTCCATCGGTGAGAGGCCCAATGGTCTCAGATCCTTCTCCGTGACTTTGTACGCTGCGTCCCTCGTCTGGTGCAGCAAGACCCATAGCTTGACGTTCTGATCAATAGGTGGAAAACCCATGTCACCTCACCTCCAATTCACCCAACGTGCAAGTATCTAGTGTATCTTGGACGGCGTCGACTGGCGGGTGCACTTGGAGTGTGTGGCCCGCAGCCGTTCGCAGTAGCTTGCATCGAGCCCCGATGGCTCTATGTTCATTATATCACATATATGAGATACGTGCCCGAGGCTCTGATAGTGCTATCATCAACACGCGCCATCTTTGCCTGACGCCAGCGCTGGCAGGGCTCTATGCGCTCAATCAAGAGACGCGAAGTAGGGGGCGCGCAGTGCGTGTATCGGGGGGAGTGTCGGCTGTCGTGCTGGAGTTGGTTGGCTGGGGTGGGAGGGTTGGCGACGGAACGAGGGGCGAGGAAGAATGGCCGCACTCAGACTCGGGGTGCGATGATTGACAAGCAGGGAGTCAGGGAGTAGAATTTCGCCCAATACCTGAGGCTCCATGTGCGTAGGGCAACGGACGGAGAGCGTGAGAAACCAAGGCGGCTCACGCTGCTGAGTAAGAATGCGGTACGTTGCGGCGGGTTCTGGCCAGGGTTTATAATGTATCGGTTTAGCGGCAACCCTCCGGTGGAGAGGTAATGGAGTACCACAAGTTCCTTGTTCCGGTGAGTGGTGAGAAGGCGGACGAGGAGGCTGTCAGGCTGGCGTGCAGCTTGGCCAAACGAGGCAAGGGCATTCTGTATGTTGTCTACGTGATCGAAGTCAAGCGGTCGCTCCCCTTGGATGCTGAGAGCGAGGCGGAGACCCAGAAAGGGGAGCAGGTGCTGGCTCGCGCTGAGGCAATCGCCGACATGTTGGATTGCAGCGTGGAAACGGAGCTGTTGCAGGCACGTGACGTCGGTCCGGCGATTGTGGACGAGGCGGTGGAACGAGGTGTCGATTTGATCGTCATGGGCACCAACTACAAACGGCGCTTCGGTGAGTTCGACATGGGGGCCGCCGTGCCGTATGTGTTCAAGAACTCGCCGTGTCGGGTTCTGCTGTGGCGGGAGCCCATAGAACAGGGGGGAGCGTGAAGGTCATCATCATGGGCTGTGGTCGGGTCGGCGCTCAGCTAGCGGCAATGCTGGATGCAGACGGCCACAAGGTTACCGTTCTCGATGTGGACCCGTACAGCTTTCGGCGGCTTCCCGAGGGCTTCGGTGGCGAAGCGCTGGGAGGAGACGGCACCGACGAGAACTCATTGAAGAAGGCGGGAATCGAAGAGGCGGACGCCTTCGTCGCCGTCACGCAGGGCGACAATCGCAACGTGATGGGCGCTCAGATAGCCAAGCACGTGTTCAATGTGAGCAGGGTGGCCTGTCGAATCTATGACCCGCTGCGTGAGGAAATGTACAGCACGCTCGGGCTGGAGACGACCAGCCCGACCATTGTGGGTGCGCAGCTTCTGAAAGATATCATCCTGAGGTAGGACGTTTCTATGTACATAATAGTCGTGGGCGGTGGCAAGATCGGCTTCTATCTGGCCACGGCTCTCCTGAGCGAGGGCCATGAGGTTCTGATACTGGAGAAGGACTCCCAGCGGTGCGGGTTCATCTGCGAGCAACTGGGGAGCGTGGTCACACGGGGCGATGGCTGCGAGGCGCGAACCCTTGACGATGTGGGGACGGAGCGGGCGGACATCTTTGTCGCTGTGACGGACGAAGACGAGGACAATCTGGTCGCGTGCCAGGTGGCGAAGCACCTGTTCAAGGTCCCCCGCACCATAGCCCGGATAAACAACCCCAACAACCAGCGGTTGTTCAAGAAACTGGGCATAGATGTCACGGTCAGCAGCACCGACATCATCCTGGAGCATATCGAGGAGGAAGTGCCCACGCACTCGCTGGTCCACCTGCTCACTCTGGAAGAGGGAGACCTCGAGGTTATCGAGCTGAAAGTGCCCGGGGATTCCCGCGCGGTGGGGAAGCGGATGGGCGAGGTTGGCCTGCCTTCCGGCACGCAGGTGTGTCTCATGGTGGACAAGGCGGGGGCGCATGTGCCGACGGACGACACTGTTGTGGAAGCTGAGGCCCGAATAGTGGTGGCGATCAAGCCTGAGTCCGAGGAGGCACTTAGAACAGCGTTGACAGCGGCGTAGTGGGAGTCGCCGCGTGAGCTGGGCCATGGTGTGACTGGGGTGCAACCGGCCGGCAAGTGGCGAATGGCGGTTGGCAAAGGTGCGGGGAATGTGGTAGGATAGTGTTGCCCTGCCTTTGCCGGAGGGTGGTGGCAGGGTCTTGACAAGGAATTGGGGCGGTGATACGATAGGACTTGATGCAGGAGCAGGTACAACTGAACAGTCCATGACATAGTTAGAGGCTGATGTAAGTAGGAGGGCGGCTTACGTAGGCCGCCCTTAATTGTGAACTTTAACAACAGAATAGAGGTTATGCCCGTATCTTGATGTAGGTCAAGCGATTAAGGGTGCGTGGTGGATGCCTAGGCGTCAAGGGCCGACGAAGGGCGCGGCAAGACTGCGATAAGCCTCGGTGAGCTGTCTAGCGAGCTTAAGCCGGGGATTCCCGAATGGGGCAACCCATCCGAGCACAACTCGGATACTCCTAGCTGAACACATAGGCTAGGAAGGGGGAACTGGGGGAACTGAAACATCTAAGTACCCTGTGGAAAATAGATTATTCCCTTAGTAGTGGCGAACGAACGGGGAGAAGCCCAAACCGTAGCTGCTTAGTGGCCTCGGGGCCTATGTAGCTATGGGGTTGTAAGGCACGGTGGCCCTGACCCGGGTAGGGGCAAGGAGTTACAAACCGAACTCTAGTTGAATGAGCCTGGAACGGCCAACCACAGAGGGTGAGAGTCCCGTAAACGAAAGGGGGAGGCTCCTACCGTGTACTTGAGTACCACGGGACACGAGGAATCCTGTGGGAAGCTGGGGTGACCACACTCC
>CAYTKL010000179.1:0-3471 GCA_964438305.1 uncultured Dehalococcoidales bacterium | reverse complement strand
CCTGGCCCCGGATGGGTTGGAGGCTATCCCGGTTCTTCCAGTACCCTCTCCCAGTGCCTTTGTGCCCATAGTCCAGGGCTGCAACAAGTTCTGTTCATACTGCATTGTCCCCTACCGCCGGGGGAGGGAGCAGAGCCGTCCTCCAGGGGACATCGTCTCCGAGGTGGAACAGCTCGCCTCGCGAGGCACCAGGGAGGTGGTACTACTCGGTCAGAACGTCGACTCCTACGGTCACGACCTGCCGGAGAGGACCGACCTGGCGAGGCTCCTCACCGAACTGAACGAAGTCGACTGCCTGGCTCGCATACGGTTCCTGACATCTCACCCCAAGGACATGAGCCAGAGACTCATTGAAGCAATGGCCCGACTGGAGAAGGTCTGCGAGCACCTGAGCTTGCCTTTCCAGGCCGGGGACGACGAAATCCTGCAGGCCATGAGGCGAGGCTACACCGTTGACTACTACCGCGCCCTCGTCGGCCGCATCCGTCACGCCGTGCCCCGGATCGCCCTGAGCACCGACGTCATCGTGGGCTTCCCCGGTGAGACCGAGGCGCAGTTTCGCCGCAGCGTCGACCTGCTGCGTGAGCTCAGGTTCGACACCGTCCACGTCGCCGCCTACTCGCCGCGCCCGGGGACCATCGCCGCGAGGAAGCTGGTCGACGACGTCCCCCTCGAGGAGAAGGTGCGGCGGCGAGAGATGGTCGAAGAGCTCCAGGAAGGCATCGCCGCCGAGATCAACGCCCGCCTTCTCGGCAGCACGGTGGAAGTCCTGGTGGAAGGGGAGAAGCAGGGCAAATGGTGGGGTCGCACCTCAGGGGACAAGCTTGTCTTCTTCGAGGACGGGGCCGACCACATGGGACAACTGGTCGGGGCCAGGATCGACAGGGCCGGCACGTGGTCGTTGCAGGGTAGCCTGGCACGCACGCCGCTGCGGGAAGACGGCCCTTCCGTTTCACCGTCTCCTTTGCCGCGGCGCCAGAAGGCCCTTGCTTAGGAAGCGCGGAACTGCACGATGGATGAAATGACAGACCGTATTATCGCATTGAAGAAATCGCTGAACGCGGTGATCGTGGCCCACAACTACGAGGTGCCTGAGGTCCAGGACATCGCGGACTTCACCGGCGATTCGCTGGAGCTGTCGCGCAAGTGCGTTGAGGTCGACGCCGACGTCATCGTTTTCTGCGGCGTTCACTTCATGGCGGAGACAGCGGCGATCCTGAACCCTGAGCGCACCGTGCTGCTGTCCGAGGCCAATGCCGGCTGCCCCATGGCCGACATGATAGATGTGGACAGCCTCAGGGAGTGGAAGGCAAGGTATCCCCGGGCCACGGTGGTCTGCTACGTGAACTCGACGGCGGCGGTGAAGGCGGAAAGCGACATCTGCTGTACGTCGGCCAATGCGGTGAAGGTGGTCGAATCCCTCACCAACGACGAGGTCCTGTTCATACCCGACTGGAACCTGGGGCACTACGTCTCGACCAAGACGAGCAAGCACATCGTCCTCTACCCGGGCTACTGCCCTCCCCACCAACGGGTGAATCCGAGACACGTCGAGCAGGCCAAGGAGTCGCACCCCGACGCCGCGGTCCTGGTTCATCCCGAGTGCGCCCCCGAGGTAATCGCCCTGGCCGACGCGGCACTGAGCACATCGCAAATGCTGCGCTACGTCAAGGAGAGCGATGCCACGACCTTCCTTATCGGCACCGAGCAGGGCCTGCTGCACCGCCTGCGCCTGGAGAACCCGGGCAAGAGCTTCCACCTGCTCACCACCGGCCTTCTGTGCCAGGATATGAAGAAGACAAGCCTTGAGAGCGTCGCCATCACCATGGAGCAGCGGCGCAACGTGGTTACGGTGGCGGAGGAGGTGAGGGTCAGGGCCAAGCTTGCCATCGACGGCATGCTGGCCATTCACTAGTTCGGAGCGCCTGGATGAACGAGTATGACTACATTGTGGTGGGGAGCGGTATCGCCGGGCTCTACACCGCTCTTCTGGCAAGAGAGCGCGGCAGCGTCCTCATTCTGACCAAGGGCAGCATCGACGAATGCAACACCAAGTACGCCCAGGGTGGCATTGCCGCGGCCATCGGCCCGTGGGACTCCATCGAGCTCCACTATCAGGACACCATGGCCGCCGGAGACGGCCTGTGCGACCCTGATGCAGTGCGCATCCTCGTCGAGGAAGCGCCCGACCGCATAACCGACCTCATCCGGTTCAATGTCCCCTTCGACACCATGGATGGCGAGATCGCGCTGGCCAGGGAAGCAGCCCACAGCGTGCCCCGCATACTGCATGCCGGAGGCGATGCCACCGGGGAGCGCATCGAGGTTACCCTGAGCAACATGGCCAGGCTGGCCAAGGTGGCCATCATGGAGCACACCCTCGCCACGCAGGTCATTGTTGAGAACGGCGTGGCCAGGGGGGTCACGGCTCTCGACTGTCGCACCGGCGCCGTCGAAGACTATGGCTGCAACTCGGTTGTCCTCGCCACCGGCGGCGTGGGGCGCCTCTTCCGCCTCACCACCAATCCCGATATCGCCACCGGCGACGGCATTGCACTGGCCTACGACGCAGGGGCGGAGATCACCGATATGGAGTTCTTCCAGTTCCATCCCACCGCGCTGCGGCTGCCGGGGATTCCCCCCTTTCTCATCTCCGAGGCGGTACGGGGGGAAGGGGGGATACTGCGCAATGCGGAGGGGCACCAGTTCATGCTCGAGTACAACGCCAATGGCGAGCTTGCGCCGCGCGATATCGTCGCCCGCAGCATCCTCTTCGAGATGAAGAAGACGGGCAGCGACCGCGTCTTCCTCGATGTCACCCATTTGCCCCCGCAGAAGGTCACGGCGCGGTTCCCCCATATCTACCGCTTCTGCCTGGAACACGACCTGGACATAACCACGACGCCCATCCCTGTGGCGCCGGCCGCCCATTACATGATGGGCGGCATAAGGACCAATGCCTGGGGCGAGACCAACATCGCCGGTCTCTTCGCCGCCGGCGAGTCGGCCTGCACCGGCGTCCATGGCGCAAACCGGCTGGCCTCGAACTCGCTGCTCGAGGTGCTGGTCTTCGCCAAGAGGATTGTGCAGAGGTCGAAGGAGGGGGCCTATCCGTACAGCGTGAGCACCACGGGCAGCTATCACCTCAGTGACGCCGAGCCGCCGGCTGCGGCTCTTCCGGTCAGCGTGCGAGCGCTGCAGTCGCTGATGTGGGACCGGGTGGGCATGGTGCGCTGCGGCAACGGACTGAGAGACGCGGCGTCAACCCTTGCCTCGTGGCAGAGGGCCCTGGAGGCACCCAGCGAGCGCCCTACCCATGAGCTTGCCGCCCTCATTCTGGCGGGCCGCCTGATGGCCGAGGCAGCCCTCATTCGGGAGGAGAGCCGCGGCGCCCACTTCCGTACCGATTTCCCCCAGCCCTCCGACGACTGGCTGCGCCATATCGTGTTCCGGAAGCCGGACTAGCGATCA
>CAYTKL010000178.1:0-3479 GCA_964438305.1 uncultured Dehalococcoidales bacterium | reverse complement strand
TGGAGGAACTCATGTCCAAGATGGGCAGCCTGTCAATCGCCCTCCAGTGGCAGGACTGCTACGAGGCGCTGGAGAAGGGCACCCTCGACTGCGCAGTCCTCGACATTACCCTCCCCATCGGCTTCCACTGGTTCGAGACAGGCGATCCGGGATACGTCATTGACTGCGGCGGTATAGGCAATGCCCAGCCCCACTACAACGCCAGGGATGACCTCATGGACCGGCTGCGCCCTGAAGACGCCTACGCAGTGCTCAAGCTCACCGACTACTGGCTGGGAATCAGGGGCTCTCAATGGAGCGACGCGGTGAACATACTGTACTTCGACGAGATCCCCAAGGTAGGCATGGAGCTCATCGTATGGGATGAATATGAGAAGGAGCGCCTGCGCGAGCTCAAGTGTGACACGTGCGACTGGGCCATCGGCTGGATGGACTCCGAGTACGGCCTGGGCGACGAGGCGGCCGCGGCGCTGGAAGCAATCGCTGAAGAGATGGAAATCTACGAGCCCGGCAACAAGACCCCGGGCAACCCGCATTCCATGACGGAGCAATGGCAGGTGGACAGGCTGGCCGAGTTTGGATGGGAGGTCAGCGAAGAAGCCTGGCAGGAACTGGTGGGCCCCGATGGCCACTGGGGCATGGACTTCGACTACGGCGTAGACTGGGAGCCTTGGTACGAGGAATGGTGGCGAGAACAGAACATGCAACACCCATGGTACGAGAACTGGAAGGCAGAGCACGGAGGATAGCCACAGAGAGCGCATGACGCAGGAAATGACGGCCCGGCCACATTTACCTTGGCCGGGCCGCGTTCCGCAGGGTCAATGCGGAAGGACAGGGCTGGTGGCGCCAGCCCCAGGCAGAAAGGAGGACGTTCGGGGTCACAGTCCCGCCCTCCGCTCCAGTCCAGGTACGGGGCAGCCGGTGGCCTTGCCCTCGGGGGACACGCCATCGCGCTCCGGTCTTGACGCTGGCCCCGCAGACGGGTATAGTCGCCCCGATGGACTTCGTGGACAAGCTCCTCGCCGCCTCCCGCGCCAACGGGAGTCTCCTGTGCATTGGTCTCGACCCCGACCCGCAGCTCATGCCCGATATGAGCGTGCTGGAGTTCAACAAGCGCATCATCGATGCCACCAGCGACCTCGTCTGTGCCTACAAACCGAATCTCGCCTTCTACGAGGCTCTGGGGATTGAGGGGCTGCAGGCGCTGGAACAGACGGTAGCGTACATCCCCGACACCATCCCGGTGATCGGCGACGCCAAGCGTGGCGACATCGGCAGCACCGCCCGGGCCTACGCGCGAGCCCTTTTCGACACCTTCGGTTTCGATGCCGCTACAGTCAACCCGTACCTGGGCTACGACTCCCTCGAGCCTTTCATCGAGTACAGCGACAGGGGCGTCTTCGTTCTGTGCCGCACCTCCAACACGGGCTCGGCGCAGTTCCAGTCCCTGCGACTGTCCCAGCCGCCCGTTCCGCTCTTCGAGATGGTCGCGATGAGAGCGAGGGAATGGAACGCCCACGGCAACGTCGGTCTGGTCGTCGGCGCCACCTACCCGGATGAACTCCGCCGCGTGCGCCAGCTTTGCCCCGAAATGCCCCTGTTGATTCCCGGCATCGGCACACAGGGGGGCGACCTGGCCAGCACCGTTCGCTACGGCGTCGATGACAAGGGCGAGAAGGCGATAATCAGCTCCTCCAGGCAAGTCATATACGCCTCGAAAGGAGACGATTTCGCCGCAGCGGCCAGGGATGAAGCCGCGAAGCTGCGTGAGCGGATGAACCTGCTTCTGAGGTCTGACTAGCCAATGGAGATAGGGATTGGCGATGTGGTGCAGCTCAAGAAGACCCACCCCTGCGGGAGCGACCGGTGGGAGGTTTTCAGGGTAGGGGCGGATGTCGGCATCAAATGCCAGAAGTGTCATCGTCGCGTCCTGTTGAAGAGAGCGGTCTTCGAGCGAAGGGTGAAGGCCGTCCTCGCCAGCGGCGGCATGAGCAGTTGTTGACACCAAAGCCAATCTAAGATAAAATCGGCAGTGGTGAGGACGGTGGGAATGAGCCATGATTGAGATGGCGATCGACAGCATCAGGATGAGTATGATGAATTACCAGCGTGTGGTCATACTCAAAGAGAAGGAAGCGGAGCGGTATCTCCCTATTTGGATCGGGCCGGCCGAGGCGGACTCGATAGCGGTGAAACTGCAAGAGGTGGCGGTTCCTCGGCCACTGACCCACGATTTGCTTAGCTCCGTCATCTCCGCCCTGGGTGCGTCGGTGGACTCCATCATAGTCTGTGACCTCAAGAACGACACCTTCTACGCCAAGATCATTCTCAGCGTCGATGGCGAGTCAATGGAGATCGATTCCCGCCCCAGCGACGCCATCGCCCTCGCGGTACGGGCGGATGTCCCCATCTACGCTGATGAGTCAGTACTGGACAAGGCGGGGATATTCCTCGACAAGGAGAGCGGCAAGCCGCTCCCCGCGAGCGGTGACACGGAGAAGCTGAGTCAGGACGAGTTGGAGAAGCTTCGCCCTTTCTCAGACTTCATAGAAACCCTGAATCTGGACGATCTGGAAAAGGGGAATTCTTAGCCGAGGCACAGGTGGAATAGCGCATTGGACGAGGATCTCATCAAGAGACTGGTGGCAACGATCAAGTGCAGCGTCTGTGGTGAGGGCTACGAAGGCGGCAATGTGCGAGTTCTTGGCCACGACGATGACGTATGGTTTGTCAGCGCCTACTGTCCGACCTGCGGCAGTCACAGTCTCGTGGCTGCGGTGATAAACCAAGGTCCCATCACCGAGTTGACTACCGACCTCACCGAAGACGAGTTCGACAGGTTCAGCGAGGCTGAAGAGATAACCACCGACGACGTATTGGATATCCATGCTCTTCTCAAGGAGTTTGATGGCGACTTCATCGCGCTTCTCTCCAGGGACTAGAGCGACAGCGTAGCGTTTTGAGTGAGAATCGTATGAGCACTTTGGAAACCCTCGACGGGCAAAGGGGGTTTTCTTTTTTTCGCGGGCGGTTGCCTCAGCCCACGGCGGGTGATATACTGGAGCGTGGTGATCGTAGTGAATCGGTGGGTGGCGGCGCTACGACTGACCGGTATCGGGTTCTACATCGGCGGATGTATTCTCATGGGGGTGTTCTTGGGACTGTGGCTTGACCGCAGGTTCGACTTCACCCCCTTGTTCACTTTTCTGGGGCTAGGTCTGGGACTTGTGGCTGCTTTCTACGGCACCTACCGCATGATTCTGCCCGTTCTGGGGCGAGGCAATGACAAGGATGTAGGTGATGAGTAGAAGCGGTTGTCTGATAAGAGCGGGGATACTGGTTGTCGTTGTACTCGCCCTGGTGATAGTCAGCAGCCTCTTCTTCCCCACTCACCGACCCCACGTTGCCCTTCCCGCTGAAGCCGTCTTCCATATCGGCACCTTTCCCATCTATAACACCCTCCTTGCCTCATGGCT
>CAYTKL010000177.1:0-3539 GCA_964438305.1 uncultured Dehalococcoidales bacterium | reverse complement strand
GCCAGCGGCGACTACATTGTGACCGAGAGCGCCGGCATTCTGGCGACCATGGCCGACGTTATCACGGCGGTGCGCAGCCAGGGAGTCTTCATGCTCCACGTCGTCGACGCCGTCGAGGCCATCAACCTGGACCACACCGGCAACCGGCCGGGCACCAGAGAGGGCGAAGGACTGGCCGTCGCCGGCCTCGACCCGGTGGCCACCGACCTCCTGTGCGCACGGTACCTCTTCAGCAACGTGCCGCTGGAAGAGGCTTATCGCACCGGCATCGACGACGGCAACGGCGGCCGCTTCCCGCAGAAAGTGCCGGTCCCACGGGTCGAGGGCGACAGTATCGTCACCGACACCGGGTACGACTGCCCCCTGTCGCGCGACGGCTCCTACCGCTATGCCGAGGAACGGGGCCTGGGCGCCAGGGACTACTACGTGGTCGGCCGCGACGCCGTCACCGACACTCCGCTGGCCTCGGTCGGCGGCCGCCTAGGGGCGGTGAACAGCGGCCGGTTCTCCGAGATCATAACCCCGACCCTGTACTACGACATCTTCAAGATGCCGTGGGACCTGCAGCAGACGAGCTTCGGGTACTTCGAGGCGGTCGATACCCTGGCCGGCTCGTCCCTCAAGAAGGAGTTCCTCGAGGCCTTCGACGAGGATGGCGACGGCGTGGTCAGATACGACGAGTGCGGCAGGAAGGGGATGATGGGCCCGATACTGGCGCTCATGGCCAACAGGATGTCAATCGAGGGGACGGAGAGGTACGGCTATCACCACGGCTCGTTCATTCTCAACTCCACCCTGCTGAGGCTGAGCAACCCGCAGTGGAACGCCGGCGGGCATGACATAACGAAGCATTTCTTCTACGGGGTCGCCAGCGTCACCGCCTATGCCATGTCGCAGTTGGGTCTGGAAGGGCAGGACCCCTTCCTGCCCACCCTCACCTGGGGCAAGGGGAAATGGCCCAGCTTCCAGTTTGCGTCTTACATGCAGGTCGGCGTCATGCTCTGCGGTGATGGCTTCCCGCTGCGCGTGGGGGCCGGCGGCCTCTACGGCCACTGCTTTCGCTACGCCGACGTGACGCAGAATGAGGGCCGCTACAGCGGCACTGTGCTCCTCCAGCCCGACCCGGAGGGCCCGCACAGGTACGTCACCGAGGTGGCGAGCGGGGCGGTCGCGCCGCTGGACTTCACCCTCTACGTGCCGGCGGGCTACGGCAGCCTCGGCGGCTCGACGATCCCCAATGTCGAGGAGACCGACGACCCGGCCCGGGTCCTCACCGCAAGCTTCGCCGGCGGCAGCGAGGTATGGTAGCTGGCAGGGCGAAGGACCTGCCGCGGTGTGCCTGCGGTAGCTGGGCATAAAACAAGAGTGGAGAGCACTATCCAGCGCTCTCCACTCATGGGTTCTCCTCCTAACCCGATCTCAACTCACTTGCGATGTTTGCCACCGCATTAGGCCTCTCTTTTACGAGACTGGCCTCCGTAATGCTCGCTCGAGCCGGGATCGAGCTTCCTCGCGCCCTGCCCAAGGCAGGGCCTACTCATCAACTTGCCACACCCTCAAGATTGCGTGGAGCCTCAAATCTCACCTCCACCGCAAATTTCCTGGCCACGTGGCTACCATAATCATAATACCACGGGGGGTCTTCCTTGTCAAGCCCGTGTTGTTGTCTTTTGTGCTTTTTTGTGGTTATGTAGCGCACACTTCGAGCTTTGCCTGTCGAAGAAACGATAGAATGGCATACGCAGGCATCTACACTCGATTCACGGTCACAAAATGATATTGGGTCGGCCCGTCGTGTCCGAGCGCTCGTGAATGGCCTCTGTTGGGCCTGGCTGACCCAGCCCACGCCCGCGCCGGCATCGCGGGGTGCCTCCGCTTGACCCCGGCCGCAGCCTGACACTAGAATCGTGGCGATGGCCGTCCACAAGGGCACCTACGCCCTGGTCATAGCGCTGGAGGATGAGGCTACCATCACCGTCGGCAGGCTGGGGAGCTTCGCCTTCCCTCGCGGCTACTACCTCTATGCCGGCAGCGCCCGCGGCGGTCTGGCGCAGCGGGTGGGCCGCCACCTGAGAAGGCAGAAGCGCCTTCGCTGGCACATAGACTACCTGCTGCAGCGGGCTGAGGTGGTGGAGGTGTGGTATGCCCCGGGCGACGAGCGCCGCGAATGCGCGTGGGCCGCGGCGGCAAGGGAGATGCCCCGGGCGAGAATCATCGCCCCCCGCTTTGGCTCCTCGGACTGCCGCTGCCCCTCGCACCTGCTGCACTTCGCGCGCCGGCCGTCGTTCACCCGGTTTCGCCGGCAGCTTGGCGACGAGGGACGACGGTTGAAGAGGGCTACGCCTGACGGCTTTCTCTCAGGGCCTTGACGAAGAAGGAAGCCACGGTTCTCCCAAGTTCACCCTCGTGTCCCCACCAGAAGTGGTCCACGCCGGGGACCACGTACCACTCCTTCGGTCCGCTCAGCGTCTCGACGAAGCGCTCCACATCCTGGGGTGAAGTGAAGTTGTCCAGTTCGCCGCTGACGACCAGCTTGGGGCCGGCATACGCGCTGAGGCCGCCGAGCTGGGCCATCGCCAGCGGCGGGGAGATGGCGGCAACCGCCCTGGCCCTCCGGTCAACGGCATCCCCGGAGAAGGCGGCTATTCCGCCGGCGGAGTACCCGCAAATTCCGAGGCTGGCGGCATCGACCTCGTCCCGGCCGGCGATGCAGGAAAGCGCCGCGGAGACGTCGTCAGGCGTGCCCGGCCCGGTGAGCCGGCCCTCGCTGCGCCCCACACCGGGGACATTGAACCTGAGACCGGCTATCCCGGTGTCGCACAGCGCCTGGCACACCGCGATGACGACGAAGCTGTCCATGTTGCCGCCGTAGGCGGGATGGGGATGGCACACCACCACCCCGGGGAAGGGGCCCTCGCCCTGAGGAAGGTGGCATACCCCCTCCAGTGAAAACTCGCCGCTGGGGAAGGTGACGCGCTCCTGGTTCATCGGCAGCTCCTCCTTATTTCGTGCTCTCCCCGTTCGCCCTGAGCCTGTCGAAGGGCGTCCCTGTCCGTCCCTGGCTAGCGCTGTTCTTCCCACCCACCCGCCCGTGAGGCCTTATCTGGGGGACACCCCCAAGCCCCCGCCAGAGGGGAGACCCCTCTGGACTCCCCCGTCTGGACGTCAGTTCGCTGTGGACACGCGGGAAGGCCCGTCCCGGCACGGCCTTGTAGGGGCGTTCAATTGAACGCCCCTACACCTACACGCTCCCCGTAATGTGCATACTGTAGTTGCCTGATTCATCAGGCGGCATTGCCCCATGCCTATTCCGTTCGCCCTGTCTCCGCAGGCGACTCGCCCTGAGCCTGTCGAAGGGCAGCCAGGCAGGTCACCGTTCATGGTTCGACAGGCTCACCACGAACGGTCAAGCCACCCATTCCGTTCGCCCTGAGCTTGTCGAAGGGCGAGCCTGTCGAGCCAACCCGTGCGCTCCTGTTCCGCCTCACTCCCGGTCACTGCGCGGCGGGGTGCCCTCCGCAGCACCCTTCTTCCTCCCC
>CAYTKL010000176.1:0-3564 GCA_964438305.1 uncultured Dehalococcoidales bacterium | reverse complement strand
CGGGACCGGCACGAGGCCACTGTGGCCGGCCTCACGGATGGGGATGCGACCAGGCGTCTGATAGCCGATATTGCCCTCGATGTCGGCATACACGAAGTTCTGAGAAGGCACGTCCCAGTACCGCAGGGCGTCACGGAATCCCTGCCAGTCCGTCGCTTCATTGAGCTTCACAACCGCCTGGCTCAGTGTCCCCGGTTCAAGAGCCGTCCAGTGCGCCGCCAGCGGGTCCTCGTTGTTGAAGCCCTGTATCTCACCCGTGTCTTCGTCTATCTCATTGTCGTTGATGATTGGCCCGAGGTGTGTTTGGCGAACCTGGATGGTGACCGGCTCCTCGCCGTCACCGAAGCGGATGGTCTCGTCGCGGACGGTCATGTCCCGCCACTCACCGTTCCACTCATACTGAAGGGGATTGCCAGGGTTGACGCGAATCTGGTACAGGTCCAGAACATCGGGCCCCACGTTGGTGACCCCCCATGCGATGCGGTCGTTGTGACCGATGATGACCGCGGGCGAGGTCGAAAAGGCGAAGCCCACCACATTGAGCGGTGGTTCCTCGCTGCCATCGGGTGGATGGCAGTGCAGGCCGATCTGGTACCAGATGGAAGGCATCTGTATGCCCAGGTGCGGGTCATTGGCCAGCAGCGGCATGCCGCTCTGGGTCATGCTGCCGTCGACCACCCAGTTGTTGCTGCCGACTCCTCGCCCGTGCCCGAAGCACAGGTTCATGTCGGGCAGGCCGCTTGCGGCGAGCAGTATCTCCTCCTCAACGACCGCGGCCGTGGCGGCAGCGCCGGCGCTCCCGCTCGACCCCGCCACCGGCAGGTCCTCGGGCTGGATGATGGTCGGCCTCTCGCCGTAGGGCCACGGGGGTGTCATCAACTGGTCGGCCATCTCCTGGCCGAGGAGTTCGTAGAGAGTTGAGCGCTCCTCTTCCCCACCCGTGCCCGGTCCCAGGTCCCACGCCATCACCTTGGCGAAGGCCAGCGTATCGATGGGCGTCCACGGCTCAAGTTCGATTTCGATGCCCACCAGCTTCAGCGCACTGTATTCCATGGCCAGGTCGCCGGGGTTGCGGCTCGCTATGTAGGCGTTGACCCCATCGGCGAAGGCCTGCAACTGGGCCATCGTCTCCTCGTCATAGCTGCGAGCCTCCTCTTCCGCCACACCTCTCCAGTCCAGAGTGCGGATGAAGATATCCGTGGCCAGCAGGTCGTCGTCCTTGCCGGTCAACTCCTCGATGGTGCCACTCGCGGTGTGCCGGAAGAACTCCATCTGCCACCAGCGGTCCTGCGCCTGAGTGTACCCCTGGGCGAATACCAGGTCGTGCATGTTGCTGGCGTAGATGTGCGGAATGCCCCACTCATCACGCAGGATCTCCACCGGGTAGTCCAGCCCGGTGACTGCTATCTCCCCCGCATGTTGCGGCAGCGGTCCCCTGGTCAACTCGTAAAAGGAGGCATAGGCAAGGCCGGAGACAAGCACCAGGGCAACCACGGCGATGGCTATAGCGATCCCGATGCTCTTGCCAGTACCGATGCTCTTCATTGCCACCCTCCTTTGCTACCGTGCCCCCAGTCCGTTTCGCATCCGCATGTCAGGCCGGGCTGCGGCTTCCATCACTCGCGGGAAGCCTTCGCCAGCGACGCACTTACTGGGCGGTCTTCTGTATGGCTATGTCCATGAGTTCGGTGATGTCCCCCACGTCCTCCAGGGATTCCATCAGCGTGAGCGAGCCTTCGACATCTTTGGAGGACAGCGTGAGCTGGGCGCACTCTCTGTACTTTGTCGCCAGCTCCTCACGGGTGAGAGGGACTTGAGGGAAACCCTTGAGCATCTCACCGCTGCGCTCGCGCAACTCGCGCCCATCAGTCGTCTTGATGACTACCTCTATTCCTCCTATGCCGCGAAGGGAAGGGTCGAGATGTCTCGTGATCTTCTTCATGGTCTCGCGAACGTCGGGCTGGTTGACCTTCTCGTCGGTGAAGTCCTCCAGCCCGACCTTCCCGCTGTGGAGCGCCCTGGCGATGCAGTACTCCACGCTGAACTTCCCCTCGAGGCCGGTTACCGGCTCGGTATAGAAGGCTACCGTGGAAATGAGCTCGCTCACCGTGCAGTCGATGCTCTCGATATCCCTGGGCTGAACGCTGTACTTCTGGCGCAACTCCAGAGCGGTGTTTATGGAGGCGTGAGTCTCATGGCAGCTGGGGTAGAGCTTGAAGGCTATGCCTGAGGTGAGGATTTCCAGAGTTTCGCCCAGTCCGCTGGTGATGTTGTCCAGGTCATAGGGGTTGTCGCCCTTGAAGACGTTGCAGAAGCCGAGCTGCTCCTCGATCACGCTTGCATGGGCGGTGAATCCCCCTCTGGCCAGCATTGCCGCCACCACCCCGCTTCTGGCGGCATGGCCGGCATGGAAGGGCTTCGTCATCGTGCCGAAGTTCTGCCTTATGCCGGAGACCTGAGACGCGGCAATCCCCAGGGCCATTCTCGTCTGTTGCACATCGAGCCCCAGCATCTTGGCGCTGGCCGCCGCGGCTCCCATGGTGCCCAGGGTCCCGGTAGCGTGCCAGCCGCGCTGGTAGTGGCCGCTGGGTATCATCGCCCGTCCCAGCTTGGACTCCGTTTCAAAGCCCACTATGTACGCTTCGATAATGTCCTTTCCCGAGGCCTTGCGCTGCTCGCCCAGGGCCAGTATCGCTGGCAGCAGGGGGACCGTGGGGTGCCCCAGTATGGCGTAGCCGCTGTCGTCGAAGTCCTCGGCATGTCCCATGGTGCCGTTGGCCAGAGCGGCCCAGGGGGCTGAGGTACGAAACCCTCCGCCGATTACCGTCGCCACCGGGTTACCCCCCACTTCCCGGACGAAGGCCGTCATGATTCTGCCATCGGACGTTGCTGCGCCGGCAAGGGTCACTCCAAAGCAGTCCAGCATAGCGTCCTTGGCGCTCTTGATCGCCTCAGGCGGCACCCTGTCGATGCTGCTGTCAACGATGAACCGGGCCACCTGCTCCGTGACTCCCATTTCAACCTCCTTCATGTCCATCACCTTGCCTGAGTTCTGGGCCGCGCTCCGCAGGATGCTGCCGCTGCAGCAGGGATGCCGGCGGGCCAGCCGCCTGCAGGCGCTCTCAGCGGAATTGTAGGCCCGATGCGCTACAGGGTCAATGGGGTATATGCTTGTACGACGGTGGCTCCGGCCGGCGAAGATGGAAGCCCTTTCAGCTTGCGCGGCGGCCCTCCCGGTGACCCGCCCGCGCAGTCTGTTTGACAAACGAAAAGCCTTGTGCTAGGCTCGCCCCGCATTGCGCGAGTATTCCATCCGCGTCTCGCGCACGGAACCGACGGTTCCACTATGCCGTTCCCTCGAGCGAGAGGGACATTCCTCGCGAGCCTGGAGCTAGAGGTAATCTACGTCTGTTCCTCAGGAGGATGCAATGAGTACAGCTAATAGTGAGACGACGATCGTCAGGACCACCTCCGCCTTCGACTGCGGCGGGCGTTGCCCGCTCAGGCTTCACGTCAGGGACGGCCGCATTGTGAGGGTCGAGGGGGATGATGCTCCCGAGCCGG
>CAYTKL010000175.1:0-3590 GCA_964438305.1 uncultured Dehalococcoidales bacterium | reverse complement strand
AGGGCGCCGAGTATACCACGAACGGCAGGGGCGCCCACCAACGAAGGGCGCCGAGTATACCACGAACGGCAGGGGCGCCCACCACGAACGGGGTGCAGCGGACCTACTCCGTTCGCCCTGAGCCTGTCGAAGGGCGAGGGGCATCGCGTGTCGAATACCTCCTCAAGCGCTGCCAGTCCCCATCTATGAGCGCCTGCTTCTTCCGGCGTGACCATCTCTTGATCTGCCTCTCGCTGGCCAGGGCGTCCTCCCGCACAGGGAACTCGGAGGAATACACCAGTCTTACCGGGAGCCTGCTCGAGGTGTAGCACGTGAACAGGTCGTGCTCGTGCTCATAGAGGCGCTTCCCGAGGTCTTCGGTGTGGCCGGTGTAGTAGCTACCGTCAGCGCACTCGAGTATGTAGACCCAGAAGCCCATCGTTGTCTTCTCCGTTCGCGCCGAGCCCTCCACGGAGAGCGGAAACGCTACTTGTTCGGGCCCCTGATCAGACCGCGGATGTAGCATATGTGACCCGCGTGCTGGCACATCTCGGCAACAAGGTGGGCGATCATCAGGCCGACGGTCGCCTCCCCCAGGACGCGGGACTTGACCTCACGGTCGAAGGTGGCGGCGTCGGCGCTCTGGATGAAGTCCACCGTTTTGGCCCGGACCGCCTCCACATATCCGAGCAGGTCGCGCAGCGCTACGCGGGGAAAGCTGTCCACCTGGTCGGCGGTGTAGCCCCAACCGGTAACCCGGGGGTCAGCGGGCAGGCCCAGCTTCTGGTGCCACCTCTCCGCCTCCCATAGCTGGGGCATGCGCTGGAACATGTACTGGAAGAACCAGTCCTCGATGCGAAACATGTGCCACAGGATGAAGGCGATGTGGTTTGCTCCCGGCCGCGGCTGCCACATCACCTCCTCGTCGCTCAGCCCGTCCAGCGCCTGCATCATGGCGGCATGGGCATCGTCGAGGCTGCGCAGGGCGAAGTCCTTCACCTCCATTGTTCCCTCCCATCTGCACCAGCTAGAGCTGGGACTTCGTTGTCACCTGAGTAGAAGGGGGTGGTCACGCCTTCGCTTGGTCAAAGCCGAGCCAGTACTTGCCGCCCGGTGGCAGCACGTCCAGCGGCTCGCCGGCCAGCTTGTTCTGCAGCGTCGCCACCAGCTCGGCCACCGGCACGCGGATCTGCTTCATGCTGTCGCGGTCGCGGATGGTGACGGCATTGTCCTCCAGCGAATCGAAGTCGACAGTCACGCACAGCGGGGTGCCGATCTCGTCCTGGCGGCGGTAGCGGCGGCCGATGCTCTGGGCGTCGTCGTACTGGGTCATGAAGCAGCGGCGCACCTGAGCGTGGACGTCGCGGGCCATGGGCACCAGGGCCTCGTTGCGGCTCAACGGCAGAATGGCTACCTTTATCGGCGCCAGGTCGGGATGGAGCCGCAGCAGCACCCGAATCTCGTTCTTGTCCGGCTCCTCGTCGTAGGCATTGAGCAGAAAGGCCAGCGTGGAGCGGTCGACCCCGGCCGAGGGCTCGATAACGTAGGGCAGGAAGCGCTCATTGCTGTCCTGGTCGAAGTAGGTCAGGTCCTTGCCGCTGCACTGCTGGTGCTGCACCAGGTCGAAGTCGGTGCGGTTGGCGACGCCCTCCAGCTCGGCCCAGCCCATGGGGAAGAGGTACTCCACGTCGTAGCAGGCACGGGCATAGTGGGCCAGCTCGTCACTGGTGTGCTCCCTGAGGCGGAGGTTCTCCTTCTTGATGCCCAGGTTCAGGTACCAGTTGAAGCGCTGCTCCAGCCAGTAGTTGAACCACTGCTCATCGGTGCCCGGCTTGACGAAGTACTCCACCTCCATCTGTTCGAACTCGCGGCTGCGAAAGATGAAGTTGCCGGTGGTGATCTCGTTGCGAAAGGCCTTGCCGATCTGGGCGATGCCGAAGGGCAGCTTCTTGCGTGTGGTGTCCATGACGTTGGCGAAGTTGAGGAAGATGCCCTGGGCCGTCTCGGGGCGCAGATAGACTGTCGCCGCCTCGTCTTCGACAGGTCCGAAGAAGGTCTTGAACATGAGGTTGAACATGCGGGGCTCGGTGAACTCGCCGCCGCACTCGGGGCACTTGTCGTCGGTCAGGTCGTCGGCACGCCACCTAAGGTGGCATTGCCTGCACTCGACCAGCGGGTCGGAGAAGCCCTGAACGTGGCCGCTGGCTACCCACGTCTCCGGGTGCATGATGATGCTCGAGTCAAGCCCCACCATGTCGTCCCTTTGCTGGACCATGGAGCGCCACCAGGCAGCCTTGACGTTGTTCTTGAACTCGACGCCGAGGGGGCCGTAGTCCCAGCAGGCGGAGAGACCGCCGTAGATTTCGCTCGACTGAAAGATGAGGCCTCTCCGCTTGGAAAGGGAGACTATCTTGTCCATGTCTACCGTCAATACATTCCTCCAGGCAACAACAGCTAGGGAAACGTTACCAGTTTTGGGTTCGCGTGTAAAGGCGGCGACACCCCCATGGCCCCCGCCAGCCTGCGGAGGCGACTCGCCTGTGGCGAGAGGGGTATCCCCTCTCGCCTCCTCTTTCTGCTCTTGGGGGACAGTATGTAGAGCCTGGCTTTGTGTCGTCCCGCCCGCTCCCTTTCTGTCATTCTGAGCGGAGCGAAGAATCTCGGTGATGGGGGAGGTTCCTGGGGCGATCTGGTTTCACTCGTATTCCCAATGTGGTGGAGCAGCGCCTTACGGGTTTTGTCCCACCCGCCCGCGCTGGGGTGCTATTCCGGGGGACACCCCCGGCCCCCCGCCAGAGGGGATACCCCTCTGGACTCCCCTTGGCATCCATGTACCTCGACGTGGGGGTTGCCGCCAACTTGCGTTGTGTCCGGGCTTGGTGGACCAGCGCCTCATACGCATATTGTCCCACCCACCCGCCCCAGGGCGAGGCTCACCAGGACGTGGCCTGTGACTTAGCGCAGAGACAACCGTTGCGGACATCCGTGGACGGGCGGCCCGATGGTCGTGCGGGGGCGTGCATGCCGTTTTGTCCCACCCGTTCGGGGACACGCGTCCTTCGGCGACTGTGCTGGTGGGGCAGTGTGGCATGGCTTGACAGGGGGATGGCGATAGCGAACAATAGGGTCATGATTCTGCAAAGGTTGGAAGTCGGGCCCTTTGCCTCCAACTGCTATATCGTCGGCTCGGAGGCGACCAAGGAGGGCATGATCATCGACCCCGGGGCGGAGGCCGAGACCATACTGAATGCGGTGCGCCAGCTTGGTCTCACTGTGAAGCTCATCGTTGCTACCCACAGCCATGCCGACCACATTATGGCGCTGGCGCAGGTCAAGGAGGCTACCAAGGCACCCTATGGCATGCACGAGCTGGAGTCGAGCGGCAGGATGATGCAGGGCATGGCCAGGATGATGAGTATGGTGATGGGCGGCTCGACTGAGCCACCACCCAAACCGGACATGCTGCTCAAGGACGGTGACACCCTGGAGATCGGGGACCTGACCTTCACCGTTCTCCATACGCCAGGTCACAGCCCGGGAGGCATGTCCCTCTACGGGCACGGGGTGGTATTCAGTGGGGATACACTGTTCAATTTCGGCATCGGCAGGAC
>CAYTKL010000174.1:0-3632 GCA_964438305.1 uncultured Dehalococcoidales bacterium | reverse complement strand
CCTGGCGAACGACCCCGGGCTCATAATCCTGGATGAGCCCGTGTCCTCGCTCGACGCGACGTCCAGAGCCGAGGTGGTGAACCTGCTGCGGAGCATAGCAGGAGACCGTACGTTCGTGCTGGTCACCCACGACATAGCAACGGCCGGCAGGCTGGCCCAGAGGGTGGCCGTTCTCTACGCGGGAACGATCCTGGAGACCGGCTCGACATCAGAGGTGCTGTCCCGCCCGAGACACCCGTACACCCGGGCATTGCTCAGGTCATATCCTAACATGACCACGGTCAAAGACCTCCAGGGCGTCAAAGGGCGGATGAGCCGCGGAACCACCGGCTGTCCCTTCCACCCCCGCTGCACCCAAGCCATAGATGTCTGCAGCAGGGAACGGCCGCCACTGGTAGCCGCCAACGGACGGATGGTGGCCTGCCACCGGGGCGGCATCATAACCCTGCTTGCCGCCACAGGTCTGCGCAAGTCCTTCGGACGAAAGAGGGCGGTGGACGGGGTCAACCTGTCAATCGACAGCGGTGAGACCCTGGCCCTGGTGGGGGAAAGCGGCTCCGGCAAGACCACGCTCGCCAGGACCCTTATGGGCCTCCTCCCTGCCGACGAAGGCGAGGTGTACCTCGAGGGGAGAAAGGTGGCTGGCAGGGACAAGGACTTCTACAGGCAGGTTCAGATGGTCTTCCAGAACCCCGGTGAGTCGCTGAGCCACCGACTGTCCGTGCTGGAACTGGTGAGGGAACCGCTGGACATCCAGGGGGTCGGTACGAAGGACGAGCGGGAGCGCAAGGCTATTCGAGTCCTGGGAGAGGTGGAGCTGCCAACCGACGAGGATTTCCTGCACACCTACGCGCACCACCTGAGCGGTGGCGAGCTGCAGCGCGTGGCGATAGCCCGCGCCCTCGTTCTCGACCCCAGACTGCTCATAGCCGATGAGCCCACCGCCTTCCTCGACCCCAGCCTCCAGGCGAAGCTCATGAAGCTGATGTTGAATCTCCAGGAGCAGCGAGGCCTGAGCATGCTCTTCATAACCCACGACATAGCTGTGGCGCGGAAGGTCAGCGACAGGATGGCCGTCATGTTCGACGGGAAGATCGTCGAGGAAGGGCAATCGAGCATGCTCACAACCGCTCCGGAGCACCCCCATACCCAGGCCCTCGTGAAGGGAGCGTCGGACCTTCACTCGGGACCCGACAGCATATGACCGGGTGATGCCTGCGCCCCGACACGCAGACGGCATCCATCGCCAGCACGATGATGGGCCGCTCTCCTCCCTTGAAAAACGCGCTCCCCCGTGCCATGCTTGAGCAAGTCGTCTCGTTCTGCCGCGCACGTCGCCATGATGGAGGCGCTCCACGGCACTGCAGCGGACGGGCCCCTCACCTGAATCGAAGGAGGCAGCAATGGCATACGAGGGCTTCAGTCTTCTGAGAATCAAGCTGGACCGCGGGGTTCTCTTCGTCACCATCGACAATCCACCGATCAACCTCCTCGATCTCCCCCTCATGCTGGAGCTGGACCGTGCCGGCATGGAGATGGAGGCTGACGAGGACGTCAGGGTAGTCGTCTTCGACAGCGCCAACCCCGATTTCTTCATCGCCCACGTCGATGTCGACGTCATACTGCAACTGCCGACAGAGGCCCCCCCAAAGGCCGATTCGCTGGGGTTCTTCCACAGCATGGTCGACCGATTCCGAACGATGCCCAAGGTCACCATCGCCAGGATCGAGGGCCGCGCCCGCGGCGGCGGCAGCGAGTTTGCCCTGTCGCTGGACATGAGATTCGCCGCCCTCGGCCGCGCCGTCCTCGGCCAGCCGGAGGTCGCGCTGGGCATAATCCCCGGCGGCAGCGGGACGCAGCGCCTCCCCCGTGTCATGGGGAGAGCCCGCGCTCTTGAGGCAATACTCGGCTGCCACGATTTCCCCGCGGACCTTGCGGAACGCTACGGTTATGTCAATCGTGCCCTGCCGCCGGACGAAATCGGGCCCTTTGTCGACCGCCTCGCCTATCGCATTGCCGCCTTTCCCGCCCAGGCCATAGCGCTGGCCAAGGCCTCGGTTGACAGCGCTGAACTCCCCACCATCCACGGCCTGATCGAGGAGGGTCACTACTTCAACCAGTCGGTGGCTACCAGCGAAGCGCAGAGGCGTATGAGGAGGTTCCTCGACCTCGGAGGCCAGACCCGCGAGGTTGAACTGGACCTGCCTGGCATGTACGATAGCCTTGTGGAGTGACGGTACCTGTAGCCTTCGCTCCGCTGACATCCAAGGCTTCCAAACAGCCCACGTTCGTCGCCCACACTATGTACGAGGAGGAGTCAATTGGACCCGAAAGAGATCAATGAAACGGTGAACACCTATCTCCGACCCCAGACCTTTCCGCTGGCCGTACGCATGTGCCAGGCCGACGAGCTGCCGGAGCGAGTAAGGTTCCCCATGCGCGACCTCGGCTTCAAGGTCGCCCTGTGCCAGGCGCTCACCATGGCCCGCCGTTACGGGTGGGTGGTGGCCCAGTCTCTGGAAGACTCGAGCTGTTCGCTGGGAGTCCTGAGCCTGGGCTTCGTGTTCCCCAAGGAAGGCTGGCTCGACGGGAGTCACGGCGAATCGCTGGGGCAGAGCAAGGAGAGCGCCGCTGCGGGCGCCCAGGCCCTGCCGCGCCTGGAGTACGGGCGCTACAGTCACGTTCTGGTGGCTCCACTGGAGCGGGCCGCCTTTGAGCCCCAGGTGGTTCTGGTGTGCGGCAGCCCGGCCCAGGCGATGAGGCTGATCCAGGCCAGGCTGGGCGACGGGGTCAGCCGCCTCTCCTTCGATGTGAGGGGTGGAGCAAGCTGCGCCAACAGCGTCGTGCTGCCCATAATCACCGACGAGTGCCAGCTCGTGATGCCCGGGCCTGGGGAGCGGATCAACTGCTCAACTCAGGACAGCGAAATGGCCGTGGCCATCCCGGCGAGCAAGATCGACGGTGTGCTCAGCGGCCTCGAGGCGGGACACCGCGCTGGCATCGCGCGCTATCCCACGCCAAACCACCTGCGTTTCCAGCCCCAGCACCCGCCGCACATCATGAAGCTGTGGGAGTACCTGTCGGCCGAGGACTAGCCGACCCGTCACCAGAACCCACCTCGCAAGCGGGCGAGGGTCACACCGGGCGCATCGTCCCGAAGTAGACCTGCCATGCCAGGGCCGATTTGGCCACCAGGCTGAGGATGATGTACATCCTCTCGCCGAACAGGTAGCTCCTCCACAGCCCGACCTTCTTGTACTGCAGGAACATGTTGAACCCGAAGCCGAAGAAGAAGAACACGAAAAGGGTCGCGAAGATGTAGTAGACAAAGGTCGGGACCGCCTCCGTCGCCTTGGAAAGCGACCCGTAGAAGTAGATGGCCATGACAATCCACGGCACTATGCCCGTGATGCAGCCGAAAGTGTAGGCCGTCCAGTTCGTCTTCTCCGTGGTCTGATTGTGCAACTCCATCAGCAGGCCGAAGAAGAGCATGGTGGCGTTGAGCCCGAAGATGAGAATCAGCGAACTGAGCTCGTATATCCCAAGCAGCATGGCGATGACCACTATCATCAGCGATGCGCTGAAGGTGTATTCGTACCATCTGAGGTAGTTGATCCCCCTCTTCAGGTTGT
>CAYTKL010000173.1:0-3659 GCA_964438305.1 uncultured Dehalococcoidales bacterium | reverse complement strand
CATACAGTGTCAGATACTCCACGCCCGTGCCTGCGCAGGCGAGAGCGACAGGGTGGATCCTGTTCACGCCCCGTTGGTGGCCCGCCGCACGCGGCAGGCCTCGTTTCCGTGCCCATCGGCCATTACCATCCATGATGATGGCGACATGGCGCGGTGTCTTGTCGACTGGAATCACCGGCGGCCTCCTCCTGGTGCGAAGGATGCAACGGTGCCGGCCAGCGACTTCACCATGCCTTTGGCCAGAGTTGAGCTGTGGCGGTCGAAAGAGAAGCCGCTTGATGCCAGCAGGCCGTCAGCGATGCCCGCGCGCGATGCCCTCGCAATCATCCTGTCGACCCCACGTGGCCCGATCGCCTCATATAGCCTTCGCAACAGCGCCTCACGGCGCACCTCTGAACCGTACTTCTTTCCCCACACGCGCTCATACTCCCTGATCGCCCGTGCCGACAGGTCATCCTCTCGAAGGCACCGGTCAAGCACGGCCGCGGCCACATCCACCGCGGCGGCTCCGAGATACAGCCCGCCTCCGGTTGTTGGCTTCACCTGACCCGCGGCATCGCCAATAGCTGCAACGCGCGTGCCCGTCATTTCGCACGACAGCGCCACCGGAACCGGCTTAACAAGACAGCCCGATGGAACGGCGCGTAGCCGTGAACGGACGATGTCGCTTGACACGAACGCCCGGAGAAAGCGAGCGGCCGATTCATTCGACAGGACTCCTGCGCGTACGAATACGTCATCTACCGGCATCAGCCATGCCACAAGACCTCGAGCCACATCCTGGAGGAGGTGAATCTCGGTCTGAGCGACCCCATCCATCTGAAGGACTGCATGAGCCCCCACCATGTATCGCCGCGGCGGTTCCAGCCCGACATTCAAGGTCAGTCCCGGAGCACCACCATGCGACAGGATAACGCAACGGGCATCATGCACCGTCGGGCCTGACCTGCTGCGCCCCCTCACCCGTCGACGACCTTGAATCACCCCCTCGATACGCTCGACGGTGGTGCCCGGAATGTACTCTACCCCGGCGGCAATGGCCCGGCGTCTCAGGTGCTCGTCCAGGTGATTCCTCTCCAGAACGTACGCCTGGGGAGTTGATGATTGAACTTGAAGGCGGTGTCCGGAAGGGGAGACGAAGACCGCCGAGCTCTTCGCTCCCACCACCATGTCGTCTTCCAACCGGGCAAGCCGCAAGTAGTTGCCGCTCACGAGGCCGGTGCAACATGCGTCGGCGGACCGTCTTTCGGAACGCTCAACAAGAGCCACGCGGTGTCCGCACAGGGCAAGTCGCTCGGCCATGAGACTGCCTGCGGGGCCCGCGCCGACAACAACAGCATCGTAGGGCATGAATCCCGTGAACTCCGTGCCCATCGGCTCAGACCGGGGCGTGGTGGTAGTATACCTGTCGGGGCATGGAGGACGAAGCACGTGCCCCGTATCAAGATGCTGCTACTTGGACACATGGGAATAACCCTGGGAGCCGCCGCCACGGCTGAAGCCACTCGGCTCCGCCTGTCGAGGCGGCGCGCGCGACTCGAAACCGGGCGGGTGTCATTGCGTGAGCCGCTGGTCAGCCTCTCCCACCGCATCGACCTCAGGGTGCTCCTTGTCGGCTCACTGCTGCCGGACATGATAGACAAGCCGCTGGGACTGGTGCTGCTTCCCACCGTATTTGGAGGCGGCCGGCTCTACGCCCACACACTCCTCTTCGCGTTTGCACTCGCAATCGCCGGACTCATTGCCCGTTCCCTGAGCGGGAAGACCACCCTGCTGGTACTCGCGTACGGCTCGGCCATGCACCTCGTGCTGGATGGCATGTGGAGGACGCCGGACGTTCTTCTGTGGCCTGCGCTGGGCCCCATGCCGGCCAGCCATGCGGCGCAAGGATGGCTGATGCGCCTGCTTGCGGGACTGACGCAGAATCCTGCAGCGTACTCGTCAGAGATAGCCGGTGCTATAATGCTCGCACCTCTCATCGTAGTGGTGATCAGAAGACGCGAGATAGGGCGTTTCTTACGCACCGGAGTCGTTGACTGAATGGCACACATACCGCTGAAGCGATTGACCCTACTCCTGACCACTCTTGCCCTCGGCGCCACGGTGTTAGCCGTTTCGACCACGCCGGTGAGCGCTCTCAGCTTCGATCCGCTCCAGTACTATTCCTTCGACTACCACATCGTCTTCAGCCAAGCGGAGGTCGAGCCAGGGGAGTCTTTCGACATATCCATCGGCGCTGACGTCGAGTGTGTTCAGGACACCCCCATCGGTGCAGATGAAGTGAGCGTTGAGGTCGAGATCGAGGCGATTCACCTTGCTACCGGCCATGAGGCCCTGTTGGTCGATGGCTACTCCGTCACCATCTCTGACCCGCCTGACTGGAAGGGAGACACATACTCTCTGGACGAGACCGTCAGCATGTCCCTCCCCGAAGATAGCATCGCCGGAGACTATGCAATCGTGCTGCGCCTCACGCGAGTTCAGCTTGACGGATGGAATGTCACCGGGCTGATCCCCTCCTCGTCTCGCACGAAGGAACTGGGGACGATTGCCTGCACGACCTACGAGGAGCCTCCAATGCCTCCAGAGAGCGCACCGGGGCAGTTGAGTATCGACGTCCTCGGGCATCTGTTCACTCCGGACATCGGCGCGGACGGCGAATTGCTCGCCGGTCTGGCAATCGACCGCATCGAGGGACAGGTATCGCTGACGATAGAGGAAGGGACGAGATGTCTTGATGTCGAAGGGGAGGCGCTCGACTACGTGGCCGTCTCCCGCGCTCAGTCCCCACGCCCCTACGAAGAAGGGGTCGTCCTGTCTGCCTACAACTTCTACCCCGCCGGGGCGCGTTTCGCCCCCCCCGTCGTCGTCGGCATCGTCTACGACCGCGACGGCCTGCCTGCAGGCGTCGCAGAAGAGGACCTCATGCTGGCGTGGTGGGACAGGGAGGAAGGCGAGTGGGTGCCATTCAACAGTGCCGTGGAAGAGGAAAACACGACGGTGACTGCGCCGGCGCTCCATTTCAGCACGATAGGTCTCCTGGCGGCCACGGCTAGTTCCGGACCGGCAGTATTCGCGGAAGAGGGCCTTCTGCTTCAGCCCCGTGAGGTATCCTCCATGCAGCCGGTCAGGATAAGCGTCACCATCAGCAACACCGGCGGCTCGAATGGAACCTACCCGCTGGAACTGACCGTGAACAACTACGCAGAACATGAGGTCGACCTGGAGTTGAGCCCGGGGCAGAGCCGCACCGTGCTGTTCGAGGTGGCGCGAACGACGCCTGGCGCCTACCAGGTAGCAGTCGGGGGGCTGACCGACACGTTCACAGTGCTGCGGGCACCGACTTCGAACGACGAGAACGAGAAGGCCACGGGCGACGAACCGGCGGCAGTCCCGTCCTCCGGGACTGAAGATAAGGGTATGAATCCGGCCTACGCGGTACTCCTGGCGCTTGCGGGCGTCGCTTTCATCACCCTTGTCATACTGGTTCTCGCGGGTGTGCTCTAGTGACGGCATGGCCAAGTAGGCATCGTCCTACAAGAAAATCATGCACTGTCCTACGCTCGTTCCTCCAGCGACAGGTGACGCCTCTTGTCTCGAGCTTCTGATTAGTCATACACTGGCACATCGGTCCGCTGTCGGTATCCAATGACGTGTCG
>CAYTKL010000172.1:0-3676 GCA_964438305.1 uncultured Dehalococcoidales bacterium | reverse complement strand
CGTCGCACCGACGGCTTGCGGAGGAAGGTGGGAACATCCAGCTCGTGCTCACTGTTGGTTCCCTCAAGCAGGTGGCGCAGCTCCTCGTCCTTGCGGATCGAGGGCCCGTCCTGGGTTACTGAGTTGAAGCCGGTGCAAATGAGGGTGATCCTGACGTCGGCCTCCAGGCTCTGATCGAACACCACGCCGAAGATGATGTTGGCGTTGGGGTCGACCGCCTCACGGATGACCTGGGCGGCCTCATTGACCTCGAAGAGCGTCAGGTTGTTGCCGCCGGCTATGTTGAACAGGACGCCTCTCGAGCCGTCCACCGAGACGTCGAGCAGGGGGCTATCGAGCGCCGCCTTGGCAGCGTTGGCGGCACGGTTCTGTCCGCTGCCTATGCCGACGGACATCCACGCCGGACCAGCATCCCTCATCACCGCCTTGACGTCGGCGAAGTCGAGATTGATGAGGCCGGGTACCGTGATCACCTCGGCAATGGCCTGAACACCGTGTCGCAGCGCATCGTCGGCCATCTTGAAGGCATTGCCGACAGCCGTCTTGTTGTCGCACAGGGTGAGCAGGCGGTCGTTGGGGATGATGATCAGGGTATCGACCTTGCCGATGAGATTCTCGATCCCCTCCTCGGCTACCTCCATGCGATGCGTCCCCTCAAAGGTGAAGGGCTTGGTGACCACCGCGATGGTTAGCGCTCCGGTCTCCCGGGCCAGCTCCGCCATGTAAGGGATAGTGCCGGTACCGGTCCCGCCACCCATGCCAGCGGCGAGGAACACCATGTCGGAGTCGCCGATGGCTTCGCGCAGCTCGTCACGACTCTGCTCCGCTGCCTTGCCGCCGAACCTGTGGTCGCCACCCACGCCCAGCCCTCGGGTCATCTTCTCGCCAATCTGGATGCGAGTGGGGGCCTCGGTAAGCAGTAGCGCCTGGGCATCGGTGTTCACACCGATGAAGTCAACCCCTTGAATCTCTTCCTGAACCATGCGTGTGACCGCATTGCAGCCGCCTCCGCCAAGGCCGATTACCTTTATCTTTGCTGGATTGGGAACAAAGCTAGTTTTTGCCATTTCTACCTCCTTTCTTGCTCTACCTGACCAGCTTCTTCACGCGGGACATGAGGCGCTTGAAGGCTCCACCGAGCATCCCGGTTTGCCACGTGTTCTCACTTCCGTTGCCCTTGGTCCCCCACAGCAACAGACCGACGCCGGTCGCATGGGCGGGATCAGGTAGGACGTCGGCGAGGCCGTAGACGCCGGTAGGCACCCCTACTCGAGCAGGGAGCCCGAGGACCTCTTCCGCCAGAATGTCCACGCCAGCCAGGTTGGAGCTGCCGCCGGTGAGCACCAGGCCTGACGGCACGTCCCTGATGGATTCCGAGCCGGGGATCTCCAGAGCTATGAGCTTCAGGACTTCCTCGAACCGTGCCCTGACGATCTCAGACAGCTCCTGATACGGAACGCTGTACCCGTTCTCGATTCTCAAGGTAGACTTGTCCTTCTCCTTGCTGTCGTATAGAGGTATCACGCTCCCGTACTTCTTCTTCATCTCCTCCGCGACGTCGAAGGGCAGCCCCAGCCCGATGGCGATATCCCTGGTGATCTGATATCCGGCCACCGGCAGGATGGCGGTATGCCAGATGCTGCCGTCCTTGAAGACGGCAACGTCTGTGGTGCCGCCACCGATGTCCGCGAGGACAACGCCAGAATCCCGCTCATCGACTCTGAGCACGGACTCACCGCTGGCCAGCGGCTCCAGAACAAGGTCCTCGATGTCAATGCCTACTCCGCGAATGCACTTGACCAGGTTTTGCACGGAGGCTACGGCTGCAGTGATGATGTGTGTCTCCACATCCAGCCTGAAGCCATGCATGCCTACTGGATCCCTTACCCCTTCCTGACCGTCAAGGGCGTAGCCCCTGGGGATCACGTGGAGCAGCTTCCTGTCGGCGGGCACATTGACGGTGCGCGCGGCGCGGAGGACTCGCCTCAGGTCGTCGGAGCGGACCAGCTTGTCGCCTCGATTGATGGAAACCACGCCGCGTTTGTTGATCGAGTTCACGTGTCTGCCAGTGACGCCGACGTAGGCCGAATCCATCTTCAGGCCGCTGGCTTGCTCCGCCCTCCGTACCGACGCTTGGATGGAGCGTTTTGCTTCGGGGATGTTGACTACCAGCCCCTTGTGCAACCCTCTGGAAGGGGCAATACCCACCCCGAGAACCTGCAGGTCATGTCCATAACCTGCTCTGGCCATGATGCTGCACACCTTGGTGGTGCCTACATCAATACAGGAAATGACTTCGTTCTTTGCCATTTACCTCCTCCTTTCGAAAATGTTTGGCGGCTTCCTGCATAAGCGTTCATCGCATCGTTCACACCTCCTTCGGCCTGCTGGCCGGTCTTGCGGAAGGGGGCGAGGCAGTGTCACTGTCCATAGTATTGGGCTCGACGATGAGTTTCTTGCCTTTCGGGCAATAACATCTGCTGGGCAGGACCCTGCCCGTCGCGCCCCACTTCCGTTAGGGAAAGCGCTTCCTCAAGAAGAAGCGCTAGACACGCTCAGCAACTCTCATTCTGGCACTGCGACTGCGGGGATTGGCCAGAACTTCGGCCGGTGAAGGTGTGATTACCTTCTTGGTGATTAACTTAAGTACCGCTTTGTGGCCGCAGGTACAAACGGGCACTTCCGGGGGGCAGAGGCAGTCCTTTGACTCCTGCCTCATGTAGTCCTTGACCAGGCGGTCCTCCAGTGAGTGGAAGCTGATGACTACCAGTCTGCCTCCCGAGCAGAGGATGTCTGCCACCTGCTTGAGTGCTGCCTCAAGGCGGCGTAGTTCTTGGTTGACAATGATGCGCAACGCTTGGAAGGTTCTCGTTGCGGGGTGGATCTTGCCCCGGAAACCGGTGGTGCGCTCCACCACGGCGGCAAGCCGGAGCGTGGTATCTATAGGTCGGTTGGCCACAATGGACCGGGCTATCGTCTTGCTTCTGCGCTCTTCACCATACTTCGCGATGATGGTGGCGAGCTCGTGTTCAGGGTAGGTATTCACGACAGTTGCTGCGCTCAGCTCTTGGGAAGGGCTGTAGCGCATGTCCAGAGGCGAATCGCGGAGGAAACTGAAGCCACGGCTTATGTCGGCAAGCTGAAAGGATGACATTCCCAAATCGAACAGCACGCCCTGGGCAGGGCTGAAGCCAGTTTCGGAGCAGATGCGCTCCAGGTTCTCGAAGCTTTCGTTGATTAAGATGGCGTTCTCGCCGTAGGGGAGAAGCCTTTCTCTGGCCACTTCGATGGTGTGGGGGTCGATATCGATGGCCAGTAGCTTTGCTCCTTTGTCCAGTATAGCGGTAGCATGTCCTCCCTCGCCGACGGTGCAATCGACGTATCTGCTGCCCGGTTGCACCTGGAGGGCTTCGAGGGTCTCATTGAGGAGAACAGGGATATGAGTAGGCTGCTTGCTCATTCGCGCTTCTCCATCCCTTCCAGAATCTGCCATGCCTGGTCGCCCACATCCTCTTGCTCTTCCTCCCAGAGATCCTTGTTCCAGATCTCGAGGTACTTGTTGGCCCCGACCACCACTGCCGCTTCCTTGATAGCTGCGTGTTCACGGAGCTTTGCTGGCAGGAGGACTCTTCCCTGTTCATCGAGTTCGAGGCTGAATGCGGTGCCAAAGATGAAC
>CAYTKL010000171.1:0-3684 GCA_964438305.1 uncultured Dehalococcoidales bacterium | reverse complement strand
TCAGCCTCGGCGAGATAGTAGTGCGCGTCGGCGCTAAGACCTCCCAGCACCTCCTTGCGTTCCGCACAAAGCTTCTCGCAGGCCAGTATGCACCGCCGAAACGTCTTTCTGGCCTGCTCTGCCCTGTAACCAAAAAGAAGCAGAAGGCCTGAGTAGAACGTCGCCTGAATCATCTCCAGCGGCGTCGTCCTGCGCACCGTTTGAAGCATCATCTGAAGCACATCTCGTGCCCGCTCATAGGCCTCCGGAACTCCAGCTTGGACTCTGGAGATCTCTCTGGTGAATTGCATCGATAGCCGCTGAAACGCAGCCCTCTTCCTGTCACTGCCCTCAAGCCGCTCAGCCACCCTGTCACAGATGAAGAGAAGCCGGCGAAACGATGCGTCGTCCAATGCCCCCGGCGCGCTGGCGTCGCCCAAGACGACAACTGCGTTCGAGAGGTCCAAGGTCACTCGCCCGTGTCCATCTATGAGTGCCTGGACCTCGCCTTCCGTTGCGGTCCCCAGGAGACAGCGGGCAAATTCGACCTCCTCTGACGAAAGCTGATCCGTCAGCCACGGGGGCATTGTCGATGATTTAACCTTCGGCATTTTGCTGCCCCTCCCCGCCAGCCACTTCAACTGTCACGCCTTCCCTCAAGCAGTCCACAATGTCCTGAGGAATCGAGAGGCGGAGAAGGCCGCGCTTGGTGGTCCACCCTTTTACTATCTCGCGTCCGTCTCTCAACAGGCGCACCAGCCGAGGGCCCGGCTCAACGCCATCATCCCTTTCGACTGACACTCTCAAGAGCCAACGACCATCTTCGAGTTGCTGTAACGTGACTGCGTACGCGGTGCGCGGCACCACAACAAAGGTCTTGCTGTCCTTCGCGCCTGCGTGAGAAAGCACGATCTCCTCGGGCCTGGCCTCTCCACCGACCATTGGCTGACGCCGGAAGAGCCTGCGACCGGGATCCTCGTCCGAGAAGACGTGGGCAGGAGGCAGCAAGAGAACTTGCCCTGGCAATTCCGTCAGTCTTCCCACGAGAAGCTTCTCGCGTTCCCATCTCTCCCAGTTGACCCCCATGTACTGCCCCTTGATGGCAAGATGACCCTTCTGAAGAAGCTCGTCCAACCACGCGGCGAACATCTCGCGTCTTGGGACAGGTGTGCGGTCGGCACTGTATACCGATACCAGTCTTCCAAGCAGCTCGTCCGCAGGCCACCAGTTCCGCTTAGACTGTTGGGACAACACAACTGCTGTGTGGAGTAGCGCCGCTGGTCCCTGCTGAAGGACTAGGTGCGATGCGATCCGGAGCCCCCCCCGCGTTCGGCTTCCTCGAAGAAGTCCCTGTTGCCGCAAGTTCCGCTCTACCCGCGATATGGCCGAGGGATGGGTCTTCAGCCTCTCGGCAAGCTCACCGAGCTTGGGATAAGCACGGTGCTCGTCGAGGAACACGATGAGTGCCAAAAAGTAGTCTGCAGCCTGGGGAGAAATCGAATAGCCGCGATGAAATGTTCCCATGGCTTCTGGGGAGAGACTACCACCGGACATGCATTCCTCCTGAGTTAGGTAAACCGATTAACGTATACACGGTAATACGGCGGCTGTCAAGTGGCTTTTTTACTCTATCGAGGCTGGACGCCCCACATCCGCCGAATCAGTCGAAGGATTCGCGCAATATCTTCATCTTCTCCCCAGCCACCCATGTCGGCTGGACCAAATGCGGCGCGGCAATATTTGGGGCGAGCCGGAGCAGCTTCATAATGGACGATCTTACCCAAAGGTCCGCCCTGCACGGCCTTCGGTGAAGCCATCGAGGTTCGCTCAGCCGCGAAGTGCGGCCGCAGGATTCGCCAGGACCGCTCGACCACCGGGCACTCGGTGGAGCACACGTGCTGCGAGCGGGGTGCCTCCAAAGGGCTCCCCGCTAGACAGCGCTTGTTTTCGTTTGGCGTGTTCTTATCCTACACATAAATAAAAGTAATGAAATGAACGAGAGCCCCGGCCTCTTACAGGTCCAAACCAGCTTTGGACCTACGCAACTTCCCGGCCCTGGACCCGCGTCACGGGAAGTTCTGGGAGTGCCTTCCTACGGGCTGGCTCCCCTTCTCATCGGTAGCGGGTCCCCCCCAAATCCGGTGGCCGACACCCATACGCATCGTCGCCCAGCCGCTCGCCTTCACGCCAGTCGCATGTTGCCCAGACCGGCAGTCGCATGTCGTCCTACTGCCGCTGCGACCCCACACTCCGTTGCATCAAACACAACAATGCCCTGCATTCGCAGATCCTTCACCCTCTCTGCTGCCACTACGGATGCTCCCCGTCAGATGTTCCAGCAGAGGTCCCACCAATCGCAACGGTGCCCGCTGAGCTCCCCGATGCAGCACTGCTTGCAGACTACTGAGCCCAGCATCTGCTCACAGGTCTGCATAGCTGGAGCAAGCTTCTCGCAGAGCACGCAGGGTCTCGACGAACCCGACCTGTGCTCTTCCGATGAACCAGCAGCATTTCTCCGCTGGCTGCGGATGCTGGGCGCAGGACCCGCCCTCCGAATGGCGTCGCAGCTCATGCCAAATCACCTCCGATTCCCTATTGGCGAGGACCCTTAATCTCGCTTCGTCTGCTCGCCCCGGCGGTCGAAGACCGCAAGCGAGAATTATGGGTCGAGCCATTCAAAGGAGGTGATTTGGCGGCTTCAGTCAGCGCCTGGACGTTCTCCTGCCGGATCCATACCGACGATGAAGGCCTGCGTCGCATAATAGGTGCCGAACCCCTCACTTGGGTCCGCGACCTGAGATTGACAAGCGATGGAGGCCAGACCAGCGACCAACACAGACTTCTGAGGTCAACCAGCGAGGTTCAGCTCACCGCGCCGCGTGTGCCTCACCGGCCAAGTGCAAGTCGCCTCCTGAGGTGATGTATGCAACGACATCTCCGGCTGCGTTCTTCACCACGAAAGAACCGGAAGGCGGAGCAAGTGAGACTTCGTTCTCATACATGGAGCCCGCAAGAACAAGGTTGCCATTGCTATCGACGGTGGCCACCACGGCTCCTCCCACGTTCTTGACAACCAGTTGAGATCCAGGGGTGGTTGTGGGTGAGCTGTTCTGACTGAGTGAGCCCGCAAGCCCCAGGTCGCCCAAGCTGTCGAAGAAGGCAACCGTGATCCCCAAAGAGTTGCGGAGCGGCTCACGCGGCTGAAGGCCTACCACGTCGCTGCAGCGCAGGACGCTACTCATTCCCGCACGTGAGAGCTCGTGCAGATTCCTCGTGGTTCTCATGATGCACTGTGTGAACGGAGCGGTTAGAATACGCATGCGTGCCGGGAACACACAGACCTCCTCGGTGCCCATCGGTGTTGGTAATGAGAAATGGCCGTTCAGCCGAAAGAACCTTGGGAGAATGTGTTGGAGCCCTGGGACACCGTCTCCCGTATGTTAATGGCGCTTCTGCACGTGCTTCGCTCTAAGGGCGTGGTTGACCTCGAAGACTTCCAGGCCCTGACAGACTACCGGTACCAGGAATTCGTATCAGAGAGAGAGGCGCGAGAGGGATCTCATACGCCGCAGCTCCCCACCGCCGAATTGGCACAGATGGCGGGTGTGGGTTCGGGCATGCTCGTCCTGGATGCCGGCTGCGGGTACGGTGGGCCCGCACGAGAATTGGCGGAGGACTTCGGCGCTCGCGTCATCGGTGTGGACC
>CAYTKL010000170.1:0-3711 GCA_964438305.1 uncultured Dehalococcoidales bacterium | reverse complement strand
TGGTAGCGCGGCGATTGGTCCTGCTGCTTGTATGTCCACTCGTGTTCCTCATCTACTACTATGAGCCCCAGCTCAGGCTGCGGGGCGAAGATGGCTCCCCGGGAGCCAATGACCACATCGAAGGCGCCTTCCCTGATGCGCCACCACTCGTCGAACTGCTCCCCCACCGAGAGCTTGCTGTGCAGTACAGCAACTCTCCCCGGAAAACGAGCAGCGAATCGGTCAATGGTCTGCGGAGTGAGGGCAATCTCCGGGACCAGAACCAGCGCTCGCTTGCCCAGAGAGATCGCGTGCTCCAAGGCGCGAAGATACACCTCCGTCTTGCCACTGCCGGTGACGCCGTGCAGCAAAAAGACAGGAGGTTCGGCGCCGTCGCCTTGAGCGAGCCGCGTCATGGCATCCCTGACGCCGCGCCACACCATATCCTGCGCCGAAGTGAGGGTCGGCACGAGAGACAATGAGAAGGTGCGATGGGCCAGCGGGTCGCGAAATACCCGGACGCGTTCGACGGTGACCATCCCCTTCCGCTTCAGCGCTTCCACCACCGCTGCGGTGCAGCCAGCGTACTGCTTCGCTCTGGAGACCGGGATTGGACGGGGCTCCTCCGCCAGCACTTCCAGCAATCGGGCCTGCTTCGGAGCCGTGCGCGTCGCGGAGAGGCGTTCGGCCTCTCGCCGTGCCTCGTCCGCGCCGATGGCCAGACGAACATGGGATTCCAGCTTGGGCCTGACCTTGACCTTCTCCAGTTCATAGGCCTTGGCCACCAGGCCTCTTCGCACGAGCTGACCGACCACGGTTCTCGCCTCCCTTTTCCCCAGGGTCTCTTCCACCTCTTCAGCCGCTACCCTGCCCTTCCGCCCAAGCAGGCCCAGCACCGTTCCCTGGTGAGGGCTGAGAGAAGAGGTATCGACATCCGGGGCGCCCGTGGCGGCGACAATGTAAGTCAGCACCCTGCGTTCAAAGCCCGGGGGCATCATCAGAGCCGCTGTGTCGAACAGCGGTGCGAGGTAGTACTCGCTAATCCACCGCGCCAGTTCAACCTGAGATGGTGACAGTATCGGCTGGGGATCGATGAGGCCGGCAACTTCCTTGGTCTCCTCCACCGAGGGGTGCTCCGTCAGCTCGACGACGATTCCCTGGGCTATCCTCGGGCCGAAGGGCACCCGGACCGCATGACCCACCTCTATATAAGGAGGCACAGCGTAGCTGAAGGTTCGCCGCTGTGCCCCCGGGGAGTTGACCGCAACCTCTGCGTAGCTCATCCCACCTTGCCTAAACAAGAAGACGAGGCGATAAGCACGCGTCTCTGTCTCCTCGTCCTCTTTTCTACGCTACTCTACGGTTACTCTAAGCGTCGTTCTGCTCTTCTTTCGGTCTTCTCTCTTTCAGTCTCGCTTTCTTAGCGGTAAGACCGCGCAGGTAGTACAGCTTAGCCCGACGCACCTTTCCGTGCCTCACCACCTCCACTTTCTCGACAGTCGAGGAATGGAGGAAGAAGGTTCGTTCAACACCCACGCCGTAGGCAACGCGCCTTACGGTGAAATTGGCATTGACATTGTCGCTGCCCTTCCTGACCCTTATCACAACCCCCTGAAAGACTTGAGAGCGCACTCGCTCTCCCTCCACCACCCTGATGCTCACCTTGACCGTATCACCCGGTCGAATCACAGGGATATTGGGATTAGACTCGACTGGTACCAGCGTGTCGGCATTCATCTAGCAATCACCCTTTCTAATCCTGTCCAAGATCATTCTCTTGTCCGCAGGGAGGTCCGCCCTCTCCAGGAGGTCGGGACGCCGCTCGAGCGTACGCAGTATCGACTGCTCCTTCCGCCACTTCTCGATCTCGGCGTGATTCCCCGAGAGTAACACCTCCGGAACCTCCCACCCTCGAAACGCCCGCGGACGTGTATACTGCGGATGCTCCAACAGCCCATCGGCATGGGAGTCCTCCCTTACCGCCCCCTCCGCACCCAACACACCGGGGAGTTGCCGCACCACGGCATCCACCACGACCATAGCCGCCAGTTCGCCCCCGCTCAACACGTAGTCGCCGATGCTCAACTCATCCGTCACCAGGTGCTCCCGCACCCGCTCATCCACCCCCTCGTAGCGACCGCAGATGAGGATCATCTCGTCGTAAGCGGCCAGGTCCTCAGCAACCGCCCGGTCGAAGAGCCGGCCCTGGGGGGTGAGCAGAATCACCGGTGTTGCCCCTTCACCCCTTATCGACTCCACCGCAGCGAACACCGGCTCCGGCTTCAGCACCATCCCCTGGCCGCCGCCAAAGGGATAGTCGTCGACCACGTGGTGCTTATCCCAGGTGTAGTCCCTTATATTGTAAAGAGCGATCTCCACCAGGCCGCGATCCACCGCCCGCTTGACGATGCTCTCGTCGAATGGCCCGCTGAACATGCCGGGGAACAGGCTCAATATGTGAATGCGCATCGAAGCTCCCTATTCCCTGCCGCACTCCCCTACCTCACGTCCCCGCTCTCGGCGCACTCGTCTGCCTCTCCCCTCAGGACCTCTATGGCATGGGGCAGAGCTGGCAGGATCGCCTCGAGTCCTTCGCGCACCCCGGTGGGGCTGCCCGGCAGATTCACGATCAGGCTTCGCCCCCGAATGCCAGCGACGCCGCGGCTCAGCACCGCCCTGGGGGTCTTTCTCAACCCCTCAGCCCTCATCACCTCGGCGAACCCCGGCGCCATCCTATCGACCGCATCCAGGGTCGCCTCTGGCGTAACGTCACGCGGCGACAATCCTGTGCCCCCGGTAGTCACAATGAGGTCAATCTCTCCCTTGTCCGCCCACCTCTCCAACCTCGCGGAGATAACCTCCCTCTCATCGGGGACAACCTCATATTCTACCAGACGGGCTCCGAGCGTAGCAAGGATTCCCTCAATGACCTTGCCGCTCTCGTCCTCGCGCTCTCCTCGCGAACCTCTGTCGCTGACAGTGAGTATGCCCAGCGTAAACATATTCTTACCCATCAGAGCCCCGGCTGACTGGCAGACCATCGGCACCGGTCCACACCGGTTACACGCAGCCGGTGTCAAAGTCCACTGGCGAATAATCACCAACGGGTCACTGCCAGGCCGATGGCGAGCAATGCAAGATCAGAACCTGTAGTCTGGGACAAGTACGCCTGCGCAGCACCCCCCCGTCATCCCCCCCCAACACCGGAGCCGCACCACCCGCCCGGCGTCCGCCTTCGAGCGAACGTATTCGCATCATATCACAAAGGCAGCAGGTTGAAAAGACAAACGAATCTGTGAAATGCCCCTACAAAGGTCTTGACAAAAGTGGAGATTTGTGGTAACTTGTGGCGAAATGTGGTTTAAAATGGGGAAGGACAAAAACCCTTGTGGATTAAATAAGTATGTTTCTCGGTGAGTACGAATACAAAATCGACGCCAAAGGCAGGGTTTCCATCCCTCCCAAGTTCAGAGGGGAATTCTGGGAGGGAATCGTCCTCGGACGGGGCCCTGACCATTGCATCATAGCCTGTCCTCCTACTCTGTGGGATGAGATCACTGAACGTTTCAGTGCTCTGCCCTTCACCCGAAGCAAGGAACGGAGGATAGGATGGTTCATCTTTGGCACCGCATTCAGCCTCGAACTCGATGAACAGGGAAGAGTCCTTCTGCCAGCGAAGCTCCGCGAATACTCAGGTATCAAGGAAGCGGCAGTGGTGGTCGGGGCCAACAA
>CAYTKL010000169.1:0-3809 GCA_964438305.1 uncultured Dehalococcoidales bacterium | reverse complement strand
CTCGGCGACCTGGGCATCAGCATATCCTCGGTGATCCAGAAAGAAAGCGATGTCTCGGCGGACGCGGCTGAGATCGTGCTAATGACATACCCCGCGGTGGAGAGCGCTATGCGGGAGGCGATGTCTGAGATCGAGCGCCTCGATGTGGTGCGGGAGATCTCCAACTTCGTCCGCGTCGAGGACTGAAGGAGGCGGACCGATGGGCTATCTCTCACCTGCGCTGGCCGTCAGGGATATGAAGAACACCATCGAGTTCTACCGTGACGTGCTCGGGTTCAAGCTGGGGCTGGTCTTCCCCGAGGCCGAGAACCTGCAGACTGCAGAGTATGCCGACCTGTCGAAGGACGGGATGGTGGTGATGTTCATACCGGCCAGGAACGTGGCCATTGGCAGCGAAGAGAAGCTGGGTGTCGGCGTCAACTTCTACATGGAGATCGACGGCAAGGTCGACGACTACTACGCTGAAGTGAAAGCCAAGGGCGCCAGGATAGTGGCCGAGATAAGGGACGAGCCGTTCGGCATCAGGGACTTCACCACCGAGGACGTCGATGGATATCAACTCACCTTCGTCAACCGGCTTCAGGGCGGCTAGTCCGCGGCACCGATGCCACGGGTCACCCTCAGGAATGGCTTTCCGCAGCACCAACGCTCGTTGGGCCGGTTGAGGGCCAGGTGACCACACTGTAATCGAGGAGTAGACTGTGAAACAAGGAGTGCTGGAGAGATACGGCGACCTGCTTCCGCTGACCCCCCAAACGCCCATCATCACCCTGGGGGAGGGAGACACGCCTCTGGTGCGCTCGCGGCAGATCGAGAAGGAGCTCGGGTGCCAGCTCTACTTCAAGCTGGAGGGGTGCAACCCCACCGGCTCCTTCAAGGACCGGGGGATGGTTGTCGCGGTGGCCAAGGCGGTGGAGGAGGGAAGCAGGGCCATCATGTGCGCCTCCACCGGCAATACGAGCGCGTCCGCGGCTGCCTTCGGGGCCCGCTTCGGGCTGCAGGCCATCGTGGTCATCCCCGAGGGCAGGATCGCCCTGGGCAAGCTGGCCCAGGCCCTCATATACGGGGCCAAGGTTGTCGCCATCGACGGCAACTTCGACCAGGCGCTCAAGATCGTGCGCACCCTTACCGAGAAGCACCCCATTACCCTGGTCAATTCAGTAAACCCGTATCGCATCGAGGGGCAGAAGACCGCCGCCTTCGAGATTGTCGACGAGTTGGGAGATGCCCCGGACTACCTCTTCATCCCCGTAGGCAACGCCGGGAACATAACCGCCTACTGGAAGGGATTCGTTGAGTATCACCAGGCGGGCCGCGCCAGCAAGAGGCCCCGGATGATGGGGTTCCAGGCGGAGGGGGCGTCGCCCATAGTCCAGGACAGGGTGTTCGAGCACCCTGAGACGGTCGCGACAGCCATCAGAATCGGCAATCCAGCTAGCTGGAGGGGGGCAACCACCGCCCGTGACGAGTCGGGCGGTATCATCGACTCAGTGACGGATGAGGAGATCCTGCGCGCCTACCGGCTTCTGGCTCACCAGGAGGGCATCTTCAGCGAGCCGGCATCGCCGGCATCGCTGGCCGGCCTGTGGAAGGCAGCCGCAGGCGGCACGGACCTGGCGGGCAAGAGCGTTGTCTGCATCATCACCGGCACCGGCCTGAAGGACCCGGACGCGGCGGTGCAGTATGCCGAGCCGCCGGCGGTGCGCCCTGCTGACGTAGCCGCCATTGAGCAGGAGCTGGGACTGACGTAGGGCGATGGCTTGCGCCCAGGTGACGGCTGTTTTCCGTGAAAAGGAGGTTGCGATGGCCAAAGTCAGTGTGATAGGAGCAGCGGGCTACTCTCACCACTACCCCAAGCTGGCCACCATTGTCACCGCTCACGCAAAGGGGAAGGACAACGCCATGGCCGTGGCCTGGCACTCGTCCATCTCAGTGAACCCCCCGCTCTACGGGGTGTCCATCGCGCCGGGCAGGTTCACCTACGAGCTGATAGTGGAGGCCGGCGAGTTTGGGGTGAACTTCATCGCGATGGACAAGGCGGAACTGGTCGCCGCGGTTGGCGGGAGCTCGGGCAGGGCGGTTGACAAGTTCGAGAAGTTCGGGCTGGCGAAGGAAACGCCGCTCAAGACGTCGGTGCCCATACTGAGGGACGCATACGCCGCCTACGAATGCAGGCTGTTTGGCCACACGGCCTACGGCGACCATGTGTGGGTCGTCGGTGAGATACTGGCCACCCACTATGACGACGAGCTGTTTCCCGAGAAGCAGGGCCTCGATATGGGGCGATTCTCCCCGGCGCTCTACCTGGGGGCGGAGAAATACACCACAGTGGCGAACGATATCCTGAGACAACTGGACCGCAAGGTCTATGGGAAGGGCTGAAAGGAAGCGAAGTGGTCAATAGGAAGAAGATCGAGCAAGCAGTGCTCGACATGATCGAGGCCATCGGTGAAGACCCGACGAGGGAGGGCCTCAGGGACACGCCTCGGCGCGTCGCCGACATGTATGCCGAGCTTTTCGTGGGGCTGGACCTCGACCCCAAGCAGGAGTTGAAGGTGGGCTTCGACGAGGGCCACCACGAGATGGTGATCCTCAAGGACATCCCCTTCTACTCGATGTGCGAGCACCATTTTCTCCCCTTCTTCGGGCTGGCACACGTGGGCTACATCCCCAAGGGACGCATTGTGGGCGCATCCAAGCTGGCTCGCGCCGTCGAGATACTGGCGAAGCGGCCGCAGCTTCAAGAGCGTCTCACCAGCCAGATCGCCGAGGCCATAGTCGACGCCCTGGCCCCCAACGGCGTGGGAGTGGTGATTCAGGCTGAGCACATGTGCATGACCCTGCGCGGCGTGAAGAAGCCGGGATCGAAGGTAGTCACCTCCGCCATGAGGGGGCTCTTCCGCACCAACCCGGCAACCCGGGCCGAGTTCATGTCCCTGGTGCAGGGCCGATAGCCTACTCCTGATTGCGGAAGGACCACACCGCCAGGCCGGCCATGATGAGGCCGAACAGCGCCAGTATCGCCACATCCTCGCCAATGGACATGGTGTGGCCGAGTATGCTGATGCCGAGGGAAGGCGCTCCCTCCGCCGGCGTCAACACAGCCTGGCGCAGGGAATCCACGCCATAGCTCACCGGGTTCAGCCGGACCGGCACCCCCAGCCACGACGGCAGGCGCTCCACGGGAAACAGCGCCGGCGAGAGAAAGAAAAGTGGGAAAATCATGAGCTGCATGACGACCTGGAACGACTCCATGGTCTTGATGCGCGAGGCGATGAGGATTCCCAGTGACGTCAGCGAGAAGGCAAACACGAACATGAGCGGGATGAGCAGGAACACCTGTGCCACCGAGATGCTGACGCCAACAAAGGGGACGAAGACCAGCATCACCAGCCCCTGAGCGGTGGCGATGGTGGCACCGCCCAGGGCCTTGCCCACGGCCACGGCACCACGGCTGATCGGAGCCACCAGCACCTCCTTGAGGAAGCCGAACTCCCGGTCCCAGACGATAGAGACCCCTCCCATAATGCCGGTGAACAGCACCACCATGGCGATAATGCCGGGGTACATGTACTGGATGTAGTTGTAGTCAGTCGCCCCACCCATAAGGGCCAATCCCGACGACAGGCCGGTGCCGATGATCACCAGAAACAGGAACGGCTGGGCAAAGCTGGTGACCAGTCGCGCCCTGTCCCGCCAGAAGCGCAGGATATCGCGGTACCAGATGATGTACATGGCCCGCAGGTTGCTCAACCGAAGAACCTCCTGCCCCCCGCCTGACGCAGCGTGATCTGCCGCTTCATCGCCGC
>CAYTKL010000168.1:0-3813 GCA_964438305.1 uncultured Dehalococcoidales bacterium | reverse complement strand
GTGGGTGGGAAGAGAAAGGTCTCGGGTGGCTGCCAACAGTCGCCCTTCGACAGGCTCAGGGCGAACGGGAATCGGGGGTTCCATGGTGTGTTCACGTAGGGGCGTTCAATTGAACGCCCCTACAGCGCCCTGCCGCCACCCTGTCATTCTGAGGAGTCCTTCGGTTAACTCAGGATGGATTCCGCGACGAAGAATCTACCCCCACCGGGATTCTTCGCCTCCTCTTCGCTTCGCTCAGAGCTTCGGCTCAGAATGACAATTGCCAGGCCCGTCGCCGCGCCTGAACCCGCGCACAGACCCGTAGTTGCCCCATTCATGGGGCCCAATGGCATTACTGGCCGTTCGTGGTGAGCCTGTCGAACCATGAACGGCACAGCGATCCGCCCTTCTACGGCCTCAGGGCGAACGATAGGCCAGGGGGAGTCCAGAGGGGTCTCCCCTCTGCCGGGGGCCTGGGGGTGCCCCCCAGAGAACCCTTCACGGGCGGGTGGGTGGGAAGAAAGCGCTGGTGAGGGCCAGACAGGGTCGCCCTTCGACAGGCTCAGGGCGAACGGAACCAACAGCCGCGGGTATCCGCCCCGCTGAACCTCACACCTCGTGGCGTTCCTGGAGGGCGCGGGTGAGGGTGACCTCGTCGGCATACTCCAGGTCGGCGCCGAAGGGCAGCCCGCGGGCGAGGCGGCTCACCCTGATGCCCAGCGGGCCAATCAGCCGCTGGATGTACATCGCCGTCGCCTCCCCCTCCAGGTTGGGGTTGGTGGCCAGGATGACCTCGGTGACCTCGCCGTCCTGCAGCCGTTCCAGCAGCTCCTTCATCTTGAGGTCGTCGGGGCCGATGCCGTCCATGGGTGAGATGACCCCATGGAGGACGTGATACAGACCTTTGTACTCCCTGGTGCGCTCCAGCGGGAGAATGTCCAGCGGCTCTTCCACAACACAGATCTTGGTGCGGTCCCGCTTCTCGCTGCGGCAGATGATGCAGGGGTCGGAGTCGGTGATGTTCTGGCAGGTGGAGCACAGGACGATTCTGTCCTTCACGGCGAGGATGGCCTCGGCCAGGGCTCGCGCCTCGTCCTCGGGCATGCGGATGAGGAAATAGGTGAGGCGCTGGGCCGTCTTGGGGCCGATGCCCGGCAGCTTGTGGAACTCATCGATGAGCCGCGACACCGGCTCGGCGGTGGGGACGAAGTCGATGTCCAAATCGAGCCTCCGGCTACGTCAGCCCGGGTATCTTCAGCCCGCCGGTGAGGGCGCCGAGGCGGCTGGCGGCCATCTCCTGCGACTTGCGCATCGCTTCATTCAGCGCGCTCAGCACCAGGTCCTCCAGCATCTCCACGTCCTCCGCATCGACCACCTCCGGCGAGATCTTGATCGATTTGACCTCCTGATTGCCGGTGACCACCACGGTCACCGCCCCACCGCCCGAGCTTGCCTCCACCGTGGTGTTCGCCAGCTCTTCCTGTGTCTTCTCCAGCTTCGCCTGGAGTTGCTGGGCCTGGCGCATCATCTGTCTGTTCATCTATCTGCCTCCTCGACAATCCTGGCTCCCATCTTGAGCGCCGCATCCACAATGTGTCCGTGAGCTTTCTGCTCCTGTTCCGGGGCCTTCCCTCTCTTCTCGGTGAGAATGCAGCGGATCTTGTAGCTCTTCCCGAAAATCTCGCTCACCTTGTTCTCGACCATGTGGCGGTACTTGGGGTCCTCGATCTTCTCCTTGTGGAACTGGAAGTAGAAACCGAGCACAATGGTGTCGTCCTCCAGGCCCACCGGCTCGCAGGCGCTTCTCAACAAGGCATCCAGGTTGCCGCTCGACCCCATGCCCTTGGTCGCCTGCACCACATCCTTCCAGCGGGCGCGCAGGTATTCCACGTCATCGTTGAACTCGGGGAGGGACACCTCGGCGAACTCCTTCTTTGTCTCCGGAGCGGGCGCGGCGGCCTCCGGGGGTGCCGCGGCAGCAGGTGCGGTCTCCTTAACGGCGGCGGGCGCGGGCGCTCTCGCTTTCCTCGGCGCCGCCCGGGCCGGCGGCGGGGGCTTCTCCTCTTCCTCCGTCAGGGCGCACTCCACCAGCGCCAGCTCAAGGGGCAGTGTGGAGAAGCCGTCGAACTCGAGGTCTACCTGGCGAAACAGCTTGAGCGCAATGGAGATCTGGCCCATGGAGGCCGCCTCGACCAGGGCCTTCATCTCCGCCAGCGCCTCCGGGCTCAGCTCGACGGCCGATGAGGCCCCCGCCTTCACCAGCAGCAGCTCCCGGAGGTACTCCACCATCTCCCGATTGAACTGCCGCAGGTCGAGGCCGTCCTGGCTGACGCTGTTGATGGTGCGCAGGCCGGCGGGCACATCCTTGCTGAGGATATGCCGTGCCAGCTCCTGGGCGCGGACATCACCGGTGACCCCCAGTACCGACTGGACCTCTTGCATACCGATGTCGGAGCCGTAGTAGGCGACCATTTGCTCCAGCAGGTTCTCCGCATCCCGCATCGAACCGGTGGCGGTCCTGGCAATGAGCTTGAGCGATGGTTCGTCGATGCGAATGCCCTCCTGCTCGCAGACGTGCTGCAGCCTGGATACCATAGCCGCTTGAGGAATACGTCTGAAATCGAACCGCTGGCACCGCGAGAGGATGGTAGCCGGCACCTTGTGAGACTCGGTGGTCGCCAGCACGAAAATGACATGTCCCGGCGGCTCCTCCAGGGTCTTCAGCAGCGCGTTGGCCGCCGGCTCGGTGAGCATGTGGACCTCGTCGACGATGTACACCTTATACCTGGCCACGTTGGGGGCGAACCTGGCCCTCTCCCTGAGGTCGCGCACCTCATCGATGCCTCGATTGCTCGCCGCATCGACCTCTATCACATCGGTTGCCCGCCCCTCAGTCACCGCGCAGCACAGGTCGCAGGCGTTGCACGGCTCGCCGTCGCCGCCCTGGAGACAGTTCACCGCCTTGGCCAGAATGCGCCCGGTGGAGGTCTTGCCCGTTCCTCGCGGCCCGCAGAACAGGTAGGCATGGGCTACCCGCCCGGTGCGCAGGGCATTGAACAGGGTCTTGGTGACGTGCTCCTGGCCCACGACCTCGGCCAGGGTCTGGGGACGCCACTTGCGGTAGAACACCTGGGATGTCATTGCTTTCTTCCTAAAGGCTTTCTTGCGACCCGCCCACCCATGAAGGCTTGTCTGGGGGACACCCCCAGGCCTATCCGTTCACTTCGAGCCCCTCCCGAAGCCACCCCTCCCGGGTGGGTGTTTTCCCACCCACCCACCCCGTGGCGCTCGTCGCTGGGCGAGCGCCTATTCCGCTGCGACCATATCCAGAGCAGATGCTCCGAGCTACCTCATCAGACCAAGAAGCCCCTTACTCCGTTCGCCCTGAGCCTGTCGAAGGGCAGCATGCCTCTGTGCCTTCGACACGCTTCTTCTTCCCCTCCCGGAGCCACCCCTCCCAGGTGGGTGTTTTCCCACCCAGCCACCCCGTGGCGCTCGTCACTGAGCGAGCGCCTATTCCGCTGCGACCATACCCGAAGCAGATGCTCCAGGCTACCCTTCCCAGACTGGGAAGCCCCTTACTCCGTTCGCCCTGAGCCTGTCGAAGGGCGAGCCTCCCCGCCCTCACCGGCGCTTTCTTCCCACCCGCCCGCTTCTTTTCTGTCATTCTTCGCTGCGCTCAGAATCTCGGCCGGGGCAGATTCTTCGTCGCGGAATCCATCCTGAGTTAACCGAAGGACTCCTCAGAATGACATACTTGTGGCGACCACCCACCCGCGAGGGCTCTCCGGGGGACACCCCCAGACCCCCGCCAGAGGGGCAAACCCCTCTGGA
>CAYTKL010000167.1:0-3914 GCA_964438305.1 uncultured Dehalococcoidales bacterium | reverse complement strand
CACGTTGAACTCCCGCGACATCCTCTCCACAATCACCTCGAGGTGGAGCTCCCCCATCCCGGAGATGATGGTCTGACCCGTCTCGGCATCGTAGCGCTTGGCAAACGTCGGGTCCTCCTCAGCCAGCTTCGTCAGTGCGTCGTCCAGCCTGTCCTGGTCCGCCTTGGTCCGGGGCTCAATGGCCACCGCGACCACCGGCTCGGGAAAGCGAATCGCCTCCAGAACAATGAGAGCGTTCGGATTGCACAGTGTATCGCCGGTAAAGGTGTTCTTCAGACCCAGCGCAGCAGCGATGTCGCCCGCTTCCACCCGGTCAATCTCCTCACGGGTGTTGGCGTGCATTCGCAGCAGCCGGCCGATCCTCTCCCGGTATTCCCTGCGCGAGTTGTATACCTGCGCCCTTGCCTCAGCCTTGCCCGAATAGACCCTGAAATAGACCAGCCTGCCAACGAATGGGTCGGTAACAACCTTGAAGGCCAGCGCAGCGAACGGTGAGCCGTCGCTCGGCGAGCGATGGGCCTCCTTGCCGGTCTTGGGGTCGACGCCCATCACCGGAGGGACCTCGGCCGGAGACGGAAGATAGTCGACAATCGCGTTGAGCAGCGGCTGAATGCCCTTGTTGCGCAAAGCGGTACCACAAAGAACGGGCACCACCTTGTTCGCAATGGTTGCCCGTCTCACAGCGCCCTTGATGTCGTCGGTGCCTATCTCAGCGCCCTCCAAATACAGCGCCACCATCTGATCGTCGTTTTCCGCCAGCCTCTCTATCATCACTTCTCGATAGCGCTTTGCCGCTTCCGCGTACTCCGGCGGAATGGCCTTCTCCGTCGGCTCTTCCTCAAGCCCTCCGGCAAATACCCAGGCCTTCTCCTCCACAAGGTCAATGACGCCCTCGAAGGCTGCCTCACAGCCAATGGGCACCTGTATCGGCAGGGCCGTGGCATGCAGTCTCTCGCCAATCATGTCCACGGTGCGATAGAAATCGGCGCCCACACGGTCCATCTTGTTGACGAAGCAGATTCTGGGCACACCGTATCGGTCTGCCTGCCGCCACACCGTCTCCGATTGGGGCTCAACACCGGCCACCGCGTCCAGAACCACGACCCCCCCATCCAGGACCCGAAGGCTTCGCTCCACCTCGGCGGTGAAGTCCACGTGTCCCGGGGTATCGATGATGTTGACGTGATGGTCACGCCAGAAGCACTTCGTCGCGGCAGCCGTAATTGTGATTCCCCTCTCCTTCTCCTGCTCCATCCAGTCCATCTTCGCTGTTCCGTTATCTACCTCGCCCACCCTGTAGGTACGACCGGTGTAGTAGAGAATCCTCTCCGTGGTCGTAGTCTTCCCCGCATCAATGTGGGCAATGATACCGATATTCCTGATGAGTCCCAGAGGGACCAGCCTGGCCATAGCCCTCACCACCGATAGTGCACAAAGGCCCTATTGGCCTCCGCCATCCTGTGAGTGTCCTCACGCTTCTTGATGGCTGCACCCTGTCGCTGCGCGGCATCCAAGATCTCCGCCGCAAGCTTCTCCGCCATGGACTTGCCGGCGCGTGCCCGCGCTGATCGCACAATCCACCGCATGGCCAAGGAAAGGCCACGGTCCGGCCGGACCTCCACGGGCACCTGATATGTCGCACCGCCAACGCGGCGCGGCTTCACTTCGAGAAGTGGTGTGGTGTTCTTGATCGCCTGCTCGAGGGCATCAACCGGGTCCCTCTTCATTCGGTCCCTCACCGTGTCGAGAGCATCATAGACGATCGCCTCCGCCACGCTCTTCTTGCCCCGCGTCATCACCCTGTTGACCATCCGGGCCACGGCTACGCTTTGGAACCGAGGGTCAGGGTCAATCTCTCGTTTTGTCACCCGGGCTCTTCGTGGCATTCTCGTCCTTCCCTCTACAAAGCGCTCGACTGTCTCGGCTGCTTCGCCCCGTACCTGCTCCGTCCCTGCCGCCTGCCCTCGACACCCTCCGAATCCAGCGTCCCGCGAATGATATGGTATCGGACTCCGGGAAGGTCCTTGACTCGTCCTCCCTCAATGAGCACGACGGAGTGCTCCTGGAGGCTGTGCCCCTCCCCGGGGATGTAGGCAGTGACCTCCATGGTGTTGGTCAGTCTGACGCGGGCCACCTTCCGCAGAGCGGAATTGGGCTTCTTGGGCGTCACGGTCTTCACCGCAGTACACACCCCACGCTTCTGAGGTGAGCCCGTTCCCGCCTGCATCCTCCCCTTCAAGGAGTTGTATGCCCAACCCAGCGCCGGCGCCTTGGTCTTCTTCTTGCTCTTTTTGCGCCCTGACCGCACAAGCTGATTAACCGTAGGCATTCTTTTCTCCTAATTGTGGCCATAACAAAAGGCCGCAAGCCTTAAGACTGAGCTGCAACCCTAGCCCGGCCTGGCAGGTCTTCCGACCTCCAATCCCCCCCCCCTGGCTAGTGAGTGAGCAACAAACAATCAATTTACCATCATTTCACGCACGTGTCAAGTGAAATTATGTGCGGGTTTTCAGCACCCTTTCCCATCCGCCCAAATCCCTCCTCAACTCAACCGTCGCCTGAGGGAACGCGGAGCCCGCCAGCGATGCCGCCGTCTCTGCCTGCGCCGGCCCGATCTCCAGAATAACCGCACCCTGCGGGCGCAACCTGTCGCCAGCTCCTCGGAGAAGCCGCCGCACCTCGTCCAGCCCATCTACGCCCCCACCAAGAGCCTCCGACGGCTCGTGCATCTCTATCTCATCGCCGAGCCCTCCCAACTCCGCGTTGGTGACATAGGGAAGATTGGCGACTATGACGTCCACCGGATCGTCAAGCGGCGACAGCAGATCGCCTTCCAAAAGATGGACACGCTCTTCAACACCGTGCTTAACACAATTGACCCCGGCTATGTCCAGGGCGCGACGGGAGATATCAATAGCGAATACCCTGGCGTTGGGCAGACGCAGAGCCAACGACACCGCAATGGCGCCGCTGCCGGTACCGACGTCGGCTATACTCGGGTCCCCCAGCGGGAAACGGCCGCTGACGAAGTCGAGCGTTTCCTCAACGAGCAGCTCGCTTTCCGGCCGCGGAATCAGCACGCCCGGGGCAACGTGGAAATCATAGCCAAAGAACTCGCGGTGCCCGGTGATATAGGCGACCGGCTCCTTCGCCACTCGACGGTTGACAAGCTGCGTCAAGACCTCGACGTCGCTATGCGACAGGTCCTGCCCCAACGAGGCATACAGCCTGGCGCGGTCGATGCCCAGTACATGCATGAGGAGGATCTCTGCTTCGAGATGGGCATCTGTGGTGGAGTGAGCGGCCAGGGTCTGTGAGGCTTGACGCAGCGCCTCGCGTATGGTCAAACCAACTGTCCCTCCAACCGCTTCGCCTGCTCGCTCGCGGCGAGAGCGTCGATGAGGGGATCCAGGTCCCCTTCGAGAATCCGCTCCAGATTGTGCAGCGTCAGCCCCGCTCTGTGGTCGGTGACACGACTCTGGGGGAAATTGTAGGTACGGACCTTCTCCGAACGTTCTCCGGTGCCCACCTGCGACCGGCGCTCCTTGGCCACCTCTTCAGAATGCCTCTTCTGCTCCAGGTCCAGGACGCGAGCCCGGAGCACAGCCATCGCGCTGTTCTTGTTCCTCAACTGGGAGCGCTCGTCCTGGCATTTGGCGACGATGCCCGTCGGAAGGTGGGTAATACGCACCGCCGTGGCCACCTTGTTCACATTCTGCCCCCCATGCCCTCCAGCGCGGAATACCTCCAACTTGATGTCCTCGGGGCTGATACCCACATCCACCTCCTCGGCCTCAGGGAGAACCGCGACGGTAACCGTCGAGGTGTGGATACGGCCGCTCGACTCAGTGACGGGCACCCGCTGCACCCGGTGCACACCACGCTCGTACTTGAGCCGGCTGAAAGCGCCCTTC
>CAYTKL010000166.1:0-3951 GCA_964438305.1 uncultured Dehalococcoidales bacterium | reverse complement strand
CTCACACTGGCCACGGCTCATCTCCCATGACTCGCGATAGAGGTCCGCCGCTTCGAGCTCGATCTTCAGGCCTTCAGGATGCTTCCCCCCTGTCTGGCCCTTCTTCCACATCGCCTTCCTCAAATAGTCGAGCCGCGACGACCTCCGCTTCTCCGCCGCCCACCACCACGCCCGATCCTTCTCCAGTTCGTCAACGGACTTATCGGGCGCTGTACTTGTTTTTGCCGCCACCTCTGCCATCTTCCGTGCCTCCTTGTTGTCCAACCTACCGTAGCAAAGGCGCGACGCTCAACACATATACCTCATGCCCCTGCCACCACCCTTCCGGCCATGAGTTTTTACTTCTTCTGGAACGAAGAACACTGCGACGCGTCCATATCCCCTGCCACAGGCTTCGCCATCCAGTACTCCTGTCTCGCGTCACGCCCTCTCAGCACACAGTCCCCCTTGTTCTCCTCGCCCTCAATGGGAAAGTAGTTCTTGCACTCGCTGCAAGTCGGCATTCTATCACCTCCTCTCAATACTAGGCACCTTCTACACAGGCCCTCTGGCTCACGTTTCGTGTCCTTTCAGGCCTGCTGCAAACACTCTGGGGACTCAAGTCTCTAATCTCTCGATAGACTCCCTCCTTGTGAAATATCTCCACCCCACGAACAACGCTAACATTGTAATACGCGCGGCTCTTCGTGTCAAATGTTTCTCATCGCTTCATCGATGTTCTGCAATTTTGTCATCCTCTAACCGCCCAACAACAACCGGGCCCCCATTTCTGCGTGGGGGCCCGGCAGGATTCTCCATGTGACCATGTCTCTAGCCCAGCCCCTGCACCGTCCTCTGTATGATGTTGTCCTGCGTCTTGCGGCTGATGTCCACGAAGTGCGCGCTGTAGCCCGCTACCCGCACTATCAGCTCCTGGTACTTCTCCGGCTCCCGCTGCGCCGCCCGCAGCGTCGCATCGTCCACCATGTTGAACTGCACATGGTCCAGCCCCAGGTCGGCCCACGTCTTCATGTACGCCTTCCAGAGCTGATACCCCTTCTCGCCGGCGAGCTGCGTCGGAGACAGCCTCTGGTTCAGCAGGAAGGCCCGCCCATCACTCACGTGGTTTATCTTCGAGCACGACTTCAGCACCGCCGTCGGTCCCTTCTTGTCCAGACCAGGACCAGGCGAGATGCCTCCATCATAGAGCGCATCTCCCCACTTCCTCCCGTTCGGCAGTGCCCCCACCACCGTCGAGTAGTGGATGTTCCCGCTCACGTTCTCCGGCAGCGCCGGCCACGGATTGCCCGACGGGTCCTTCAACTCCCACGAGCGCTTCGCCACATCCCTCAAGCACCGCACCATCATCTCATCCGCGTAGTCGTCATCGTTGCCCCACTTGGGCGCGTTCTTCACAAAGTCGAGCCGCATCTCCTCATACCCATCCCAGTTCGCGTCCAGCGCATCCATCAACTGGCTCATGGTGTACTTCTTCTCGTCAAACACCAGCTTCTTCGCCGCCACCAGACTGTCGGCGTTCTCCACCCACGTGAAGAAGGTAATCCACGAGTTGCCTCGCTCGCTCCCCGGCCTGATGATGTCCAGGCCACTCTCCACCGACCGCTGCGATATGCCCGACAGGAAGGGGCGCCCAAAGAAGTCGGCGTCTCTCACCCGCCCCACCGTCATCGCCCGCGCCAGCGTACCCATTATCCATCGCATCTGCTGCCGCCACGCCTCGTACAACTGCTCGAAGTCGCTGAACTCCCGCGCATCACCGGTATGCGGTCCTATCTGCATCTTGAACACCGGGTCGTACCCATCAAACAGGGCATACTCGACCATCTTGGCGCAGTTCGCCGTCGCCATCGCCATGCGGCACGGCTGAAACCCGTCCCGCGTCGTCGGACACGGCGACATGCACGCCTGATGCACCCACGTCCTCATCTCCTCCAGCGGGTGATGGTGCCAGTACATCCCGTTCTGTATCAGAATAGGGTCATTGCGTATGCTGGGATAGCCCAACCCCTGCCTGATACACTCGAATACCTCCCGCCATACCTCATCCTTCACCTGCGGATGCCAGCGGAAGCCAAAGGTGGGATTGGCCACCCGCACCATCCTCGCCGCCTGCAGATAGGCCACGGTCAGGTCGTTGCAGGCGTCGGAACCATCGGGCTTGACGCCGCCGATGGTCCACACCCAGGTGCCGGATATACCCTGAAGGCCCTCGCTGGCCCACCGGCCCAGATTGATGCCCATGTCAGCGGCACGGATGAGGTGCTCACCGACGAGGTCCAGCGCCTCCTCCCTGGTGATCCGCTTTTCGACGTTCACGTCCCTGTTGTAGAACGGCCAGTGATAGTAATCGGGACGCGCCGGCCATGCCCCCTCAATGCTCTCGTAGCGCTTGAGCACCTGAATGAAATGGTCAAGCTGGATGGACTCCTGAAGCGTCCGCGGCGGCTTCGCCGGCACCCGCTCGCACGTCTCGGCCACCCGCAGCAGCTCCTCCTTGCGCTTGGGGTCCGTCTCGAAGTTCTCCGCCACGATCCGCGCCAGACGTGCATAACGCCCGGCCCACCTCATTGCGGCCTCAAGCGCCTCAATCATCGCCTGCCACGTTCGAATCTTCTCATACTGCTGAGCCGCATCCACGGCGGCTCCGCTCTTCATCTCCTCCCTCATGGCATCCTGATTCTCTTCTATCGCCGCTATGAGGTCCTCGAATCCCCGCTCGCCGGTCATGATGTACTCGTAGTTCACCCCGGCGTACCCGCCGGCGGAGAAGACGGGAATGCCCCAGCAGATCTGCCCCCCCATGATCTTCATAAGGTCCTCAGGGTCAAATGTGTTGAGGAAAGACCCGTAGGCAGCGTGCGATACCCAGTAGTCCCCTATCTCGGCCAGGATCTTCAGGTTCTCGTCGACCGGCTCAGGTATGATGTCCGGCTCCTGGTAGGTGTCTTCAGCCCCTGACCTGAAGGTGCTGGGGGACTCCCCGAGGTAGCCCACAATCTGAGCATGGTCGGTGATGAAGACAGGGATATTGTCGGTTATATATGCGTGCATCCTGGCGTAGTGGAGGCAGGAAGGCCACGTGCCGACATTCTGCTTCCACCCATCGGTGCGCAGCAGTATCTCCGTCATAGACGCCTTCAAGCCCGGAGCGAAAGTGCCTCCTATCCTCCCTTTCTTCCATATCGCCTTCCTCAGGTAGTCCAGGCGCTTCGATCTCCTCTTCTCTGCCGCCCACCACCACGCCCGCTCCTTCTCCAGTTCCTCTACCGGCTTGTCGGGCGCTCGGCTGCTGTCTGCCAGTACCTCCGCCATTTCGTCATCCTCCTTCTTCGCAGATTCGTATCTCCGCATTTCGGACTACTGATGCTCCCGCTTTGTTCGACTGATAGCTACCACCCCCGACGGCGACATCAGTGCCGACGTCACGTCACGCCGGTGCGATGTCACGGAAAGTACCAGCATGCTAATACTCTCAAGCGACCCTGTCAATTCCGTACGGGTATGCAGCAGCAGCACGCTCCTTGCCAGACGCGCGGCGGTTGCAGGAACAGGACGCGAAAGCGCTCCAGGCTGGGAAGAGTCCCTTGCGCGCTCCCTCGCGGAAGACCACAGGACCACCATCCGACTCTGTCAACCGGCCACGGTGCGGGGTTCGAGCGCAAAAGCCCAGAGGCGCCCGATCTTCAACACCTCCAAAGCAATCGGGCCCCCCGGTCCAGCCAGGGGGCCCGATTATGCACCTTGTGTGACTACGTCTCTAGCCCAGCCCCTGCACCGTCCTCTGTATGATGTTGTCCTGCGTCTTGCGGCTGATGTCCACGAAGTGCGCGCTGTAGCCCGCTACCCGCACTATCAACTCCTGGTACTTCTCCGGCTCCCGCTGCGCCGCCCGCAGTGTCGCATCATCCACCATGTTGAACTGCACATGGTCCAGCCCCAGGTCGGCCCACG
>CAYTKL010000165.1:0-3952 GCA_964438305.1 uncultured Dehalococcoidales bacterium | reverse complement strand
CGCCTGGGGACCAGTCCCATGGGCAACACTCCAGACCCGCCCGAGAGTTCGTCGATCTGCTGTTTTATGATATCTGCTCCATAGTCGTAGTATTCGTTGATGAGGAACGTCACAAGCATGACCAGGACTACACCCAGAGTGGAGAGAAGGAGCACAGCCCAGTTGATGGGATACCCCTGGCTCCACGCGATAGTGGCTCCGAGGAGGAAGGGAAGCACACCCCTGGCAGTGGGTCCGATGCGTAAGAGCGTGCTCCATGCCAGTGCTTGCCGCTTCAGAGATACGTTCTCGCTCATCGTGTCCACGCGTCCATGGTGAAGTCGGCCGTTACGTCTGGGAGTCTCGGGTGGCACGGGCGCGGCCCGCCCATGTCCGTGCGCAGTTCCGTAGCAGTCACCTTCATCTCACGTCTCGGTCTCCCTGGTGATGACCTGCCGCAGAGAGGCCTCGTTCTTTCCCACCTTGACTTCATCGCCCATCTTCGCTTGGAGGAACCTGGCTGCGCTGCTGTTGCTCATAGACACTTCCAGATTGCCGCTGCTGCCGACCAGGGCCAGCAATCCCTGTTCATCTTCATCGGCGTAGGTGTGGCTCAGATCGTCTACGATGTGGCCGTGGATCTCGATGAATACTCTCCCTCTGGGGAGGTTGCTCCTCTTGATGTCGGTGATGAGATTGCCGAAACGGTCGATGTGCAGTATGTGGCCGACCAGCACACCATCCTCGCCAACATGGGGCCGAGGGATGGGGAAGGCGATGATAGAGGCGATGCCCTCGCCGAACTCCTGAGGCGACATGCCGCGCGAGAGGTGGGCGGCAACCGGAGCGAAGACGTCACGGGCGTGGAAAGTGTCGCTCACCGGTGACAGGAAGTAGCCCGTATTGGTGATAGCATATGCCTGGAGTTCGTGGACGGGCGTTTCATCCACAATGTAGCTGAGAAGTCCATTGTCCGGCGCGATGAAGAAGCCCCTCGGCGTCACCAGCAAGACTGCTCTTCGCTCAGTACCTACCCCGGGGTCGACAACAGCCACATGGATGGTTCCTTTGGGGAAGTAGTGATGGGTGGTGCTGAGCAGAAAGGCGGCCTGCCGGATATTCTGCGGCTCGACGGAATGACTGATATCGACTATGGTGACCTGCGGGTTGATGCTGAGGATCACTCCCTTTGCCGCAGCGACGTATGGGTCTTGCAGACCGAAGTCTGTGGTCAGTGTGATGACGCCCATTGCTCTAACTGCTAACGCGGACGGCGAATATGGAGATAACTACGAAGATGATGGCCAAGACGATGGTTAGCTGAAACAGCGTCCTCTCTATCCCTCTCTTGGTCCGGTAGGTACCCGTTTGGGTGCCTACGATGCCTCCCAGCCCGCCTCCTCTCACTTGAAACATGACAGCGACGATGAGGACTATCGATATTATGACTTGGGCGATATTCAGATAGGTCTGCATGATTAGCCCTGCAGTCTCTCCTTCAGAAGTTCGTTCACCGTTGACGCATTCACCCGCCCCTTGGTCTCCCGCATAACCTGGCCCACCAGGAACTTGAGCGCCTGCTCCTTTCCTTTCCTGAAATCGGCCACTGCCTTCTCATTGCCGGCGACTACCCGGGCGATGACGCCCTCGATCTCGCTGGTGTCGCTTATCTGGGTAAGCCCTTTCTCGGCAATGATGTCACTGGGAGGCCGGCCGGTGCTGAACATATCCTCAAGAACGGTCTTGGCTGCCGCCCCGCTGAGCGTTCCCTGCTCAATGAGGTCCAGCATCTCCATCAGACGCTGTGGCTGGATCTTGCAGTCGTCGATGTCAGTGCCGCTGGCATTCAGCAGTCTCGAGATGTCGCCCAGCAACCAGTTGCTGGCGGCTTTGGCTCTATCGGCGACTTTCGGTCCCTGAGTGAGGCCGACGCACTCCTCGAAGTAGTCGGCCATCGCCTTGGAGGTGATGAGCAGGCTGGCATCGTAGTGCGACAGGCCGTATTGCTCCATGAACCTGTCGCGTCTGGCATCAGGCAGCTCCGGCAGTTTGGCTCTTATCTGCTCAACCCACTCCCGACTGAACGCCATAGGCGGGAGGTCAGGCTCAGGGAAGTAGCGATAGTCATGGGCAAACTCCTTGCTGCGTTGCGATACGGTGACGCCCCTATCCTCAACCCACCCTCTGGTCTCCTGGACCAGCGTGCCCCCTGATTCTGTCACCTCCCTCTGTCGCTTCTCCTCGTATTCAAGGGCACGGTAGACCGCCCTGAAGCTGTTCATGTTCTTCACTTCGACCTTCACGCCGGACCTGGCCTCGCCGAGCGGCCGAATGCTTATGTTGGCGTCACATCTGAAGCTGCCTTCTTCCATGTTGCCCGTCGATACGCCGAGAAACTGGAGGATAGCCCGCAGCTTCATCAAGTACTGTCGCGCCTCTTCAGGGGAGCGAAGGTCGGGCTCGCCCACAATCTCCATAAGAGGGACCCCGGAGCGGTTGACGTCAACCAGGCTGTAGGACTCACCCTCCGTCGTGGAGCGGTGCACCAGCTTCGCTGTGTCCTCTTCAAGGTGGACCCGCGTGATACCGACGCGCTTCCTGCTGTCGTCGACCTCGATGTCGACCCACCCGTCGACACTGATGGGGGCATCGTACTGGGATATCTGGTACCCCTTCATCAGGTCGGGATAGGGGTAGTTCTTTCGGTCGAACTTGGTGTATTCGGGGATGCTGCAGTTCAGGGCGAGCGCTGTCATCACAGTGTACTCCAGAGCCTTCTCATTTATGACCGGGAGTACCCCGGGCATTCCGAGGCAAACGGGGCAAACGTGGCTGTTGGGAGCGGCGTCCACGTAGTCGGCACTGCAACAACAGAACATCTTGCTCTCCGTTAGTAGCTGTGAATGGACCTCCAGGCCAATGACGGTCTCATAGTCCATGCTAAGCTCAGTATAGCAGTTATCCCATAGGTCAGCAAGAACGCTGTGGCTGTGTTCACGGTGCAGTGGCTTCGTGGGCCTTTCGTATGCATTGGAGCGGAGCGGCTGCTGCGGCAGGCCGCGAGGCTCACAGGTCAGCCTGCTGGCCTGCGTCGCCCTGGTCCTGGCCGTCCTGTTGCGGCGGGGGGCCCTTGAAGCCCCTGGTTCGCATTCCGACGGGGATGATGACCCACCACACCCACCGCGGCAGGTCTTCGCGTCTGGGCGCCCGGCCGTTGAGCCTCTTGTAGCGCCGCAGATACCATTTGCCGCCTATGGTCTGTCCTATAGACAGCAGACCCCAGAACGCAATGAAAATGAGGACGAAATAGACTGTTATCGTCTCTGCCAGCACTACTCTACTGTAACAGACCTTCGGCCCCGTGGCAATCTGCTTGATTCGGCCTTGCTTGACGGGGTGTGGGCCCCGTGGTATCGTGCCGTGGGGACAATCGTGATCGACAGCCTGCTCGGACTGGGAATCTCAAAAGCACTGACCGTCTTCATCGTGTCCATGCTCCCCGTGGTGGAGCTTCGCGGCGCCCTTCCCGTCGCCATCAATGTATTCCATATCCCGTGGTTCTATGCCTTGCCCATCGCTCTGGTGGGGAACATCCTTCCCGTCGCGTTTCTCCTCCTCTTTCTCGGTCTGGTACGGCGACTGGCAGCCAAGCTGGGTCCCGTCGGAAAGGCGCTGGAGTGGGTCCTGAGCCTGGCGGCGCGGCGAGGGAAGGTGGTCGAGAGGTATGGCCGCATCGGTCTGGTACTCTTCGTGGCCATCCCGCTTCCGGTGACCGGTGCATGGACCGGCTCGATTGTGGCTTTTTTGCTCGGCCTGCCCTTCTGGGAGTCGCTGCTGTCGATCTGTGTAGGGTTGCTGGTGGCTGGGGGCATCGTGACAGCCCTGTGCCTGTTGGGCTGGGTGGGTGGGGTCATCGCTGGCGTTGCGCTGGGAGCGCTGGTCGTGGTGGCCCTGTGGCCGCGGCGCGTCGAGA
>CAYTKL010000164.1:0-3954 GCA_964438305.1 uncultured Dehalococcoidales bacterium | reverse complement strand
ATACCACACTATGTCAACATAGTCTAGCCCCTATACACGAAAACCGAACAGAACCTGTGCCCCGCCTTTCCCCCCAGCTACGACCGCGCGCAGAGGAGTGCTCACCGTCTTGGCCCGTGACCGACCCCATAGCCCTCGCGTTGCCGCTCATTCCGCCGGGACCATCTGAGTGGGCGCATGGGATGCTACCATCGTAACCTGGGTGGCACCTTTCCGTGAGTTCTATTCAGCAGAGGACTACCACTACAGGCATTTCGAGCGGAATGCCGGGCAACCGTATTGCCGCGTGGTGATTGCGCCCAAGATAGCCACGCTTCGTGCCGGGTACCTGAAACAGGCGAAGAACACATAGATGGCCGTCGGGTCCAGTCGGATTTCGCGTTGATGGGCCTCGTCGGCGGTGCAGGGCATCCTGGATGGAGCCAGCGGTCGGAATCGAACCGACGACCGGCGGTTTACGAAACCGCTGCTCTACCTCTGAGCTACGCTGGCGATTGAGGCTGAATCGGGAGAAGCTGGCGACAACCTGGCGACGGAAGTCCCTTCTATCCCTGCCGGTGGCACCCTGTCCAGTAGCACCGTGGCGTCGCCGTGCATCCCCTCAATTATATGGGAATGGCTACCCATTGTGAAGGCGACTGAGCTGTGTCCCAGGGCCTCCGAGACGACCCTGGTCCCGGTCTGCACTTCGGGCAATCGCAGGTAGTGCGCGCAGTTGGCCGGTTGGACCGCTTGAGAGCCCCTGACCGAAAAGACAGCAGAACCTGGCCCGGCTAGATATTCAGCAGTTGGGCTACCTTTTCACGGTGATAGTCACCATCGCCGAAGGCAACCTCACAGGCCTTGGCCCTCTTGAGATAGAGGTGCATGTCGTGGTCCCAGGTAAAACCGAAACCACCGTGAATCTGAATGCCCTCAGCCGCCACGTGCTTGTAGATATCACTACACCAGGCCTTGCCCATGGAAGCCGCGAGCGGCAGGCCAGGGTCATCTTCTGCGGCTGCCCAGCTCGCATAGTAGGTGATTGAGGTGGCTCCCTCTACCTCGACAGCCATGTTGGCGCACTTGTGCTGGATGGCCTGGAAGCTGCCGATAGGCACCCCAAACTGTACCCTCTCCTTGGCATACTCCACCGAAGCCTCCAGTACCCATTTGGCCCCACCTACCATCCAGGCGCACTCAGCGATGGCTGCCTCCTGCATCACCCTCTGCACTATCGGCCAGCCCTGATGCAGCTCACCCAGCATGTTGCCTCCGGGCACCTTCACATTGTGAAACACGACCTCACAGAGCTTCTCACCGGTCATGGTCTTCAGCACCTCGGTATTGATGCCGGCGCTAGTGGCATCCACCAGGAAGAGGGTAATACCGTCTTCCCGGCTGGGGCCGTCCTTGGTCCTGGTGACACAGAGGATGTAGTCGGCGATGTGAGCATCAGGGACGAAGAGCTTCGTGCCATTGATAACGAAATCGTCTTCCGATGGTTTCGCCTCCATCGTAATGCCGGAGGCCTCCAGACTGCCACCGGGCTCCATGAAGGCCAGCGTCATCAGCATGTCACCGTTGGCTATCGCGGGGAGGAACCGCTTCTTCTGCTCTTCGGTGCCGGCCAGCAGGATGGGACGCCCGGCCAGCACCACCGTCGGGAGAAAGGGGCCCGGTACGAGGGCCCGTCCCATCTCTTCCAGCAGCACCGCCAGGTCAACGAAGGTGCTGCCGACGCCATCGTACTCCTCGGGGAAGACCAACGCCATCCAGCCGAGTTCAGCCATCTTCTTCCACAGATCTGGCGAATAGCCCTTGGCGTCATCCATCATCTCCCTGACCAGCTGCTTGGGGCACTCGCTCTCCAGAAAATCACGCGCTGAAGTCTTCAGCATTAACTGTTCTTCGCCTAGTTCAAAGTCCATGAACTCTTACCCCTTTCCTAATACGACCGCGGCAGCCCCAGCACCCGCATGCCGATGATGTTCCTCTTGATCTCAGGGGTGCCGGTGGCGATAGAGCTCCCCCGCGATTGAAGGAAGCTCTCCTGCCATCTTCCGTGCTCAAAGGCGTACTTGGAGCCCCTTATCAACTGGCTGTAGGGGCCCAGAAGCTCCATAGCGAGGAGCTGCAGGCGCTGCCCTGTTTCCACTCCCATGAGCTGGCTGATAACGCCTTCGGGGCCGGGCCGTCCCTGCCTCAGCAGCCTGGTCAGTCCACGCAGGTCTGTATACTTGCCAACGTTCACCTCAACGAACAACTGGGCCAGCTTCTGGCGGATCAACGGGTTCTCGGAGAGGAGCTGACCGTCACGCTCGGTATTCCGGGCCATCTCTATCAGGTCTTTGATCGTGTTTTCCCGCTGTATGGCCGCGCCGGCGCCCGACCTCTCAAACTCGAGAGCCGCCGTCGCCACACGCCAGCCGTTGTTCTTCTCGCCCAAAATCTGATGCTTGGGAATGCGTACATCGTCGAGGAATGTCTCATTGAAGTCGGCGTGGCCGGTAATCTGCACCAGCGGTCGAAGGGTAATGCCCGGGGTGCGCATACTCATGAACAGATAGCTGAGGCCACGGTGCTTGGAGGCATCCGGGTCCGTCCTGGCCAGCAGGACGGACCAGTCGGAGTAGTGCCCACCGCTGGTCCAGACCTTCTGCCCGTTGACCACGAAATCATCGCCGTCCTCCACCGCCCTGGTCTGCACCGCCGCCATGTCGGAGCCGGCCTCGGGCTCGGAGTAGAGGGTACACCAGATGTCGTCGCAATTCAGAATCCGGGGAATGAAATGCTTCTTCTGCTCTTCAGTGCCAAAGGCCAGCATCGCTGGCGCTATCCAGCCCATCCCGTGGACATTGAACGGGCTCGGTGCACGGTGTTTGGCCAGCTCTTCGTAGAATACCACCTGCTCCATGATTGTACCGCCGCGACCGCCGTACTCCTTGGGCCAGGTGATGCCAAGGAAACCGGCGGCATTGAGCTTGCGGTGCCACCAGATGAAGAAGTCGAGATACTCTTTCGAGTCCATCTCCGGCCTGGCGATATCGCGACAGCCCCACCATTCGGGCAGCTCTTTCATGTTCTCCGCCAGCCAGTTCTTGACTTCTTCACGAAAGGCCTCTTCTTCGGGCGTATACTTGAAATCCACCTTCTCGCTCCTTCCTTCAGTCGTGCGCAGTCGATGCAGATAACGCGACCTCTGCTCAGTCTAAGCCGATTGAATCGCCTCTCTTCCAGGTCACCCGTTTGGCCAAGGGCCTGTGCTCCCACCGTGCGGGGGGTGCACTCGCCCCGGCTTGCGAAACCGCTGCTCTACCTCTGAGCTACGCTGCCCTTTGGCGTCAGCCAGGATTATACCTGAGAAGCGGCAAAACGAGCAACGGTACCCTGCCAACGACGGTTGCCCCGCTGACTTGAGTGTGCTGTTGTCGCCGCAGCGAGTCTCGTAGAGCCTGGAGGTCGACAAGTGGGCAAGTCATCCTTGTTTCCGGGTCGGATGTTCACGGCGGCAAGGGTGGATGCAGGCCTGCATGAAGAGGGCTGGCAGACCTGAGCTACCTTGGTCGCAGCAGCCAGCAGCGAAGCATATATAAGAAGAGAGGGAATTCTACAGGCTCAATAGCGACCTAGCTCCTAGATTGATGACAATTGTTGAGATTCCGGAGCGACTGCAAGACTGGCAACAAATGCCTACAGTAACTCAAACCACTCAATATCCTAGCGTTGTTGATTAATCTCGAACCTAATACCGCATTGGTCGCAATCGTATGTATGTGTGTTGGGGGATACACTCCCGTCCTTTCTTCTATAGCCTTGTGATATCATCCGACTACGCGGAACGTTCCGTAGATGCCCCTTACATGCTGGGCAGTATTTGATAGCAGGCTGTGGACCACTGATATTGGCCATGGCTTCCCTCCTTCGGTGAACCTATTTCGTTTGTTTTTCAGTAATTCCTTTCTAGCAACGGAC
>CAYTKL010000163.1:0-4165 GCA_964438305.1 uncultured Dehalococcoidales bacterium | reverse complement strand
ACTTCGTGGACATCAGCCGCAAGACGCAGGACAACATCATTCAGAGGACGGTGCAGGGGCTGGGGTAGAGAGAGTTCTGCGATAGGTTGTATGGTTCAGGCCCCCCGATACCGTCGGGGGGCCTGATTCTCCGTAGTGTGGGGCTGATGTGGTCTGGAGAATGGCTGCCTCAGCAAAGCGGATGTGGTAGGTTTCATACGGCGCGCGTGGTGGTGGCTGGCCGATGATGGGACTGCCGGACACTCAGACGCCTGGCTTGGTCCGGCGGCGGAGTGCTCCGTGAAGGGTCGCACTGCGTACGCGGATATTGACAGTTTGGGTTGAAATGGCTACAATATGGCGTAATTTCAATAGTCCGAGGGAGGTATGAGTCATGCCAAGGCGAAAGAGCGATTGGGAGGACGCAAGAGAGGGGTTCCTCGGTGCTGTGGAGAAACCCATGACGGTGGAGGAGAGGGAGCATGTGCCGGAGAAGTCATGTGGGAAGTGCAAGCACTTTTCCGCCTCGACAGCGCTCGGCTCCGCCGGCGGTCACTGCCTGGTACTGAAGACGGGCTCGAACATCAAGAGTGATCCGCCGAAGTACGTGACTGAAGGCGTGGCAAACATGCAGTCAGACGTGAGGATGGACGCAAGCAACTGCAAGTACTACGAGGAGATGGAGTTGGTGGACACCGACATTGCCGAGGCCTTTGACCCGCGCTACAGCCGGCACCAGCGGCAGAGGATGTAACCAGTACGCTCCAGGGGGAGCAATCGCACGGGGGGCCGGTCCGCAGTAAGGACGTGCGGGTCAGCCAGCGGTCTATGACCAAAGATATGGAATCCGGAGGGCGGGACGGATAGAGTCCCGCGATAGGGTGTGTGTCTCGGGTCGCCCGACATGGTCGGGGGACCCGATTGCTTTGGGAAGAGTGGTGAGCGGCTGGAGCAAAGCCGCGCATGCGATAATTGACACGAAGTCGTCGACATGTGACAATGAGCTACGGGCTTCGTTCCCGAAGCCTGTCGGAGCAGAAGGGTACTATCGTCCTGTCGCTTGGACAGGACGATTCTTAAAGGGGGGTGGTATCACAGGCTGAGTTACATGCCATAGCGGAGTATCAGACATGGATTTGGACGCTTTAGACTAGGAGGTAGACGTATTGTCAGACGTAATAGCAAAGCAGAGCGGAGCGCCGGATAGACCAATAGAGGATCTCGAGAAGGAAAGGGCATGGTGGTGGGCGGCGGAGAAGAAGCGGTCACCGCGGCTGGACTATCTGCGGAAGGGCGTGTGGAAGAAGGGACGAAAAGGGGGAGAATATGAGCCCGGACTCAAGATAGACATAGAGAGCCAGCAACGCTTCACCGAGGGGTGGCAGGCGGCTGAAGGTGACCCCATCCTGCTGCGGAGGGCCAAGGCTCTGGCTCACATGATGGATACGAGGACCGTCTTCATCACCGACCACTCGCAGATCGTGTCCACCGAGGGCAATCTTCCCAACACCCTTTACTACCACGTGGGTAGCAGCAGGTTCTCCAATGATGAGATCTACAACGACCCCATCCTTACGCCTGAGCCCAAGGAGGAGTCCCTCAAGATAATGTCCGACCTCCACAACTACTGGAACCCTCGCGACAGTGTCGGAGAGGTATTCCGGTTCATCCTGCCCGAGGACGCGGTGAAGTACACCAAGGCGACCATCATGTGGGGCTTCCCCTCTGGTGGGAGCTTCGGCTACTCCGGCAAGGACTACGAGTACATCTTCGGCCCGGACCAGAAGGTGGGTGGCGGCACAGGCTTCCAGGAGATGATCGACCAGATTCAGGAGCAGATCGACGCGGCCGAGGCCAAGCTGCTGGACGGAACGCCTGATGGCGCTGAGCTGGACCTCTATGAGAAGCTGCCCAACTGGGAGGCGATGCAGGTGGTGCTCGAGGGCTGCATCAACAACTCCAGGCGCTATGCCCGCTTGGCGCGGATAATCGCGGAGAACTTCGAGGCTGACCCCAAGCGGAAGGAGGAGCTGCTCCGTGTCGCCGAGACATGTGAACAGGTACCGGCAAAGCCGTGTCGCACCTTGCAGGAGTATCTGCAGTTGCAGCACTTCATCCAGGTGTGGACCAGGCTTGAAGCCAGCGAGTCGGCATGGCCGACGCGGCCCGACTACTACGGCACGCCGTACTACCACAACGACGTGAACGTGGAGAAGAGGCTGACCAAGGAAGAGGCCCTCGACCTGGTGGGCGAGTTCATGATCCGTGGCTACGAAATCGGTCACTTCCTGGCAAGAGGGGGGGCTGAGGCGCTACAGGGTATCGTGGGCACCTGGGTGTGGACGCTGGGCGGCGTCAACAAGGACGGCAGCGATGCCTGCAGTGACCTGACGACGGCCTTCCTGCAGGCGGCCAGGATGGTGCGGGTGTCCAACCCCACCTTCGGGTTCCGCTGGCATCCCCAGGTGAGGGACGAGGTGATGCGCGAGGTGTTCGAGTGCATCAGGCAGGGACTGGGCTATCCGTCGATAAGGAATGACCCTGTTCTCATCGCCAACGGGATGTACTGGCACAAGCACCCGCTGGAGGAGATGCGGACGTGGGTGCACCAGGCGTGCATGTCGCCCTGTCCCGCCACCAAGTACGGCTACCAGCCGTGCCGCATGGCATCGGCGACCTTGAACGCCGCCAAGATGATCGAGTACGCCCTTCACGACGGCTATGACCACACGCTCAACATGCAGATGGGGGTGAAGACGGGCGACCCGCGGCAGTTCACCGATTTCGACCAACTGTTTGAGGCGTGGGTGAAGCAGATGGAGTGGCAGATGGACTTCGGCGTGCGCATCGTCAACATAGGTCGCGTGAAGTCCCATGAGAACTACGGACGCCCCTTCCTATCGGGCATATCGGAACGGTCGGTGGAGACCGGTTATGACGCCGTCGACCCGCGCTCCGGTGAGCGCGGCAATAGCTGGGTGACCTTCTTCACCTGGGTGGAGAACGCCGACTCCCTGGCGGCGATGAAGAAGCTGGTGTTCGACGATAAGAAGTACACCATGGACCAGGTGCTCACCGCCCTTGAGAACAACTGGGACGGCTACGAGGACATGCGGCTCGACTTCGTCAAGAACGCTCCCAAGTGGGGCAACGACGATGACTACGTCGACGACATCATGGTGCGCTGCCTGAGGGAGGTGGCGCGGCACTCGCACGAGCTGAAGGACCCGTGCGGGAACCCGTGGCCGGTGCTGCCGGAGAACGTGAGCGGCAACATCCACTTCTCCAACCGGGTCCATGCCCTGCCCAATGGCCGCCGGCTGGGCGACGCCCTGTACGACGGCGGCATCTCGCCCGGGCCCGGGCTGGACAAGAAGGGCCCGACGGCGGTGCTCAAGTCGTGCGGCAAGATAAACCACATCAGCGACGGGCGAGCGTTCCTGCTGAACCAGCGGCTGTCACCGACACAGCTCGCCGGGGAGAAGGGCTATCAGTTGTGGAAGGCCTGGACCGTGGCGTGGGCCGACGCGGGCATCTGATGCGTCCCCCACAGCGCCACGGCTGAATGCGATAATGGAGCGGGAAGATGTCTGGAGCACCTTCCCGCTTCTTCTTTGTCAGCCCCGTGCCGTTCGTGGCTACGGCCCGCACTTTGCCGTTCGTGGCAGCGCCCCGCACTTTGCCGTTCGTGGCAGCGCCCCGCACTCTGCCGTTCGTGGCAGCGCCCCGCACTCTGCCGTTCGTGGTGAGCCTGTCGAACCACGCCATAGGCGATTCGCCTTCGGAGACAGGGCGAACGCACGGGGATATTGGGGAGGTTAGTGGCCGAACGCGGGCAGCCTGCCCATATTGCGGCTGACAGGGCAGCGTGTTGGTGTAGTAGGGGCGTTCAATTGAACGCCCCTACAGTGCCGCGCCGCGTGTCCAGAGCCAACCGACGTCCAAACGGGGGAGTCCAGAGGGGAGCACCCCTCTAGCGGGGGTCTGGGGGTGTCCCCCAGACGAAGCTCCACGGGTGGGTGGGCGGGAAGAAGAGCGTACCGCTTGGCTCCGCAGGGACGCCCTTCGACAAGCCTGTCCTGAGTCTATCGAAGGGCTCAGGGCGAACGGTCGGGGGGTCGACACGCTCAGGGCGAACGGGTGGCAGCGCGCCGCTGTGCGCGGCCATGCCCTTGGGCTCGTGCCA
>CAYTKL010000162.1:0-4206 GCA_964438305.1 uncultured Dehalococcoidales bacterium | reverse complement strand
CCCCTATGGGACAGGGCTTGGTTGTTTCGGCCCTGTCGAAAACGGTGTTGACCCCATCCTTGGCCGCCTTGTCTATCAGCCTGACAGTGGCGGCATCAATGCTCTTACCTTTTCCTTCTGCCATCTTAGCGTCACCCTCCAATCATGAATCTGCTGACAGGTCAGCGATTAGCTCTCTGACCAGTCTTATCGCCTCTGGATGTCTCATCACCATCACATCGCCGCCCGCCACGAGCAGCGTAGCGGCTGACATAGCCTCCAATAAGATACCCCTCTTCTTGACGTCCCCCATCGTGGGGTCTTCCTCAGTCGGAAGCCCCGCCTCTTTCGTCTTCCATGCCTCTTTCGCCAGGTTGCAGATGAGGGGGAACTGGAGCTTGTCGTCCTGCTGGGTCAGCGCCGCCATCCTGATTCTCTCCATCACCGAATAGCAGTACTCAATGCCGTACCCTATGCCACTGACCGTAGGGTCCATTATGATCTGCTCGTCAGCAACGCCGAGGTTGCCCAGCAAGATATTGAGCTGTTTCGCCAGGTTGATGTCTATCGGCGTCGATGCCGCCACGGTGTGCTGGTAGCCAATGGCCGGGGCACCGATCTTCTTGTGGTCCCCCTCCTCCACCGGTCCAATTATCAAGCGCTTCCCCTGGCACTGCTCGGTGACCAGTCGGAACACTTCAGTGTCCTTGTCATGGTTGGCCGTGCCCCAGACAATCAACGGAACATCGATGGCATCGGCCACCTTCTTGACGACAGCAGCGGCTTCTTCAGGTGACCGGTCGAGCCCGTTGGGGTCGGTGCTGATCAACTGGAGAGCTATCATCTCGGCGCCGTAGTCGTCGATGCACTTCTTCGCCCAAGCAACGGGGTCGTTGGTCACACCAGCGAACGGCTCTCGGGCAGCTTCAGGCCAGGACTCGGGCTCCATGTCCCAGACCTCCATGGCTATCTTGGGCAGGTTGGGCATCCCACCTTCAAACAGGTAGAAGGGGTATACCTCCTCGCCCCCCACTTTGACGGCCCCGTCTCCGGTGCCGAGGACCATTTCCCGGACTTTGCCGGTATAGGGTGTCTTAGGAATCTCGAACGCCATTCCCTACCCTCCTTCCTTACGCTGGAGTCTTTCTCTTCTCACTGCCGAACCAGTCTGCGCTATACCAGTACCTCTCGCCGGTCTCGAGATACTTGAGCCTCTCCGCCCTTGTGGCCATCTTCTGCCTCCACCTCCCTACTTCCTCACCCTCAGGCTCACCCCCTTCAAAGGTACTCCCCAGCACATCAACCTCTTTCCCGTACGCGACTGACTGCTTCTTCTCGACCTTGTAGTCCATTTCTCCCTCCTCGCTAGGCTAATCCGGCAGCGACTTTGGCCGCTTTCACCGTATTCATCATAAGCATGGTTATCGTCATCGGTCCGACCCCTCCCGGGACCGGCGTAATAGCTTTCGCCTTCTCCTTCACCCCGTCGAAGTCGACATCGCCAGCCAGGATACGCTTGCCTTCCGGCGTCGTCCCTATCTGGTTGACGCCGACGTCGATGACCACCACTCCGTCCTTCACCATGTCGGCGGTAATGGCTTTGGGTCTACCGGCCGCCACGATGAGTATGTCGGCCCTCTTGGTGTGGAAGGCCATGTCCCGAGTCCCGGTGTGGCATATGGTGACGGTGGCGTTGGCTCCTTCTTTCTTCTGCAGCAGCATGTTGGCTATCGGCTTGCCCACGATGTTGCTCCTGCCGACAACCACCACCTCCGCACCATCGATCTTGGTACCGGACCTGATGAGGAGCTGCTGGACGCCGTGCGGTGTGCACGGGTAGTAGTCGGCCTCTCCGATCATCAGCTTGCCCACGTTCACCGGGTGGAAGCCATCCACGTCCTTCTTGGGGTCGATGGCGTAGAGAATCTCCGTCTCATTGAGGTGCTTGGGCAGCGGGAGCTGAACCAGGATACCGTGGATCTTGGGGTCCTTGTTCAGCTTGTCGATCAGCGCGAGCAACTCCTCCTGAGTGGTCTCGGCTGGCAGGTCATATCGCTCGGAGTAGATACCCAGGGCCTGAGACGTCTTCTCCTTCTGCCCCACATACACCTGCGAAGCCGGGTCCGCGCCTACCAATACCGTCACCAGCCCCGGAACGAGATTGTGCTTCTCCTTGAGCTCAGCGATCTCCTTCTGCAACTCCTCCCGAATCTGTTTGGCAACCTCCGTGCCGCTGATTATTTCCGCCGGCATTTGCGTCCCCCTTCACTGAGTTTTTCTCGAATAGCCTTCCCCCAATCTGTCACTTGACGACCTTCGCCATCAAGTCATCAACCGCCATGACCGCCCTGGAGTTATCGGGCAGCTCCAGTAGTGACTTCTGCTCGATATCGTACTGACGCACTTCCTCATCATAAGGGATGATGGCCGCAGGCTCAATCCCCAAACGTGAAAGCTCTTCGCCTATGCGCGGGTCCAGACCATTGGGCACGAAGCTGATCACCGCCGATTGCTTCCTCACCGCCAGCCCCAGCTCCCCCACGAGATCCCCTATTCGAGCGATGGTCCGCACCCCCTTTACTGAGTGGTCGGACGCGATAAACAGCGCGTCGATCCTCTGCGCGGTCCGCCGCGACAGGTGCTCCATGCCCGCTTCATTGTCCGTGACCACGTAGGAGTAGCTGTCGGAAAGGGAGTCGACGAACTTTCTCAACATGAGATTGGGGTAGCAATAGCACTCGGGCCCCTCGCCGCGCCCCATGGTGATCAGGTCGATCCCTTTGCTCTCCACCACCGCCTGGTTCAGCGTGTACTCCAGGTAGGCCTGCTTGGTCATGCCGGAAGGGATTTTTATCTTCTCCGTGTTGAACGACGCAATCGTCGAGCCGATGGTCTGGCCGACGTCCAGCCCCAGGCTCTCTCCCAGGTTGGAATTGGGATCGGCATCGACCGCCAGAAGCGGCCTCTCACCAGCCTTGATCAAGTACCGAATGATGAGGCACGCCAGAGACGTCTTGCCGCTGCCCCCTTTTCCTGCCACCGATATGTTGAAGCTCAACCAATCACCTCGTTCCCCCGGAAAGACTCTCTAGAACAGTCCCATGACCTTTCCGGTCTTCACATCCACATCGACCTTCCGGAAAGCCGGGTCGGACGACGTTCCTGGCATCAGGCTGATGGCCCCGGCGCACGGACAGAGGAACTTCGCCCCGGAGTAGATCAGCACATCACGAATAGGCAAGGTCCATCCCTTGGGAACACCCTTGATCGCCGGGTCGTGCGTCAGGCTCAGATGGGTCTTGACCATCATGGTGGCGAAGTCATCATACTTCGAGTCCGCCTCGAGCTGCTTCGCCTTGGCCTCGGCGTCAGCCGTCCAGGTCGCCCCGTCCGCCCCGTAGACCACCTTCGCTATCTTGTCCACCCGCTCGCGGAGCTTCATCTCCAGAGGATAGAGGAATTTGAACTCGCTCTCCTCTTCACAGGCCTCCATCACCACATCGGCCAGCTCCAGCGCACCGTCACCACCATTGGCCCAATGGCTCGATACGGCACAGCGCGCTCCCGCCTCCTCGGCTGCCTTACGCACCATGGCAATCTCGTTCTTGGTGTCAGTGTGGAAGGAATTGATGCACACTACAGGGTTCATACCGGAGGCCCTGATGACATTGATGTGGTGCACCATATTGGGCAGGCCCTTCTCCAGTAGCTGGAGGTTCTCCTTGGTGTACTCATCGGGGAGCGCAATGCCCGCCACCACCTTGGGCCCTCCACCATGCATCTTCAACGCGCGAATAGTGGTGGTGAGCACCGAAACGTGGGGCTTGAGACCGCTCAAGCGGGACTTGACGTTCCAGAACTTCTCGAAGCCGATGTCGGCAGCGAAGCCGCTCTCGGTCACATGGTAGTCAAACAGCTTCAGGCCAACGCGGTCACCGATAATGGAGGACTGCCCCACAGCGATGTTGGCGAACGGGCCAGCGTGCACCATGCAGGGCTGATACTCAACCGTGCAGCCAAGGGTAGGGTTGATGGTGTTTCGCATCCAGGCTGTCATGGCACCACCCACCTCCAGGTCACCGGTGGTCACCGGCTTGCCTGACCGGTCAAAGGCCACGGTGATCTGGTCCATCCTCTCCCGCAAGTCGGCCAGGTCCCTGACGATGGACAGCATGGCCATCAGCTCGGAGCTGACCGCAATGCCGAATTTGGACTGCATGGTGAAGC
>CAYTKL010000161.1:3289-4217 GCA_964438305.1 uncultured Dehalococcoidales bacterium | reverse complement strand
ATGTGGTACTGGTTGATCTCCCATATAAGAGTCTCGGGATAGGGCAGCTTGGCCATCCCGGCAAAGATGAATGCGCCGGCGAGAAGGAGACGTGTGGCCAGCGTGACGTACGGGTGTACAAGCAGTCTTCCACCCTGTTTCACACTGTCGACCAGCTTGCTCATGCTCCACCCCTCCTTCTACGTGCCGGACTCTTCTTTTGCAAGCGCGTTGACGATGAGCCGGGTGACCTCCGCCTTGTCGGGCACCTTGCCTGAGCAGACGAGTTCCCCGTTCACCACCAGGCCTGGCGTGGTAAGGATGGGGTAGTCCATTATCTTCTTGATATCCTTGACCTCCTCAATGGTCGCATCGACCCCCAGTTCCTCCACCACCTGCCTTGTCGTCTTCTTCAGTTGGTCACACCGGGCGCAGCCCGGTCCCAGAACCTTGATTTCCATGCCTCATTCCTCCTTGCTCTACTGGACTATCAGTCCAAAGACATAGCCCGATATGGTGGCCATCACTACCACCAGCGCGATGTACACCAGTGTCTTCTTCGTCCCCATGATGCCGCGAATGACCAGCATGTTGGGCAGCGAGAGGGCTGGCCCCGCCAGCAGCAGCGCCAGCGCCGGCCCCTTGCCCATGCCCAGGTCCATGAAGGCCCTGACGATGGGCACCTCGGTAAGGGTGGCGAAGTACATCAACGAACCGGCGAGTGAGGCGACGAAATTGGACAGGAGGCTGTTGCCGCCAACCACCGGGGCGATCACGGACTCAGGGACGCCGGTCCTTATCATGCCGGCGACGAACACTCCCACCAGCAGCCACGGCGCTATCAGCCTGACGAAGCGAAGCGTCTCCTTCATCCACTCGACCAGTTCGTTCCTTCTGAACCAGCGCCACAGGAGAACCGCCAGAACGGCGACCAGGACCCCAGTGGCAA
>CAYTKL010000161.1:0-3279 GCA_964438305.1 uncultured Dehalococcoidales bacterium | reverse complement strand
CCAGCAGGGCGAAGAAGCTGGCCTGTTTCCACCACGGCTTTGCCTCGGGGTCCGAGGCGAGGGCGGCAAAGGCCTGGGCATCCTTGGCTGTCTCCTCCTTGCGGTAGATGAGGGCCATGACCAGCCCTATGACCACGGCGAAGACGATGGCACCGATGGCCCGGCCGGCTCCCAGGTCGTAACCAAGCAGGCGTGCCGAGTAGATGATGGCCAGCACATTGATGGCCGGCGCCGAGTAGAGGAAGGCGATGGCCGGCCCCAGCCCGGCACCCCTCTTGTAGATGCCCCCGAAGAGAGGCAGTACCGTGCAGGAGCACACCGCCAGCACCGTTCCCGAGATGGAGGCGACACCGTAGGAGAGCAGCTTCTTGGCCTGGGGGCCGAAGTACTTGAGCACCGCCCCCTGTGAAATGAACACGGCGATGGCGCCGGCAACGAAGAACGCCGGTACCAGGCAGGTGAGGACGTGAAACGACAGGTAGTCCGCCAGCGCGGTCAGGCCGCCCCAGAGAAGCTCAATGAAGACATCCATAGTGCTCTATATGTTTCCCTAACTGCGCATCTTCGCATATGGGCGCCAAAAAAAAGAGGTTCAGGCACGGGCACGCCGCACGCACTCAGGACCAACCCGCTCAGCTTTGCTGAGGCGCTCGCGGTCAAGAGCCGCCGCTTCATTCCCCTCCAGCGCTCTGTCCACCGCCTCGACCAGCTCGGCCATGTACCCCTGGACACGCTCCTCGTCGATGGAGTAGAAGGACCACAAGCCGTCTTTCCTCAGCTTGAGGAAACCGGCATCGTACAGCGCGTTCAGATTGCGCGAGGCCCGGGTCTGAGAGATGTCGAGCGCCTGCATCACCTCACACACGCAGCACTCGCGCTCCAGCAGCAGCTTGAGGATCCTGAGCCGGGTCTCGCCGGAGAGGACCTTGAAGGCTTTCACCAGTTCACGCATACCACCACCTCTGCCTATATGCGCATCTACGATTATAGTCTACGCCGTTCTCGGCTGCCGGTCAAGTGGGCTTCAGCGGGCCGCTCCCGTAGCTACCGGTTGGGGCTTCAGGGCACCGCGATGGTCCTTTGGCATGGCGATGGTGGACCGTTGCGCCCGCCGGTGTCCGTGACTTGACGCTGCGCGGAGACTGGGTCTAGAATTGCCCTTCGAGGGTACGAAAGGCAATGCAGCAGAAGCACGTTCGCCGGGTGGGAGATAGAGTCGTTCGTGTGCCTGTGCTCAGGCCATGGCCTATTGCCCTGCGCGTAGTGCGCCGGCCGAGGACGGCAACCCTATCACCGCTGCTCCTGGTATACGGGTTCCTCGGCGTCATAGCCGTCGGCACGCTGCTGCTTGCACTGCCGGTTTCGGGCAAGACGGGCCACTTCACACCCTTCGTTGACGCCCTCTTCACCGCGACCTCGGCGGTGTGTGTTACCGGGCTGGTGGTGCTGGATACCGGCACTTACTGGAGTATGTTCGGGCAGGTCGTCATCGTCGCGCTCATCCAGATTGGCGGCTTCGGTTTCATGGCCAGTGCCACCCTATTGCTTCTGGCATTGGGACGGAGGATCGGGCTTCGCGAACGGCTGCTCATCAGGGAGTCAATGGGCCTGGACAGGCTGGCGGGCCTGGTGAGGCTGGTCAAGAGGATTGCCGTCTTCACTCTGCTTGCCGAGGGCGCCGGTGCCGCCCTGTTCCTGGTGCGTTTCTCCGGTGAGGGCAGCCTGGGGCCCGCTGTATGGAAGTCCATATTCCAGGCGGTCTCGGCGTTCAACAATGCTGGCTTTGACATTTTCGGCAACTTCCGCAGTCTCCTTGACTACCAGCAAGACCCCCTGGTGGTGCTGGTGACGGCAGCGCTGGTGTTCCTTGGCGGTATAAGCTTCCTGGTGTTCGCCGATGTCGCCGGCGCGCGGCGTTTCGCCAGGCTCTCCCTCGACAGCAAGCTGGTGTTGACCGCGAGCGCTGGCCTGCTGGTGGTGGGGACCATAGCCATCATGCTCATTGAGTACTCCAACCCGGCCACGCTGGGCGGCCTTCCGTTCCCCCAGAAGCTGCTGAGCGCCTTTTTCCAGTCGGTGACCCCCAGGACCGCCGGCTTCACCACTGTTGATATCGGGCAGATTGCAGACTACTCGCTGTTCTTCACCATCCTCCTGATGTTCGTTGGCGGAGCGTCGGGGTCGACCGCCGGGGGCATCAAGGTGAATACCTTTGGCATGCTCTTGGCCACCATATGGAGCCTGTTGAGGGGCAGGGAACACGCCAGCGCCTACGGTCGCGAATTCGCCAGCCAGCAGGTCAATCGAGCGCTGGCGGTGGTGATGCTGTCGCTGGGGTTTGTCACCGTCGTGGTCTTCCTGCTTACGGTGACCGAGGGGTTCAGCTTCTTGAGGCTGCTTTTTGAGACGGTCTCAGCGTTCGGTACTGTGGGTCTGTCAACCGGCATCACCCCCGAACTCTCGCTTGCGGGGCGGTTGATCGTGACTGTCACCATGTTTGCCGGCAGGCTGGGGCCGCTTGCGCTGGCGCTGTCTCTCATCCAGCGCCAAAGGGTGACGACGATGCGCTACCCTCAGGAGAACGTACGGATCGGCTAGGAGGTAGGCTATGAAGAGGCAGGTCGCGGTCATAGGGTTGGGGCGGTTTGGCGTCAGCCTGGCCAAAGCCCTTTACGAGCTGGGCCATGACGTGCTGGCGGTGGACACCGACGGGAAAGCAGTGCAGAGCCTGGCGTCTCACATAACGCACGCGGTCCAGGCGGATGCCACCGACGAGGCGGTGCTTCAGGAGCTGGGTATCGGCAGCTTCGATGTCGGTGTGGTGGCGATGGGCGCGGCAATTCAGAGCAGCGTACTGTGTACCATTCTGCTCAAGAAGCTGGGTGTGCCCTACGTGATAGCGCGGGCGGAGAGCGAGCTGCACGGCACCATACTCGAAAAGATCGGTGCGGACAAGGTCGTGTATGTGGAGAGCGAGATGGGTGCCCGCGTAGCCCACAATCTCACCGTGACGCACGTGGTAGACTACATCTCGGTCGGAGCCGAATACGGGGTAGCCAAGGTCACGGCGCCACCACATTTCGTCGGCAAGACACTTGCCGACCTCGACCTGGGCCGTCGCGGGAAACTGGGGGTCGCTGTGCTGCTCCTTCAGCGCCAAAGGGACGTTATCGTGGCTCCGGACCTGGCGCAGGTGGTAAAGCCGGATGATGTCTTCATCCTGGCGGGCTATGACGAGAAGCTGGAGGAGCTGCTGTCGCCCAAAGCAGGCGAGAAAGG
>CAYTKL010000160.1:0-4217 GCA_964438305.1 uncultured Dehalococcoidales bacterium | reverse complement strand
TTGAACACGAGGTCCGCTGGCAGGCCGATCGCCACCTCGTAGTCGTAGGTGCCGGAGAGCATGCGGTCCCCCGTGCCCGGAATCACGACCTGCAGTTTCCCGGTGACGAAGGGCATGAGGGCTCCCTTGACGCACGACTCCCAGTACCCCGCGAAAGGAGAGGTGGGTATGTTTTCGCCGTCGTAGGTGAGGGCATGGATGATGTGGGTTATGTTCTCCGCCGTCCCGTATATGAGCACGGAGTCAGGCACCAACAGTGACTGTGGCAGCGGGGCACAGACGAAGCCCTTGTGCTCTCCCGAGCCGAGCCTGGCTGCCGCGAGCACCTTCCTCTCCGCGTCGAGGTCCCTATGCCACCCCTGCACCGCCTGGCTCTCCACGATGTCTTCGTACGAGATGTCTTCCCATCCCTGTGCCGCCGTCGAGGTAGTGCAGAAGTTGTCGTCGGACGTCATGGCGGCGCAGCCTCCCAAGCGGCGAGCGAAGGTGAACGCCTGGCACAGACTCCACTGCCTTCCCACGAGGGAGGGCCGGACTGCTCCCAGCGGGATTTCCGAAACATCCCTTATGTACTTGATGGCTACCGGATAGGTGGAGAGGTGCAGCCTCTCGTAGAGGTCGCGGCCCGCGGCGCTGTAGTCCTGCAACGCGTTCATTGACACCCTCCCTTCTGCATGCTGTCGATGTTCCCGCTTCGGTTCAATGCCGACCAGATTATACGTGCACCGTGCGACCGGGACAATCGAGCCTCCAACCTTTGACGGATTCTGAGTCAGAGGTTACAATCGTGCCAGCATCGCCGCGCCAGCGCCGCTCCGGCTAAACGTGTTCGCGGAGCGAATGCCCCCCACTATCAGCCAGAATCTGACAGGCCCTGTCATACTTGAACGGAGGAGGAGAATCTTGTCAATAGACCTGTTTACGCCCTACCGAATCGGCGAACTGGAGTTGAGAAACCGTTTTGTTAGGTCCGCCACTTGGGATGCATCGGCAGACGAGACCGGGGCGGCCACCGACGGGTCGGTGTCCATCTTTCGCGCCCTTGCCGACGGTGGGGTGGGCCTCATAGTGACCGGATATGCCTATGTCTCGCCACTGGCCAAGGCAGCGGTGGGGCAGTACGGCATCCACTGCGATGGCATGATCGCCGGGCTGCGACGGCTGGTGCAGGCGGCACACGATGGGGGCGGCAAGATCGCGGTGCAGATTATGCACGCAGGCATCAACTCGCACTACCTCCCCTCGAACGGCATCGAGATGCTGGCGGTCTCAAGCCGGGCTGACACCATGGCCTCCCACCGCGAGATGACCGACGAGGATGTCGAGGGCATCATCTCCGACTTCGCGACGGCAGCCATGCGCGGCAGGGAGGCTGGATTCGACGCCGTGCAGCTTCACGGCGCCCACGGCTACCTGATGAGCCAGTTCCTCTCGCCCCTCTACAACCGCCGCACCGACAAATGGGGTGGCAGCGCGGAGAACAGGAGAAGATTCCACCTTGAGGTAGCACGGCGGGTGCGACAGGCGCTGGGGCCCGACTTACCCCTGCTCATCAAGCTCGGCCTTCAGGACGCCGACGCCTCTGGCCTTTCCCTGGCCGAGGGTGTCGAGACAGCGAAGCGACTGGTGGAAGAGGGTGTTGACGCCGTCGAGGTGAGCGGCGGTTTCGGCGGATCGATACGTGCAGCGCGCGCGGATGAACCGGAACGGCCCTACTTTCGTGAGCAGTCCGCCGCCCTGAAGAAGGAGGTCTCTGCGCCAGTCATCGAGGTGGGCGGCATCCGCAGCCTGGAGACGGCGCAGAGCATTGTAGACAGTGGCGACGCGGACCTCATCTCGATGTGCCGGCCGTTCATCAGAGAGCCGGCTCTGGTCAATCGCTGGCAGAGGGGCCAGAAAGAACCGGCCACGTGCGTATCGTGCAGCCAGTGTTTCGGCATCCTGATCAGGCAGGAGCCGCTGGAGTGCGCCCAGGACCGACGCCTGCGGGAAGAAGCCGCCAGTTCCTAGAATGGACCCGGCTTTTCCTGTCCAGCAACAACACAGCGCCACCCGCAGTACCTCGAATCGGACCGCGGAGGCGCTGTGGAATCCGCCCCTCGACCTGGGTCGCTACCCCTTCACCCTGGATAGCACTGAATCCATCACGTGCGCAATCTCCTGCGACGCTGTCCCCGCCGTCTGAGCCCGCCCTTCAAGACCCGAGTTGAACACCTCATCATCATGGTGCAGGCACCCGACCACGCCCACAGACCTCTTGCCCAGCTCGTCCTCCAGTTTCGACGCCACCCCATCCGAGGGCACCTTGTTGAGGATAGCCCACACATGCCTGACGCCGATACCCGTCGCCAGGGCGTTCGTCCGCGCCGCCAGTTCCAGCGACTCGAAGGAAGGCTCCACCACGATGAGCACCGCGTCCACGCTCTCCTCCACCCCCCGTCCAAAGTGCTCCACCCCCGCCTCAGTGTCCACGATGACCAGCTCGTTTTCCTTGTCATCTAGCCTCTTGAGGAACTCACGGCTCAGCACCCCGAAGGGGCAGGCGCAACCTTCCAGCGCCTGCAGGATCTTCCCCACCGACACCAGCCGGAGGTTGTCCCGCTGCGCCATATTTTCCGCCGGGATGTCGGCGATGGCGATGCGCTCCTGTGTCAGCACTGTCGCTTTGCCCTCCGACTCCGCTGGATTCGGGTCCCGCAACGTGCTGATTATCTTTCTCTTCCCGCCGACGATGTCCATCAGTGGCTGAGGCGGCTGGGCAAAGCCGAGCAGCCGGAATAGCCCCGCATTCGACTCATCCGAGTCAACCACCAGCACCTGATAGCCTCTGGCTTGAGCCTCCTCCGCCAGCAGCGCCACCACGGTGCTCTTGCCGCTGCCGCCTTTGCCACATATCGATATCTTCATCTGCTCCTCCTGTGTAAACAGCCCAGGGTCTACCGCCGCCAGACACCCTCTACATTCTCACTATCCTTATGGCTTTAAGTGGACAGGCCTTGACGCAATCGCCACAGCCCCCGCATACGGACGCCTCCATCATCGGCGGGTCATAGGGAGCCTCCTGCTTCAGCAGCCGGTGAGGGCACGCGGCCACGGCAACACAGATGCCTCCATCACATGCCTGCGGATTACACTTGGCGAAGTCGACCAGAGCAGTCTTACTGGGCATCAGCTTCCGGTGTCCGCCTTCTTCGCCTCCTCAAGCGCCTCCTCCAGCTCCTCCAGTTCCTGCCACATCTTTATCGGCACCGAATGAGCCGGCCACCGGGCTTTGAGTTCGGCTATCTTCTCCTCGATCTCCCTGACCCTGTCGCTGTTCATCTCACAGTTGCACCAGCCCCCTATCACGGGCTATTGGGAAGCGGTGCAGGCCCGTCACGCGGAGCCCTTGCCGCTCCTCTTGGAGAAGGTCTCAGCGCCCTTGAGAAACACGTCTCCCATGCGAGGCAGGCTGAGGGCAGTTGCCGTCTCGAAGGCGAGTCCCACGCCAAGGCTGGTCGACATCGCCGTATCCACCGACCTCTTGACCCCCTGAACCGCATCGGGATTGATGGAGGCAATCTCCTCGGCCAAAGCCATCGCCGCCGCCATGTGTTCTCCCTTGGGATGGACTTCGTCCACCAGACCTACTCTCAGCGCCTCCTGGGCGTTCACCCGACGCCCGGTCATGAGCATGATCTTGGCATAGCCCGGCCCCACCAGCCGGGGCAGCCGCTGCGTTCCCCCCAGGTCCGGGACAATCCCCAGTACCTTCGCCTCGGGGATGGCAAGTATCGCATCGTCGGAGGCAATCCTGATATCACAGGCCACCGCCAGTTGGCATGCGCCCCCCATGCAGTAGCCGTGAATCGCCGCTATGACAGGCACCGCGAGCTCCTGGTAGATGGTTATGTAGTGCTTGACAGCGGTGAGCGAGTCGGCACCGGCACGCACGTCCCGCGCAGGGAACCCCTCGCCGCGAGCTGCCGCCTTCAGGTCCAGGCCCGCCGAGAAGGCGCGGTCCCCCGCTCCGTGGAGAATCGCCACCCGCACCTCGGTGTTGTGAGCAATGGCGACGGCGGCGTCTTCCAGCCCCCGCCACATGTCTGCGTTCAACGCGTTGAGCACCTCGGGGCGGTTCAAGGTAATCGTCGCTATGCCATCCTTCACCTTCAGTTCCACTTTACCCGTTCCGGCCATTGTCTCCTCCTTGCTTCACTTTCAATTATACCTTCATC
>CAYTKL010000159.1:0-4303 GCA_964438305.1 uncultured Dehalococcoidales bacterium | reverse complement strand
TTCGGGCGGTGAGTGCACCCTGAACCGTCCCTGGCTGGTGCAGTTCATAGGAGAGATCAAAAAGCTCAATCCGGACCCGCAGGCCCGTTTCCACGTTCAGACCAACGGCTCCTTGCTGACCCACGACTACATCGACGAACTGGTGGACGCCGGCATGACCGATATCGGGATAGACCTCAAGGGGCTGGAGACGGATACCTTCATGCGCGTGACCGGTGTGAAGGACAGGCCCCTTGCCGAACGCTACCGGGACAGCGCCTGGGAGGCGGTGCGCTACCTCGCGGGGAAGTACGGCGACAGGGTGTTCATCGGTATTGGCATCCCGTACAACGCGCAGCTCATCCCGCCGGGCGAGGTGGTGCGTATCGGCGAGCGCGTGCGGGATATCAACCCGCTGCTGCAGGTGGGCGTGCTGAGGTACCGCGCCGACTACAGGAGCCACATCTCGCCCCCAAGTGACGACGAGATTGAGCGAATCCGCGATATACTGAACACGGAAGTCGGACTCCGAACGGTGCTCGCCTGGACCGAGTATGGCGAGATCGGTCCGTGAGCCCCGGAGCGGGTAGTGGGTAGCCTGGAGCATCTGCTCCAGGCCCGGCAAGGGCGCATGCTCCCACCGGTCAGCAATGTCTGTGGCGAGCCCTGGTGGGCTGAAGGCTGCGGACGGGAGGCAATGTCGTGGACCCAAAGCTGGAGGAACTGAACAGGGAGGTCGCCAGGCTCAGCCGTGAGGGGCAATACAGGGAGGTCGAGCCTCTGCTGCTGAAGGTGCTCGACCTCACCCGTGAGGAGTATGGCGAGGACGACCCCGAGTATGCCACCATCCTCAACGACCTGGGGGCGCTCTACCGCGCCACCGGCGAGTATGGCAAGGCCGAGTCTTCGTTCCTCCAGGCGATGAAGGTCATCGGCAGGGTCAGGGGCGAAGAGCACCCCGACTACGCCACCTGTGTGAACAACCTCGCCGGTCTGTATCGCCTGACGGGAGACTACTCCAAAGCCGAGCAGCTTTTCCTTCAGGCGTGGGACATCTACGGCAGCACGTTGGGGGAGGAGCATTTCCTCTACGCCAGCAATCTGAACAACCTGGCGCTGCTGTACCAGGACATGGGCGACTACGACAAGGCGGAGGGACTGCAGCTCCGGGCCCTCGATATCGGACGCCGCACCCGCGGGGAGAACGACGTTGCCTACGCCACCAGCCTGTGCAATCTGGCGGCGACCTATACGGCGAAGGGCGACCTGCAGAAGGCCGGGGACGCGCTTGAGCAGGCCCTGGACGTGTATGCCGCGACGGTGGGCACGGAGCATCCGCTCTACGCCTCGGCGCTCAACAACCTGGCCGGGCTGCACTACGCCAGGGGCGAGTACGGCGAGGCGGAGCAGCGCTACCTTCAGGTGCTGCAGGTGTGCGACAGTATATGGGGTGCGGAGCACCCCAACTACGCCAGCGCCCTCAGCAGCCTGGCGGCGGTATACGAGACCTCGGGCGACGTGGTGAAGGCGGAGCAGTCCTACCGCCGTTCACTGGACATACGCCGCCGCGTCCTCGGCGAGCAGCATCCCGACTATGTTGACAATGTGGACAACCTGGCGGCATTGTACGAGAGGACGGGCGATGTGGCCAAGGCGCGGGAACTGCGCGGCCACAGCAAGGAGGCCGAACAGTGAAGGGTCTGGAGCTTTCCGAGCGGTATTTCCTGGCATACGGCGCTCCGATGATAGAGGAAGAGTTTGGCGAGTACCGGGACAGGATCGCCGCCGGCCTGGTGGGGGATGGTTCGGAGTGCTATGGCTTCGATGACGAGATCTCGCGGGACCACGACTGGGGAGCGGACTTCTGCCTGTGGCTGAACCAGGGGGACTACGACCAGATCGGCGCTGCGCTTCAGGAGGAGTTCGAGAGACTGCCCGCCGAGTTCGAGGGCTTCGGCCGCAGGCGGGCGAGCGACTGGGGCGCGGGCCGGGTCGGCGTTTTCGAGATCGGCCAGTTCTACCGGCGCTTCATCGGCTTCGACCACGTTCCGGCGGAGAACTGGGAGTGGCGGGCGATACCGGAGGAGATCCTGGCGGCCTGCACCAACGGAAAAGTGTTTGTCGACCCGCTGGGCGAGTTCACCGCCTTCAGGGAAGCCCTTACCGGTTTCTACCCGGAGGACGTCCGATTGAAGAAGATGGCGGCGCGCTGCATGACGATCGCCCAGTCGGGGCAGTACAACCTACTGCGCTGTGTCAAGCGCGAGGAGCATGTGGCCGCCCATATCGCCGAGGCCATGTTCTGCTCCAACGTCGTCTCGCTGGTCTTCCTGCTGAACCGCATTTACAGACCCTTCTACAAGTGGATGCACCGTGCCATGAAGCCGCTGCCCATTCTCGGGGAGCCGGTGCATGACCTCCTGTCGGCTCTCGTCGACACCCACGAGTCCGACCTGATGGAAGACATGTACCAGAAGAAGAGCCGCCTCATCGAGGAGACCTGCGCGCTCATCGTCGATGAGCTTCGCCGCGAGGGGTTGAGCGACTCGGCGAGCGACTTCCTGCTGGACCACGGGCCTCTCATCCAGGCGAAGATACAGGACCCCGAGTTGAGAAGCCAGGACGTGTGGCTGGACTGAGCTCGAAGCGTCCCGCTGCCACGCACTGGTCGAAAGGAGACGAAAGGGCGATGAAGGACGTGCTCATCATAGGGGGAAGCTATTTCCTCGGCAGGGTCTTCGTCGAGGAACTGACGAACCACAGCGACTACTCCATACACGTGATGAACCGCGGGAATGCGCCGCTCAACCTCGATGGGGTGGAGGAGATAGTGTGCGACCGCCACGACGCCTTCTCCATAGGGGGGCTGGTGCCCGACCTGGAGTGGCACGCGGTGGTCGATTTCTGCGCCTACGAGCCCGACGACATCGACCTGCTGGTCTACAACCTTCCCGGCTCGGTGCAGCAGTACATATACATCAGCACCGCCACGGTCTATGAGAACTCGCCGGACCTCCCGATGACGGAGGATACGGCCAAGCTGACCGGCCCGCTGCCCGGGCCGCACGGGGACTACGCCTACAAGAAGTGGCTGACCGAGCTCAAGCTGAAGGAGGTCTGCGAGGAGAGAGGCATCGCCCATACCTCCCTGCGTCCCGCCTTCATCTACGGGAAGTACAACTACGCACCGAGGGAGTCCTACTTCTTCGACCTCATCGCGGAGAACAAGCCGATAGTCGTGCCTCCTGCTCCGCAGGTGCGTTTCTCCGTGGTCTCCGTGTGGGACGTGGCCAGTATCTGTATCGCCTGTCTCGGCAACGAGAAGGTCTTCAATGGGGCGTTCAACGTGGCCTCCGAGGAGCTGGTTTCGTATGACCTGCTCATCGAGGTCCTGGAGGAGATAGCCTCGAGGAAATTCGACGTGCAGCGGATGTCCATCGCGGACATAGACGCACTGAGGATACCCTTGCCTTTTCCTCTGGAGGAGCAACTCATCTACTCCGGGTCGCTGCTCCAGGGGATACTGGGCTACACGTTCCTGCCGTTTGCCGAGGGGATGAGGAGAACCTACAACTGGTACTTCCGCATCGATAGCCCGTGATTCAAACGGCTGGCGCCGGCTGACGCGAGAACGCATCGAAGAGGGGGCATCCAAATGGATGAGGTAGAGCCAACACAGCAGGTTGAGTGGTTGCAGGCGCTACCCCTTTTGCAGGAGCAGATAGCACCGATAATAGCCACACTCTGTCGGGTCGATGCCAACGGGAATCCGGCCGCCGGACTCGACGACTATGCCGAGGCGGTGGAAAAGCTGCCGCCGGTGCTGGCGGCGATGAAGAAGGTCCCCGCACCCAGGGTGAAGGAGTTGCGGGACGCGAAGCGAGCGTACGAGAAAGGCCTGGATACCTTCGTCAAAACGGCGCGCCGGGGAGTGAGGCTGCACGGACAGGAGCTGTCCCCGGAGCAAAGGCGGGTCCAGGTTGGTGACCTGGTGTTCAACGTGGGCGTGGCAGCCGACCTCATACAGCAAGCCATCAAGACCGCCAACGAGTTCCTCCGGAAGTAGCTGCGCGCAACATGGGACCCTCGAACCTGCTGGAGGCTAAGGTATCTTGGATACTTGGATAGGGCTGCCCCCCGGCGTTGCTTCGATACGACACAGGGAAAGCGCAGAGGTGCCATCTCAAGACCTGCAACTGGTGAGGCGGGCAATCTCTTGACAGCGAACGGCATGAACCACGACACTTCCGCAGACGTCATCCTGTGCAATGCCAGGGTGATGACCATGGATGAGGAACGCCCTTGCGCAGACCTGGTCGCTGTC
>CAYTKL010000158.1:0-4307 GCA_964438305.1 uncultured Dehalococcoidales bacterium | reverse complement strand
GCCGAAGCGTTCCCACTCGCTGTAGATGCAGCCGCAGTACTTCTGATGATACAGGTCCATCTCCCGTGAGAGACGCTGGCTCTCTCTGAATCCGGTTCTGAAGTCCTCGTAGTGGAACTCGATTCCTGTCTCCCTGGCCACTGCTTCGCCGGTCTGCCGCAGCAGCTCATGCTTCTGATACGGGCTGATGAGCAGGGTTGTAGTGAAGAGCGCGAAGCCGTTTTCACTGGCGACCGTGGCGGTCCTGTCAAGGCGCATGCGGAAGCAGTCGCCGCACCGCTCGCCCTCGTGCCCCACTACCGCGCGGAAGTAGTCGAGCATATCGTAGCCGTCGGCGACCAGCAGGGGCAGGTCTACTGCCTCAGCGAAAGCCCGCATTGACTCGAGGCGATGGCGATGCTCGGTGAAAGGATGGATGTTGGGGTTGTACCAGAAGGCGGTCACGTCGAACCCCTCCTCCCTGAGCCGGTTGACTGTGTAGGTGGCGCAGGGAGCGCAGCAGGCATGAAGCAGTGTTCTTCCCATTCCGTCCCCCAGGCCTCACCGGGTCACGGGAGCGCTGCCCGCCGTGCCCGGCCGGAGATGTCCCAACGCGCCCGGACGCTTCTAGTAGATGACCTCTTCCTCCTGCAACCGGGCTATCTCCTCGTCGGACATCTTCAGCAGCTCTTTGAAAACGTAGTCGTTGTGTTCCCCGAGTGCAGGAGGTCGCTGGTAGTTGCCGTCTGGTACGTCGCTCAGTCTCCACGGCATACCGGCCAGACGCAGGTTGCCTTCCCCGGGGTAGTCCATGTCCTTGAAGAAGCCTCTTGCGTTGAGGTGGCGGTCTCGTACGCCCTGCGCAACGTTGACGGTGGCTACCGCCATTACTCCGGCTCTCTGCAGTTTCTCTGTCGCCTCGTGGTGAGTGTGATTCCTCGTCCATTCCTGAACCAGCCGGTCCAGTTCGTCCTGGTTCCTGCGCCGGTTGACGCCGTCACGGAACCGTGCGTCTGCGGTCCATTCGGGGTTTCCGATGGCGTCACAGAACGCCCTCCAATCGTCGTCGCCCGAGACAGCGATGGTGACCCACTCATCATCGCCGCGGCAGCGGTAGCAGCCGTGCGGGGCCATAGTGCTATCGTGGTTGCCCTGGGGCCCCCGTACCCTGCCGTTCATGGTATAGTCGATAACGGCCTCAGGGATGACCGCGGTTACCACCTGGCTCATCGAGAGGTCTATGTACTGTCCATGCCCTGTGCGCGAGCGATGGTACAGGGCGGCGAGAATGGCGAATGTGCCATGGTCGGCCGCCAGTATGTCGGCAAACCCTCGGGTGCACATCGGCGAGGGCTCACCACCGGGATAGCCGTTGAGAGACAGCAAGCCGCCAAAGGACTCCACGATCCCGGCGAAGGCGGGGAGCTCCTTGTACGGGCCGGTCCTTCCGAACCCCGACCCCGAGTACATGATGATGTCCGGCTTGATCTTGACCAGGTCGGCGTAGCCCATTCCCCACCGGTCCATCACTGCCCCGCCGAAGTTCTCCGCCACGACGTCGCTCACGGCGATGAGTTCCTTGGCCAGCTCCCTGGCCCTGGGGAGGGTCATATTGAGGGTGCACGCTTTCTTGCCGTAGTTGAGGCAGGCGAACTCGGCGGTGATGGTCGAGTTCGGGTTGCGGCCGGGACGCCAGGAAACGCGTGTGCCGTCGGGACGCAGGTTGCTCTCAATCTTGATGACATCCGCCCCCATAACACCCAACCACTGGGTTATGTGCGCGCCAGCCCAGATGGCGGTGAAATCTGTTACTCTAATGCCTTCTAACGGAAGCTTATCCAAGCCTTTCTTACCTCCTGATATTCTTGCCGGCAGCTAGATTGCCCCGTCCGCCCTCAGCCTGCCCAGGTCTTCCCTGGTGTAGCCAAGCCGTGAGCAGTAGACCTCCTCGTTGTGCTCGCCCAGGAGGGGAGCGGGGCGTCCTATGTTCCACGGGGTCCTGGACAGTATGTAAGGGGCACCGGGTAAGGTGACTTGGCCTGCCTCTCTATGGTCGACCTCTTCGAAGTAGTCTCGAGCAGCCATGAGCTTCGAATGGACCACGTCCTCCACCGTGTTGAGCGGCCGGCAGGGAACACGCCTTGCGTCAGCGGCGTCGGCAACCTCTTCCCTGGTCCGTTCCATGGTCCACTCTTCGATGAGGGCCTTCACCGCATCCCAGTTCTCTCGCCGCGAGACGCGGTCCTGGAAAAGCTCGGTAAACGCCCACTCGGGGTTGCCCATAGCATCGATCCAACCGTCCCACATCCTGTCCTGGCCGCAGGCGAGATAGACCAGCCCATCACTGCAGCGGTATATGTCCGACGTTGTCAGTCCGGGCATACTGCCTTTTGGCCTTGTCCATTCTATGCCTTCCATGGTGTGGACGGCGAACTCGCGGCGCATTATCGAGGCCAGGGCTTCCTGCTCAGATACGTCAACGTGCTGGCCTTCGCCCGCCAGGTCACCGGCGAAGACAGCGGACATGGTGGCAATGGAGGCGGTGAGTCCAGCCGTCAGGTCGCCAAGGTGCAGCGGTCCCTTCAGGGGCGGCTGCTGCTCGGCGTCGTCCACACCGTCGGAGGGGTTGACAAAGGCCAGTCCACTGGAGTGAAAGACGTTGAGGTCGCATGCCGTGTAGTCACGATACGGCCCGCTCTGCCCGAAAGGGGTAATAGAGGTCATGACCAGTCTGGGATTGAGGCTCCTGAGCTTCTCCCAGCCCAACCCCAGCTCTTCAACGTCGGCCAGCGGCTGGTTCTCCACGACTACGTCCGCCCACTTCACCAGCTCCTGGAAAACACCTGCGCCTCTCGCGTTTCTGACGTTGAGAGTCACTCCCAGCTTGTTGGTGTTCAGATACAGAAACAGGCCGCTCTTCTCAGGATGCGGTATGTCGTCGGGGAATGGCCCATAACTCCTTGCCCTGTCGCCCACCCCGGGCTTCTCAACCTTGACCACTTCGGCTCCCAGGTCGGCGAGTAGCTTGCCGCAGTAGGGGCCGGAAACAAACTCACTCCATTCAACAACCTTCAAACCATCAAGCGCTTTAGAACTCATGCAGACGTTTCAGACTCCTTTCCTATCTGAATTATATTGCACGAGCGTACGTTCGGTCAATTTGCCAGGCGTGTGCGCATGACCCGAAGCACTTCGGCAGCGAAATGTGGAGCGTGTGCTTGCGGGCGCACGCTGTTGTAGCGCCCCTGGACTCCGACCAGTCGCATGTGATATAGTGGCTTGACATCAGCGTGCTGGGCCAGCGGGGCACGCGGGCAGGAGGTGAGCTTAGTGTCGGTCGGTCTTCGCAAGGTGCTTGGGGTGGCGGAGGAAGCACAGGTGGACCCGGGACTCATCGAGGAGTTCCTCGCTCGAAACCCCTCTCTCGATGGGGACATCCGAGAGAGGCTTCTGTCGTGGAAAGGTGAACTGGAGTTCTGGGGGAAATGGGATGGGTTCATGATCACCAAGTATGGTCGTCCATACATGGAGGGAGCTCTCTACCAGGACCTGAAGGCGAAGACACAGCAACTGATTGACCCTCGAGAAGGTGACGTGTGGCTTGACGCGGGGTGCGGACAGCTAGCCATGACCGAGCTCATCTGGCGGAAATCGGGAGGGAAGGTAAAAGGTATCTGGGCGGCCGACATCTTCCTCGCCGGCGCAATGACGAAGCTCGGTCAATTCAACGACGGTCCCCCGATCAAGCTTATCTACGCCGACCTGCAGCAGCCACTGGCTTTTCCGGACAATTTCTTCGACGGGATTATCGGGAATCACGTTCTCACCTTCCTCCTTGAGTTTGAAGGTCGGCGAGGCAGTGAGGCCCTCGAAGGAGTCCTTCAGGAGATGTTCCGGTTATTGAAGCCGGGCGGCCATTTCGTCTGGAGCATACCGAGAGAGAACGTGAGCAACGTGACGGGGTTGCTGTTGTTGCTGAAGCACATCGTGAATCCGGTGCGCTGGGTCAGGTATCGGGTCCCCGTTCCAGTGGCGGCTTACAAGATATTCAAGTACACGCGGCAAATCGAGAGGAAGGGCGAGCGAGGGACCTACCTGCTGTTGCCCAAGGAAGAATGCGAGCGAATACTGGCCTCGGTCGGTTTCGTGGACCCCGAGTGGAGAACTGCGTTCGCCCACCAGTGTTGGGTCAACAGGGTCTACAAGCCTGACATTGCCTGAGGCCTTCCGTCAGCGGTCACCTAGTAGATGACCTGCTCCTCCTCCAGGAGCGATCTCCTCGTCGGACAGCTTCAGCAACTCCCTGAAGACGTAGTCATTGTCCTGGC
>CAYTKL010000157.1:0-4316 GCA_964438305.1 uncultured Dehalococcoidales bacterium | reverse complement strand
GTGCTGCCAGCGACGGTGGCAACAGTTGTCTGGGTGCTCAGCATTGACATCCTGCAGGCCTACGGGAACCACACCAGGGCAGCGGAATAGAGTGCCACGAACTCGAGCAGCCATACACCCCAGACGGAGCCTCCTCCAACGAGAAGGCCGAAAGCATTGATGAAGTAGATCACCGGTGGCTTGTGGTCCCAAACGTCAAGGTACGGGATTCCTCCATTCAGTATCCGGTCGCCAATGTAGAGGAACACTCCCGCGTCTCGTCCCGGGACCTTGGCGCATGCGGGAGCGTACTGGACCAACACCACTGCGACGAGGAGCCCCATCGCCACGTACAGCAGTACCGTCCACTTGTCTACATTGCGCATTTGCACTCCCACCGCGTCGGGCAATCAGTCACGAGTCCGAAGATACCATAGCACTTCATGCCCAGTCCACTACCATCGACCGCCGCCAGCCCGTGCCTCAGCGGTCGGCTGCATCCTCTCCGGTGTATCTGTAGACCAGCCACTGGCCGGGCCCGACAGCGCCGACGAAGCGATAGTTGGAGGCGATGTATTCGAATACCTCATCCATCTCGGGCAGGTACGGGTGGTCATATGCCCACTCCTGCCTCGCAATGCTGTCCAGCGGAGGTACTGGTGTGCTGGTTGGCGAGGTATCGACGATCAATGCAGGCTTGTTCAACATGATATCGCCAAGGAACTCGTTAGTGATATCTTCATTGGCATAGCGGGGGTGATACAACGGCCACTGATACACGTAGCGGGTGGGGGCCTGCCGGTGCGCCAGGAAGTTGACAACCGTTTCCGCCCCCCACACCAGCACGTAGTCGCTTTCCACCGTGTGCTCAGTGATGTACTCGGCGGACTGAGACCACGTTGCCAACTCCCCTTCTTCGCCGCGGCCGGCGATGCAACTCGCAGTCTGGTGGCTCGCCGATAGTAGCGGCAGCATACTCATGGCGATGAGCAGGGCAAACAGACATATGCCCACCCGCGTTACCACCACCTTCCCTATCTCAAACACTCGCCGATGATCGGACCAGGTCGCCATGACACCGTAGGTGAAGAAGGCCACAAGAAGGGCGAGAAGGGGAAGCCACGCGACATAGTAGTGCCCGAACCTTCTACCCGGTATGGCGCAAAGCAGCAACTCAATTGGCAGGCCAATCAGTGCCACGTAGAGCAGCGGCTTCATACCCTCGACTTTGCGGCTGCGGCGCCACACAAGGACAATCCCGGCGACCCAGGCCGCCGCTGCAATCACCGAGATGCCTGACCCGGACAGGAGGTACAGACCGGCAAGCACGCTCTCCGCTTTCGACCTGAGCGATGCCGCCGGGTAGACGAGATTGTACCCGATAACCTGGTCGACGAATGCTCCCAGCGCGTTGTTCGCTGCAAGGTATACCACACCGACGAGAATGACGACTGCCCCACCAGCAAGAACCAGGGACAGGTCCACCGCGGTCCTGCGCCAGCGGCGCGATAGCACCCCGGTGACCAGCAAGACAATGACTATCGACAGCGGTATGCTGACCATGTTCGGTTTCAGCAAGAGGCACACTGCCGACAGCGCCCCGATCAGGAACCCGCGCCAACCGCAGGAGCCCTGTTCAACCGATCGCCAGAACAGGTACAGGGCGGCGAACAGCAAGGGGAGTGCAAACTCCTCGGTGAAGTTGCCACCCGTCAACACGAGACTGATGCTGAGAACCCATGTCACTGTGGCCAGAAACGCAGGCAGCACTCCAAACGCCGGCCTCATGAGCACGAATCCCACCAGCGCAGCGGAGTAGACTGCCACGAACTCGAGAAGCCAAACACCCCAGATGGAGCCTCCTCCAACGAGAAGGCCGAAAGCATCGATGAAATAGATCAGCGGTGGCTTGTGGTCCCAAAAGCCAAGGTAGGGGACTCCTCCATTCAGTACCCGGTCACCAGCGTAGAGGAACAGTCCGGAATCCCTGCCAGGGACCTCCACGCACGCGGGAGAGTACTTGAACAGGACCCCGACAACGAGGAGCCCGAACAGCACGTACAGCAGCAGAGTCTTCTTGTCCATAGTGCGCATTTGCACGGCGACTCCCCCGGGCAATCAACCCCCAGCTTCGAGATCGAGCGTCAACCACGACTACGCCGCACCCGATAGCGCGTCCCGGGCTGCGGTCACATGACTCCACCAGGTCCGTTGACCGGCAAGGAGACGGGGGACGAACTGAACTCGAGTCGATGCGCCTGCTCAAGGAGAGCCCGCAGGGAAGTAGGAGATGCCCTCCGAGGACCAGTAGGGTCCCCTCGTCTCTCGATGCAGGAAGTAGCGCCACCACCAGCCCAGGTCGAAGTCCCGGTACTCCTCGGGGAACCACAGCAGCTCGCGAAACCTCCGCTGCTCGCTGTAGCCCTCCAGATAGGGCTGCACCGCGGACTCGTGACTGAGTTCGACGAGGACAACCGTTCCGTTGGGAGGCTCCTTGATGGAGGCAAGATTGTCATAGCCAACACGTTTGTAGTCCCTCAGATACCAGTACCACGGCCACGTGAACGGGGTGTCCACGGTGATGCTCATCTCCTCTCCCTCCCCACGTTGCTCCGCAAGCTCGTCGATCTCGGCCGCGGCCGCCGGCACGTCATAGGATATCCCGGCGTACACCAGCATCTGAGGAGTGTCATCGCTCTTGTCGTAGCTCGCCTGGACTGCACCATACACAGTGAACGGAAAGAGGAGAAGCAAGACCAGTATTGTGGCGCCCCTTACCGCCCAGGCCTTCGCTCCCTCCCAGTCGAAGGCTTGCAGCAAACGAACGATGAACATGCCGCCGAGGACAATGGCGGGGAGAGCAATATGGAGGTAGTTCCACGGCATCTTCTCCGCCGAGTAAGAATAGAGGACTACGCTCAACAGTCCCCAGCCAATCAGGAAGCGGGAGAAGAGACTCCCCTTTATGGCGTAGTAGATAGCGCCCACGGAGCCGAAGAGCAGGGGCAGGAACTCGTAGATGGGAAGGATGGCCAGATAGTAGAACCACGGTTGCCCTCCTCTTGCCACATCCTGCTGTTCCACCCAGTAGTCAACCGAGTTCCACAGGCCGCTGGCGAAGCCCGACGGGTTGGTGAAGAAGGAGGTGTAGAGGAGAGCGAAAGCACCATAGAAGATAAGGGCGCACCACAACCAGCGTCGCCAGTTCCAGCGAATCCCGATCGCCGCACAGATGACGAAGAGCACTATCACAACGAGGACCTTCAGCCAGTGAAGGCCACTGGGCAGGTCGACCCCGGGGACTATCTGGATGAATGCCGAGTAGAGGGGAAGCGCCAGGGTAGCGATGAGGACGAAGTACTCGGCAGACGCCGACAGGTCTTTCAGGTCGAATCTCTTCCTCGCCCGGCCCACAAGCTCCCGTGCCGTAGCGACGAACAGGAGAAGAGCGAATGTGGCGGCGGTGATGTAGCTCGTCTCCTTGGTGCAGAAGCTGAGGCTCAGTACGGCAGCACCCAGATAGAGGTAGCGTGCCTTCCGCGCCTCGAAGAAGCGCCACATGAAGATGAGGAGCAGGAGGCTCCACATGGCGATGAAGATGTCGTTCCGGGCATAGCGGCTGAAGTACAGCAGCCCGGGAGAGAAGGCAAGCAACACTGCCACGCACAGACTGCCCCACCTGCCGAGCTGGCGGCGCAGGAAGTAGGGTAGCACCACCAGTACCGCGCCAAACACCGCGGGAAGCAAGCGCATGGTGACGTCGCTATCGCCAAAGACGAGGAAGTTGACGGCCGTGCCGTGGAACAGGAACGGGCCGTGCATCATCGGGTTGTGATGATAGCCATTGCCGTTGGCCAGGTACCAACTGTAGATGCCGTGGAGGCTCTCATCGTGAGAGACCCCACGAGCGCCCAGGTCCCACAGGCGCATCACCAGGGAGACAGCGAAGAGAAACACATACGCGGCTACCTCCCAGTTTAGATACGGGCGCAAGTGGCGCCCCAGCACCGCGATTGCCCTTTCCGAGCGTTCCACTACTCCCCTTTCACCTCGTAGATGGTGACCCCTTCCGCTTCGTACACCACCTGGTACACCTCCGGCCGTGAAGCGAACTTCTGCAACCCCTCAGTCTCGTATTTCTCCTGCTCAACGCCTCCCACGTAAACGTATTCCACATCATACTTGTTGAGCAGAGTCATTGCCTCCTCGTTGTCCAGCGTGCTGTATATCGTATTGGAGTCCCTCTCCCTCTCCTCCATCCCGGCCCAGTCTCCCCGCCACATCACCTCCCACGATGTCCAGCCAATCACTGTAGCCAGTCCGGTGAAAGTCGAAAC
>CAYTKL010000156.1:0-4323 GCA_964438305.1 uncultured Dehalococcoidales bacterium | reverse complement strand
CCAGCGACAGCACCAGCGACAGCACCACCATGAACGGCAGTATCGCGTTCCTCTTCACACCAGTCACCTTCTTTCTCCTTGTTCTCTCCATCCCCACCTCCAACCTGCATTCCGGCGGCACCAGCGCTGTGACAAAAAAGGCCAACCATGCTATTACCAGACAGCACGGCTGGCCCACTTGACATGCAGCCAACTTTATGTTATCTTTAGCTGCGTATACGGGTGCTGCGTGCGCCTGATGCCATGGCCCCGGTGAGTCACCACCTCACGCGGGGTCACTATTTTGTTCTCCTCCAAACGAATCTTTCTCTAGTCAACCTCCACCAGAAAAAACAAAAAAACCGACCTCGCGGTCGGTTTCGCTACTGGCTCCACGGAACCCAAGCAACCACTTCCAGGCTCCGCTTCTTTGCCCCCGCTCGACAGAGAAGTCCTAAGCTAGAACCAGCGTGAATGCTTAACGCATTATGGTGGGGGCCTGGTGACAACGACCAGACCACAATACAGCAGCCAGAAAACTGACGGGGGATTATACCACAGCGCTGAACGCACTGTCAACCCCTGCTCGTATACAACAGTGCTGCCGCCTCGCCTCCAGCCCCCGGCACGGCTCCGCTTCCCAGGACTGCTCCGACAGCATGCCAGGCAAGACCCGAGGTATGCCGTTGAAGTGGGTCGTCAAAACCTATAGAATGGGTGATGGCCTCAACGATGGAATCGAACCGTTTGTCGCACAGCGCAACGGGCCCGATCGTTGGTCTGTAATCCACTATCACCTTGTGTAGGGGGGAAACGTGAGCAAACTCGTGGAGAAACTGCGTCAAGCCTCTCAAGGCAGCCCCCAGCCGTTGGGCTTCAGAGGAGCGTCGTCTACCGCAACGCAGCAGGGCTCGGCCATGATGCTGATAGTCGCCCTGGCCGAAGGAGATGCCGGCGCCGCCCCGGACGACAAAGCGAGCGTTGACGCCGTGCTGCTGGCCAAGGCGGAGAGTCAAGTGGTGGATGGTCTGGGAGAGTCCCCCTGGGGCGTGTCCCTGGACAAGGGGACGCAGGAAGAACTTACCCAGCTCAAGGACATGGGATGCGACTTTCTTGTCTTCGAGCCCGCTACGGCGCCCTCATCGGTGCTTGGCGAGGAGGATTTGGGCAAGGTCATGGAGATAGAGCCAGACACGGCCGACGGCATGTTGAGAGCCATCGACAAGCTACCCATCGACGCGGTCCTCGTCGGCGGCGACCCCACGCTATCGGTCCATCGGTTGATGGTCTGCCAGCGTCTGGCGAACCTGGTGCACAAGCCGCTGATTGCCCGAGTACCACTTGATGTGTCCAAGGAGGCTCTCAAGGAGATCCGGGAGACAGGAGTCACCGGGCTGGTGGTGCACCTGAGCGCCCGCGACAAGAAGGGGCTGTCGCGATTGAGGGAGACCATTGATTCCCTCCCCGCGATGAGGAAGCGAAGGAAGGATAAGGTCGAGCCTGTGCTCCCCATTCCCGGGCGTGAAGCCGCGGTTGAAGAGGAAGAGGACCTCGACCTGGGTGAGGCGACTATCCCTCAACCAGAGTCTTGACAAGCCGAAGCTCATCGCGAAGCAGCCTCGGCATGAGGAAACGGCGCCTGATGTGCTCCTTCCCCTCCCTGCCCAGTTCCCCGGCGAACTCGGGGTGCTCCAGCAGGTAGGCCACCTTGTCAGCGCATTCTTCGATGCTGTTCACCAGGAACTCGCTCAGGCCGCCTTCCATCTGCATGGGGATACCCCCGGTGTTTCCCGCCACCACCGGTGTCCCTTTCCACAGCGACTCAGCGACCACCAGGCCGAACCCCTCCTTGATCGACTTCTGGATCACCACGGCGCTCGCCGTCTGAAAGGCGTTCACTTCCATGTTGCCCACGCCGGTGAGGTTGGAGAGGATATGGATGTCGGGGTCCTTCTCCGCTTCCTCGTTGACCGCCCCGTAGATGTCCCACGCCTCAGGGTCGTCGCCGGCAAAGCAGGTGACCAGAGCGAGCTGAAGACCGGGAACCCTCTTCTTCACTAGGCGGTAGGCCTCCATTACCCCAAAGGGGTCTTTCCACGGGTCGAAGCGAGAGATCTGCGCCGTAAGCGGCCGGCTCTTGTCGATGCCGAGGTTGTCGAGCATCTCCCGCCACAGCTCGGAGGGCAAAGACATGTTCTTGCTGTTGATGGGGTCTATCGCCGGAGGTATGAACTCCAACACGGGGACCCTGAGGTCGGAAGGGGCAAAGGCGTCCAAGGTGAAGACGGCGGCATCGTACGCCTCCACGAACGGGCGCAGGAATTGCCACGTGGTGCTGTCCGGCTCGGAGCTGTCGACATGGCAGCGCCATATCCACTTGGCGCCGGGAATGTCGGAGAAATGGCGCAACGCTGCCGGCTGAGGGTCATTGACAATGAAGACGTCATAGGCGGGGTCCAGCTCCCTGGCGTTTGCCAGGTTGTTGGACTTGTAGGTCCTTTGCGTTGCCTCCATTTCGATGAGAGGATACGGCTGTCCCTGCAGAGCGTTGTGCAACGATTTGGTGATGGTGAAGAAACGGCGGTCGCCCCGAATAATCTGCCAGTCAGCTTCAATCCCCACGCCTCTCATGAGCGGGATCTGTGAGGAGAGAAGCTCGGCCACTCCCCCTCCAAAAGGGGTGGAGTTGATGTGGCACACCCTGAGTCCCCTGAGGCTATTCCCCAGCGCCACAATCTCGTCCACCAGCTCACTGCAGACAAGCATCCTGTACTTGTCGATGTCTTTGACGCCAAGAGAGACCTTCTGTAGCACCGTGACGCCCCCTTCGCCCTACTCCAGCCGTCTCAGGCTGGGCTGAAAGATACCTATCGCCAGCACGAACAGGGCGACGACCGCGCCGCAGCCCGCTATGACCATGGGAACCCCTATCTCCTCGGCTATTGCCCCCACCGCCAGTGCCCCCAGAAAGGGCAGAGCGAATGTCATCGAGTATAGGCTCATCACCCTCCCTCGCACCCAGTCAGGGACGCTGGTCTGAACCAGCGTGTTGTTCACCACCAGATAGCCGTTGTTGGCTAAGCCTACACCGAAGATCAGCACTAATGCAACTGCAAGAGTCCTCGAGAGGGCGAACACGGCCAGCATTGCACCGAATCCGAAAGCGACCACCAGCATCAGTCGTCCCTTCTTCTTGAAGTCGCCAAGAGAAGCGATGACCAGAGCGCCGGCCAGCGCGCCGGTCCCGCCACAGGCCGACAGCCACCCCAAGCCCGGAGCGCCGGCATCGAGGACGTCGACAACGAAGGCAGGCATGAGCTGCATATAGGGCATGGCGATGAGTACCGATACGAAGGCCACCGCCAGAAGGGACAGAAGCACCCGATGCCTTCCGATGTATCTCAGTCCTTCCAGTGCGTCCGCCGTCACCGAGGTAGTGGCTCCAGCCGCCACGCTTGCCGAGGCCGAGACCATGAAGAGCGTCACCACCGCCACAACATAGAGGCCCACCGAAATGAAGTAGACCCCGGCCACCCCGATGACAGCAATCAGGACCCCAGCCAGCGCGGGGGCGCCGATCCGCATGAGGTTCACCCCTATGGAGTTCAGGGCGATGGCGTTCATCAGTTCCCCACCCCCCACCAGCTCCGGGATGATCGCCTGGCGCCCCGGCGCGTTGAAGGCAAAGATGACGCCGGTCAGCGCGGCCGCAGCCATCAGATGCCACAGAGCGATGGCCCCGGTCCATATAAGCACGGCGATGACCGCGGTTACAGTCCCCTGGGCCACCTGGGTGATGATGAGGAGGTTGCGCTTGTTGACCCGGTCGGTTACCGCCCCGCCGTAGATCGCCAGCAGCAGCATGGGCACTCCCCATGCGGCACTCACCATACCCAGGGCAAAGGGTGAACTCGTCAGTTCGTAGACCAGCCAGGCACGCGCCAGGTTCTGCATCATGAGCGCGGAGAAGGACAGAAGCATGCTCAGCCAGAACCAGCGGTAGTTGCGATTCTTCAGAGAGGTGAAGGTGGTGACGCGAGATAGGAACGGGGAGGCGGCATCCGCACCGGACTCTTTGAGGGGAGCGCCGTCTTCAAGATCGTCCATCGCCAACGGCGGCAGAATACTCCCCACCCATGCCACTGTCAAGGAAGCCCGGCCTAGGTGAGGCGCCTCACGGCGGGACGAAGAACGGCTACGGCAAGGATGAAGACAAGCACCAGGACGGCCCCTCCGCTAACGGCATACGCCGGCCCGACAGCCTCAGCCACGTAGCCGATGGGCAACGTCCCCAGCGGCATGAGGGCGAAGGTAACCATGAAGATGGCCATAACCCGCCCTCTC
>CAYTKL010000155.1:0-4340 GCA_964438305.1 uncultured Dehalococcoidales bacterium | reverse complement strand
CGAGTACGTGGGGGCCATCATGCCGGTGGACACATACCCCGAGTGCTGCCGCCGGGGCGCTGAGATCTCGGCACGGCACAACATCGCCTACACCTTGCTTGGACGCGTCATTGGAAGGTCTCACGCCATGATGTTCTCCTGGTCCTACGTGTTCAATCGAGCGGACGAAGACAGCGTGAGGGAAGCAAGGGAGGCGCTCTACGAATCGGATGACCTCGCCCTCGAACTGGGAGGAATCCCGTGGAAACCAGGTGTGTACGGGCAGCAGGCGGTCATGGAGAGAATGGACCCAAACACCCTCAGCCTTATGAAGAAGGTTAAGAAGCTCCTCGACCCCAACGGGATCATGAACCCGGGCAACTGGGAGGTGTCGTAATGGCTCTGACTGAGTACAGGTACAGTGACGTCATACATCGCTGCTTCAGATGCGGCTACTGCAAGTTCCCCACCAGTTTCATCGAGGTGAACAACTGCCCGGCGTATGCCCGATACCGCCTCGAAAGCTACTCCACCGGGGGGCGCCTGTGGCTCATACGGGCGTGGCTCAACGACGAACTGGACTGGAGCGAGCATCTCGGTGAGATTGTCTACTCCTGCGCCGCGTGCAAGAACTGCGCCGAGCAATGTCCTCTTCCCTTCAGCGATGACATCGTCGACATGATCGTGGCGGCAAAGGGCGCGATGGTGGAGAGAGGTTCGGTCCCGTCCGCCGTCAAGGAGTTCCTGGAGAATGTCGACAGGCAGGGGAACCCCTACGGCACGGCCAGGTCGAAGAGAGGCGAGTGGATGGAGGGGACGGGTATTCAGGAGTACGACGGACAGGAGTTCCTCTACTATGTCGGCTGCGTGGGCTCATACGACACCAGAGCCCAGCAGGTAGCCAGAGCACTGGGACGGGTGCTGCAGAAGGGCGGCGTGTCCTTCGGTGTGCTGGGCGACAGGGAGAACTGCGACGGCAACGACGTGGGCAAGCTTGGCGAAGAGGGGCTATTCGAGGCGCTCGCCGAGGAGAACATTCGGCAGTTCAAGGACCTGGGAGTCAGCAAGATCGTCACACTGTCACCGCACGCCTTCAATGCCATCAAGAACGACTACCCCAGGCTCGACGGCACCTTCGAAGTGCGGCACTATAGCCAGCTTCTGCGAGACCTTGTCAGGGCGGGGAAGCTGGATGTTTCCTCCGGGTTCAAGGCGAAGGTTACCTATCACGACCCCTGTTTCCTTGGTCGATGGAACGCGGAATACGAAGCCCCTCGAGACGTGCTGCGCGCCGTTCCCGGTGTGGAGCTGGTGGAGATGGAGCGGCACCGGGCGGACGCGCTGTGCTGCGGCGGCGGCGGGGGCAATTTCTACACCGATTTCCTCGGCGGCAGCGAGGACAGCCCGTCAAGAATCAGGGTGCGGGACGCCTGTGCCACTGGAGCCAGCATAGTGGCAACGGCCTGTCCCAACTGTCTGACCATGCTCGAGGACGCCGTCAAGGCTGAAGGCCTCGACGACAGGCTCAAGGTGATGGACATCTCCGAGATAGTGGGTGAGGCTTGCCAGGCAAGAGGGAGTTGACTTGCCGACCACTGACCCATCACGAACCGGATTCCTCTTGAGAAGCCCGTTCTTCACACCGGGTTTCCCCTCTTCCTCAGCGGGAGGTAATGCTTGGATATAGTCGTGGCGGTGAAACAGGTCCCCGATACGTCGGAGGTTGTCGATGTCGTTGAAATCGATGGCTCGGGAAAGGACATTGAGCGAGGGACGCTGGTCTCCAGAATAAACGAATGGGACGAGTACGCCCTGGAGGAAGCGCTGCAGTGGAAGCAGAAGCTGGGAGGCACGGTCACCGCCGTCACGGTGGGACCGGGCGAGTGGGACGATACCCTCAGACGGGCGCTCGCCATGGGTGCCGACAGGGCGATAAGGGTCGATGAAGATGCGACCGTCATCGACTGCTCCGCCGCAGCCAGGACCCTGGCTGCCCTCATCGGCCGCTTGCCCCACGACCTGGTCATGTTCGGCGCGCAATCGGAGGACTTCGGCAGCGCTCAGCTTGGCCCCATGGTTGCCGAGATGCTGGGCATCCCTCACGCGGCCCTCGTGGTCAGGCTCCAGGTGGAGGAGGGTGAGGCCCACGTGGAACGAGAGCTCGAGGGCGGCGCCAGGGATCTCTACACCCTCAGGCTTCCCGCACTCCTGACAATCCAGACCGGGATCAACCGGCCGAGGTACGTTTCCTTCAGCAGTGTCAGGAAGGCGAGAGAGAAGGAATTGAGCGTGATGTCGCTCGACGAGCTGGGCCTGCCGCCCCAGGCGCTGACGCCCGCGGTCGAATTGGCCAGACTGGAGCTGGCGCCGGCGGGGAAAGGGGCGGTGCTGATATCCGGCGCGGCGGAAGAGGCCGCGGCCAGGCTGGCCACGATCCTGAGAGAGGCGGGGGTTATCTGAGTGGCCGAAATACTGGTAGTCGCCGAACACAGAGACGGGAAACCGGCCGACGTGTCGCTGGAGATGCTCAGTACGGGGAGGCGTCTCGCCGACCAGGCGGGATGTGGATTGCTTGCCGTGGTCGTCACCAGCGATGTCAGCGCCTTCGCGCCGCGACTCGCCCGGTGGGCGGACAGCGTCCTGGCGGTGAAGACCGGGAAGCCGGAACATTCGCTCGCTGAGCCCTACCAGAAGGCGCTGGCTTCGGTCATAAGGGAGAGGAAGCCGAATCTGGTGCTACTGGGCCACAGCTCCTTCGCGATGGACCTGGCCCCCGCACTGGCGGTTGACGTGGGCGCCCCACTGGCCACCGACTGCACCAACATAGCGATGGAGAACGGGGCAATCACGGTGACGCGGTCCATCTACAACGGCAAGGTGAACGCGCTCTATTCGTTCGCTCCCTGTGAGACAGTGATACTGACCGGCCGTCCCGGCGTGTTCCCCGTCGAAGAGGGCCGGGGAAAGGGAATTGTCGAGGAAATCGACCTCCCCGTGCATGAGGAGGCCGAGTACAAGCGGTTCGAGGGATGCTCCGAGCCCGAGGCCAGCGAGGTGGATATCACCAAAGCGGACGTCCTTGTGGCCGTCGGGAGAGGAGTGAAGGAGAAAGGGAATCTGCAACTGGCCGAAGACCTGGCCCGGGCTCTGGGAGGAGTGCTTGCCTGCTCCCGGCCCGTGGTGGACTACGGGTGGCTGCCTTCCGGACACCAGGTGGGCCTCTCGGGCAAGACGGTCAGGCCCAGGCTCTACCTCGCCCTCGGCATAAGCGGCGCTTTCCAGCACATGGTCGGCCTGCGTGGCTCGAAGATGATAGTCGCTATCAATAAGGACGAGAAAGCCCCCATCTTCACCGATGCCGACTACGGGATAGTGGGCGATGTCCTGGAGATCGTCCCCGTCCTCACGAAGCACATACTCGAGCCGAGACGCTGACAAGGGTGAGCACGACCCCGTGCCGCCCTGGCTGACTATCAAACACGCTGGCTTCACAAGCCCACGGCTCAGAACCAGCGCTCCTCGGCTGCCATACTCCACCTGCATGAACGGCGGGGATGTGGGCTCATGGTGTGCGGGGCAAAGCCCTCACAACACAGTCGGCAGCGACACCGAGGAAACGTGTGGGAAAGGTCAGGAAAAGGTGCCTTTTTCAATCTTGACGAAGTGAGACAGAACCCCTGACAATGGTAGGCGGTTGACGGGGAACGCAGACGTTTCTTCTGGCAACCCATAGAGTGCATCAACAACTGAATACCCGATTCCGAGAAAGGCAAACCACGGGAAACCGTGGGGCGCAAAGCCATGGGTCTACCGTTGACACTTGTCGACCATGATCGCCAGGCTGCCGAAGAAGGGGGATGAACTGTCCTGTAATGAGGCTTTTTTCGGCGAGAGAGGCCTCATTTTCACCTTCCTCGCTGTCCACACCGGCGTTGCGGGTATAACCCGACGCTATTCGGTGCTCGCTCCGGCCGGTCCAGGCCTCCACAGAATTGGCTGGCCAAGTGGCGCACCGCCGGCGAGTTGATCCAAGGCCAAAAGGAGGTGATGGCCTTCCCCAGAAAGCGGATCAGAAGATCTCTCACCGGCTAGCCCAATGCACTGAATGCCAAGGAGGTAGATAATGAAGAGAGGATGGATTGTGGGAGTCACCGTACTGCTGGCCGTTGCGCTTGCCTCGGCACCTGCGACGGTATTCGCCGCCGACAACGCGGCCAACGATAAGATCGGTGCGGGGAAGTCAAACAATGCGTTCCTTTATCTGTACGAGAAGGACGCGGACTACAACTTCGTCTGGGACGGCGCCTAGGGCAAGCTGAAGTACAAGCAGGCAGGACCCACCTTTCACTTCAATTTCAATG
>CAYTKL010000154.1:0-4383 GCA_964438305.1 uncultured Dehalococcoidales bacterium | reverse complement strand
GGCGCCGACGAGGTCAGCATCTACTACCGCCGCTCGCGTGAGGAGATGCCCGTCACCGAGGTGGAGTACGACGAGGCACTGGCCGAGGGCATCAACGTCAACTTCCTCATCAGCCCCACCCGAATTGTCAACGACCACTGGAAGGTGGCCGGCCTCGACTGCATCCAGATGATGCTCGGCGAGCCCGACGACTCCGGCCGCCGCCGCCCCGTTCCCGTTCCCGGCTCCGAGTTCTTCGCCGAGGCCGATACCGTCATCGCCGCGGTGGGGCAGGCCCCCGACCTGTCCTTCCTCCCCCCGGACAGCGCCCTGGAGCGCACCCGCTGGGAGCGGCTGTTCATCGACGACAACCGGCTGGCCACCAACGTACCCGGCGTCTTCGCCGGCGGCGACTTCGTCTTCGGGCCGGGCATGGTCATCGAGGCCATCGCCGCCGGCAGGAGAGGCGCCATCGCCATAGACAAGTACCTTAGCGGCGATGAGTCACGCGTTGAGATATACGACCTCAAGCCCAGCGTTATCGAAGAGGTGGTGAAAGCGGAGGAGGAGGAAGAAGAGGAGTCGTGGGAGCCCAGGTTCAGGCCGCCGATTACCCTCCTGCCCGCCGAGCAGAGAAAGGGCAGCTTCACTGAGACCGAGCTTGGGTTCTCCGAGGAGGACGCCCGGCGCGAGGCGAAACGCTGCCTCAGATGCGACCTAGAGAAGTGAGGAAGGTACGCCATGAAGTCCATAACCAAGCAGAAGCCCATTGAAGAGGTGCAGCAGCTCCTCGACAAGCTCGACCGGGTATTCGTCATCGGCTGCGGCACCTGCGCCACCATGACCAGGACGGGAGGAGTGGAGCAGGTCCAGGAGATGAAGGAGCGGCTGCAAGAGTCGGGCAAGCTGGTGACCGGAACCATCGTCATCCCCACCGCCTGCGACGAGATGACCGAGGCGGCCCTCAAGGACAACGACGGCCCCCTCCAGAGCGCCAACTGCGTCCTGGTTATGTCATGCGCCCTGGGAGTGCACCGCGTCAGCCTGTACATCGGCAAGCCCGTCATCCCCGCGCTCGATACGCTGTTCATCGGCATGGAGGACAGCCCCGGCGACTTCCACGAGGTCTGCGCCCAGTGCGGCCAGTGCGTCATCGGAATGACGGCCGGCATCTGCCCCCTCACCGCCTGCCACAGGGGCCTGCTCAACGGCCCGTGCGGCGGCACCAACGACGGCAAGTGCGAGGTGGATATCAACAAGGACTGCGCCTGGACGCTGATATACAACCGCCTGAAGGAGCAGGGACGGCTCGACCTCATGAAGCAGTACCAGCCGCCCAAGGACTTCCATGTTTCGCTCAGGCCCCGCGTCGCCAGGGTAGCCTAGGTAAGGAGAGAGCTATGGTGTCAAAGTTCAAGCAGGTGCTCAACTCCGGCAAGTTCGTCATAACCAGCGAGATCGCCCCGCCGAAGGGGACGAATTTGGAGAAAATGTATCACCACATCGAGCTTCTCCGGGACAAGGTGGACGGGATGAACGTCACCGACCACCAGAGCTCGGTAATGCGCTTCCCCTCCGTCGGCGGCTGCCTCGCCATCAAGGAGAACGGCGGCGAGCCCATACTGCAGATGACCTGCCGTGACCGCAACCGTCTCGCTCTCCAGGCCGAGCTTCTCCTTGCCAACACCAGGGGCATCGGCAATGTCCTGTGCCTCACCGGCGACGCCGTGCCCGTCGGCGACCACAAGGAGGCCAAGGGCGTCTTCGACCTCGATTCGGTGCAACTGCTCCGGGCTATCCGCCAGTTGGAGGCGGGCACCGACCTGGGAGGCAACGAGCTTGATGGCGCGGTCAGCTTCTGCGCCGGCGCCATCGTCACCCCGGAGGCCAACCCCATCGAGCCTCAGTTGATGAAGTTCGAGAAGAAGGTCGAGGCCGGCGCCGAGTTCATCCAGACCCAGGCGGTATACGACATGGAGAACTTCGCCAACTTCATGGACTACGCCCGCCGCTTCAAGGTCAAGATAATGGCCGGCATCGTGCTCCTCGCCTCGGCGCGCATGGCCAAGTACATGACCGACAACGTGCCCGGCATCTTCGTGCCGCAGGACCTCATCGACGAGCTGGCCGCCGCTCCCAAGGGGGAGGCGCTCAACAAGGGCATCGAGATCGCCGGCCGCATGATCGCCGCCATCAAGAAGGGCAACCTGTGCGACGGCGTGCACATCATGGCCATCAACCGCGAGGAGAAGGTCCCCGACATCCTCGCCGCCGCAGGCCTGTGACCCGGCAACTCACACCCGCCCGTGCACCCCATCCTGTCATTCTGAGCCAAAGCTCTGAGCGAAGCGAAGAGGAGGCGAAGAATCTCGGCGGGGGGGAGGTCCTTCGGTCGCCTTTGGCTCCCTCAGGATGACATAGCGACGTGGGTGTTCCCACCCGCTCGTGGTGAGGCCCCCTGCCGTTCGTGGTGAGCCCCCCTGCCGTTCGTGGTGTGCGCTGCTGCCGTTCGTGGTGTGCGCTGCTGCCGTTCGTGGTGAGCCCGTCGAACCATGAACGGCCCCGATCCCAGCCAAACAGGTCGCCCTTCGACAAGCTCAGGGCGAACGGGTTTGGATCGGCTCGCCGTGAGCCGTTCGGTCGTCCGTGGTGAGTGTTCCTCCCGTTCGTGGTGAGCGCTCCTGCCGTTCGTGGTGAGCCTGTCGAACCATGAACGGGCCTCCGAGGCTCGAAAATCGGCCGTCCTGCGGCCCGAGCGCACGGCGAACCAGCGTAGAAGGGGAGTCCAGAGGGGTCTCCCCCTCTGGCGGGGGCCTGGGGGTGTCCCCCAGAACCACATCTCAGGGCGGGAGGGTGGGCAACAGTCAAATGCACAAGGTTGAAATCTGCACAAGATAGTAATATACTAGTTTCGTAATTTACTGAAAGAACGCAGCAATGAGGATTGCCCGGACCGACAGGTTCAAGAAGGCATGGCAGGCGCTCAGCGACAATGAGAGAGCACAGGGTCGCAAGGCGATCAAGAACTTGGCGAGCGACATCCGGTACCCGGCGCTCAAGGTGAAGAAGATCAAGGGAACGCCACACATTTGGGAAGCCCGGGTCAGCCGGTCCCTGAGGCTGACATTCCACGTCGAGGATTCGACAATAGTGCTGCGCAACATCGGACGGCATGACGACACGCTGGAGCGGCCATAGGAGGTATCGAAAGTGGCATACAGCAAGGTGACCAGGCACGGTCAGATAACCCTTCCCGCTTCTACGCGGAAGGCCCTGGGCATTGAGGAAGGCGACCTGGTGGAGATAGAGGTGGTAGACGACAGGGCGGTCCTGGTGCCCAAGAAGCTGGTGGACAAGAGCCAGGCCTACTTCTGGACGGCGAGGTGGCAGGAAGGCGAGCAGGAGGCGGAGGAAGACATCAAGGCTGGCCGTGTGAGGACCTTCGACTCGGTAGACGAGCTGCTCGAGGACCTGGGCTAGACACTGTCATCAGGAAGGGCAACCTGTGCTACGGTGCAATTGTAGCCATCTGCCGTGACGACATAGTGCCCACGACAATCGACGGCCTCAGTTCGTCTCCTCGTTCCGCTCCCGGCCCCAGCGGAGCTTGGCGTAGAGCATGGCCACAGCCAGGACCATGCTTACCGCGTTCCACACGATGACCGACAGAAGGCTCAAGAAGGCCCCATAGGCCAGCCAGCTACTCATACCCAGCAAGAGGAGAAGGGTGAAGGGGAGGCTTATCTCTCGTGCGCTCTTCAGCTTGAACAGGCGCCATACCTGCGGTACGAACCCCACCGTTATCGAAGCGCCAGCGATGAATCCCAGAATCTCTTGCCAGACCAAAGCGCACCTCCGTCCGTATTCCTCGGTAGCCCCGCTGTCGCTCATCCCGGCAGGGCTGCCGGCGACAACGCGCCAACAAGCCATTCTATCACCACCGTCAACACGGCGCGCGCTGCCTGTCCCGGCCGAGGCGCCCCTTCCTGTCATTCTGAGCCAAAGCTCTGAGCAACGCGAGGAGGAAGCGAAGAATCTCGGCGGCGGGGAGATCCTTCGGTCGCCTTTGGCTCCCTCAGGGTGACATGGCACCAGAGCCGTCCGTCAGGGCGACACTGGAACGGGGGTACTTCCACCCATTTGCGGGCAGCGTTACTGCCGTTCGTGGTGTGCGCTGCTGCCGTTCGTGGTGAGCCCGTCGAACCATGAACGGCCCCGATCCCAGCCAAACAGGTCGCCCTTCGACAAGCTCAGGGCGAACGGGTTTGGATCGGCTCGCCGTGAGCCGTTCGGTCGTCCGTGGTGAGTGTTCCTCCCGTTCGTGGTGTGCGCTGCTGCCGTTCGTGGTGAGCCCGTCGAACCATGAACGGCCCCGATCCCAGCCAAACAGGTCGCCCTTCGACA
>CAYTKL010000153.1:0-4397 GCA_964438305.1 uncultured Dehalococcoidales bacterium | reverse complement strand
ACAACGGCAAAGGGTTTGACGTGAGCAAGCTCACCGAAGTCGAATCCAGCGGTCGAGGCGCCGGCCTGTTCACCATGAAAGAGAGGGTGAAGCTGGTGGGCGGCAGGTGCCACGTTGAGTCCCAGCCGGGCCACGGCACCAGCGTGGTAGTGAATGTCCCGCTGTCGAGGGACGTGCCTCATGAAGAAGATCAAGGTGTTGATAGCTGATGACCACACCCTTGTCCGAGACGGGATTCGTGCCCTGCTGGCGCTGGCTGCGGACATCGAGGTAGTGGGCGAGGCGGCAACGGGAAAGGAAGCCCTGGAGCAGGTGGGGGAGCTCGGACCGGATGTGGTCCTCATGGACCTGATGATGCCCGCCATGAGCGGACTGGACGCCACCCGCAGAATACGCCGCGAGTTCCCCCAGACAAAGGTCCTGGCGCTGACCCAGTACGACGATAGCGACTACGTAATCCCGGTCATCGAGGCCGGCGCCCGCGGCTTCATCACCAAGATGGCGGCCTTCTCCGAGCTGGCATCGGCCATTCAGGCCGTCTCCAAAGGCGACTCCTACCTGTCACCCTCAGCGGCGGCGGCCCTGGTCGAGGAATGCCAGCAGAAGACCTCCGAGGACGGCAGGAAGGACCCCTACGACCTCCTGACCGACAGGGAGAGAGAGGTGCTCAAGCTCGTTGTCGACGGGCATACCGCCAGGGAAATCGCCGACATGCTGGTGGTCAGCCCCAAGACGGTGGAGTGGTACCGGACCAGCCTGATGAACAAGCTTGACATCCATAACAAGACCGACCTCATCAAGTACGCCATACGCAAGGCGCTGATAACCATCTGACCGCGCCCGCTCACCTTCACGCCCCCCTCCCAGCACTTACCCCGGCATAAACCGTGGTTTTCCCGGTGGAAATCCCATCCATACAACCGGCCCTATCCCGGTATCTTCCCCATAGACCAGGTGAAACCGCCAGGTACAATACTGGCAGGAGTGCCACCAGTCCGGCCAAAGGAGTGTCCCATGTACGTAGAGTCGACCAGCGATACCCACAGCAGGCGAGCGGAGAGGTCTGCCGTCGACCACAGCCTGGTACCACCATGCCAGGCTGCGTGTCCGCTGCACATGGATATCCGGGAATACGTCGACCTGCTGGCGCAGGGAAGGACAATGGAGGCGCTGCACGTCATCAGGAAGGACAACCCCTTCCCCGCCATATGCGCCCATGTCTGTACCCACCCGTGCGAGGAGGCCTGTCGGCGCGGCGAGGTGGACAAGCCGATCGCCATTCGCGCTTTGAAGCGATTCGCCGTCGAGTTCGGCGGCGACAGAATGACCCAGGTGGAAGCCAGGACACAGCACTGCGACAAGGTAGCCACAATCGGCTCCGGACCGGCCGGGCTGGCCTGCGCCTACTATTTGAGGCGGCTCGGCTACCCGGTCACCGTCTTCGAGGCCCAGTCGGAGCTGGGAGGAATGCTCCGCGTTGGCATTCCCCAGTACCGCCTTCCCCGTGAAGTGCTCGATACCGAGGTCCAGAGGCTGACTCAGATGGGGGTGGAAATCCGCACCGACACGCGGGTGGTGTCCCTCGACCTGCTGTTCGACATCGGCTACAAGGCCGTCTTCGTGACCATCGGCGCCCATCAGAGCCTCAGAATGGGGATTGAGGGCGAAGAGAGCCCCGGCGTGATAGACGGGGCAACCTTCCTTCGCGAGGTCAACCTGGGGCTCAGGCCGTCACTGGGAGAGCGTGTCGGCGTGGTGGGCGGAGGCAACGTGGCCATCGACGCCGCCCGCACCGCGGTTCGCCTGGGGGCACGCAACGTGACCATCCTGTACCGCCGCTCCCGTGCTGAGATGCCCGCCGACCCGGAGGAGATACAGCAGGCGGAGGAGGAAGGCATAGAGATAGTATTTCTGGCAGCGCCGGCTCGAGTAAGCAGGGAAAACGGACGGCTCAAGGCGGCCTGCATCAAGATGGGCCTCGGCGAGCCGGACGCCAGTGGCCGGCGTCAGCCAATGCCAATCAAGGACAGCGAGTTCTCCGTGGAGTTCGACGCCCTCATCACCGCCATCGGACAATCGCCGCAAACGCCGGATGATTTTCGCCTCCGCATAGGCAAAGGCAGCACCATACAGGTCGATCCGGTGACGCTCACCACCAACCGACCGGGCGTCTTCGCCGGCGGCGACGCGGTGACCGGCCCGGCTACGGTGACTCAGGCGCTGGCAACCGGCAGGCTGGCAGCCTCCCGCATAGACGACTACCTTCAGAGCAAGTATCCACTGGTGAGCGATGCCGGGAAGGAAAGCCCCATCGGCCCGCTGTGGCCCGAGACGGTGGAGCTGATACGGAAGATGGGCCGACTTGATCCGCCAACCCTCACGCCACAGGCGCGAGCCGAGGACTTCACGCCGGTGGAGCTCGGCTATGATTGGGAGAGCGCTACCAGCGAGGCCAGAAGGTGCCTGCGCTGCGGTATGGGGGCGGAGATCCTGTTTCAGGACAAGTGCGCCAGTTGCCTCACCTGCATAAGGGTCTGTCCCTATCACCTGCCCTACGTGGACGCCAGCGGCACCATCCAGATACCTCCCGACCAGTGTCAGGCCTGCGGCATATGCGTTGCCGAGTGCCCGGCACGGGCGATTGTCCTGCGCAAGCCGCACGACCGGCGCCACATCACCGAGGAGCTGGAGCACATCCTCCGCTCCGCAGACGAAGCCAGGTCCAAGCCGGTCATCGTCGGCTTCTGCTGCCAGTACGGGCTATTCGGCAGCGGCACTCTGGCGGGGATCTGGCGGGGAGCCAGGGCCGGCGTGTGGATTGTGCCGGTGCTGTGCGTGGCCAAGGTAGAACCTGAGCACATACTGCGTGCCTTCGAGGCTGGCGCCGAGGGAGTCTTCATCGCCGGATGCGGCGAGCAGTGCTCCCGGGAGAATACCGCCCATTGGGTGCGCCAGCGCGTCGAGAAGGTGAGAGACACGCTGGAGCAGATTGGCCTGCAGCGGGAGCGCGTCCAGGCCATCGCTCCAGGCGACAGCGGGGACCTGGGCGATGAACTGGACAGCTTCACCGAACGGATAGGTGCGCTGTACCTGACATCAGTGATAATGGAGGAGGTGAAGAGTTGATAGTGGCACAGGAGAAACCCCTGGACCAGATACGACGGATGATTGACCGATACCCGAGAGTGCTCATCGTCGGTTGCGGCACCTGCATGACCGTTTGCGGCGCTGGTGGCGAGCGCGAGGTCTCCTACCTCCACGAGGCGCTGCGACTGGCGGAGACAAGGGGCGGCAACGGCGCTCACGCCTTCTCCGAGTATACGGTGAAGAGGCAGTGCGACCCTGAGTTCATCGAGCTTCTCGCCGACAGGGTTTCCGATGTCGACGCCGTTCTCTCTTTGGGCTGCGGCATTGGGGTGCAGGCGATAGCCGAACGATTCCCCGAGATCCCCGTCCTGCCCGGCGTCAATACCTCTTTCATGGGAATGGCCCGGGAACAGGGCGTCTGGGACGAGCGATGCGCCGCCTGCGGCGACTGCCGGCTGGAGGACACCGCCGGCATCTGCCCCATCACCAGGTGCACCAAGGGAATACTCAACGGGCCGTGCCGGCACCAAGAACGGCAAATGCGAGGCAAGCAAGGACATGGACTGCGCCTGGGTCCTCATCTACCAGCGGCTGGAGGCACAGGGGCAACTGGAGAGGATGCGGCGCTACTACCCGCCGAGGAACTTCCGCACCATCGCCCGACCGAAACGGATAGTCACTAGAGCCAATATCGAGGCAGGAGGCGACGATGCCTAACTCACTGTTTGAAGAGAAGCTATGCTCTGATGCATTCCTGGTGACAACGGAGATCGGCCCGCCCAAAGGCGCCGATATCTCGGAGATGCTTCACCACATCGACCTGCTCAGGGACAAGGTCGACGCCATCAATATCACCGACAACCAGAGCTCGGTGATGCGCTATCCCTCTCTAGGTGGCTGTCTCCTGGTCAAGGAGCGCGGCGGCGAGCCCATCTTCCAGATGACCTGCCGCGACCGCAACCGTCTGGCGCTTCAGGCCGACCTTCTCATGGCCTATTCGAGGGGCGTCACCAACGTGCTGTGCCTCACCGGAGACTGTGTTGACGTGGGCGACCACAAGGAGGCCAAGCCCGTCTTCGACCTCGACTCGGTGCAACTGCTGGAGACGATCAGGACGCTGGAATCAGGGACCGACATGGCGGGGAATGAGATCAAGGGTGCTCCCGCCTTCTGCCGCGGCGCTTCGGTCCACCCCGAAGCGGACATCATCCAGCCGCAACTGGTGAAGTTCGACAAGAAGGTGACTGCCGGAGCGCAGTTCTTCCAGACGCAGGGCATCTTCGACCTGGCGAGCCTTCGCCGCTTCATGC
>CAYTKL010000152.1:0-4433 GCA_964438305.1 uncultured Dehalococcoidales bacterium | reverse complement strand
GGAGTAACTCAGTGGTAGAGTCCCTGCCTTCCAAGCAGGTTGTCGCGGGTTCGAGCCCCGTCTCCCGCTCCAACTCCTGACAGGCGCCGGGTTCCGCTACTTCACCGCCGTCAGGAGCTTTTCGCGCCACGATTCCCACCACAAGACTCTCAGGTAACGCCCCTCCGCGTATGGCCGGTCGCCGAATCGAGCTGCTCCCCCCTGGGGGGCGACGTTCCCTTTGGCTGTAGCGTACCTGCCAGTGACAATGCCCCTGTCGTTGAGGAACTGGAGTGTCTTGAAAGCGCTGTACCGCTGGAGGCGCAGCCGTCTGTACGAGGGGCTGGTCCAGGCATTGGCCGTGCAGGCTTCGTTGTTGGCGAAGTCCACGCGGTAGGGGAGGGGGGCGAGCAGTCTCTTGGACTCGTCGGTCATGGCGAGCAAGGCGGCGTGTACCAGTTCTCCCTCTACAAAGATGCAGAGCGCGACGGCACCTTTGTCCAGCGCTCGTCGAGCATCGTCAAGCTGCGGGCCAAGACGGAGACCCGCGGCCTCAAGCTCGGCCGCCTGCTCCTCTGATGTGAGTATGATGAAGGTGAAACCCTCGATCCTTGGCTTGCACTCAGCCTCAGTTTGCCCGCTGAGTTGCCCGGCAATGTCGCTCTCGTACAGCCAGTAGGTCCCATATCGAACGGGCTGGAGCGACCGCAGCCCGTGCACCAGCAGCGACACAAGCCCCTCGGTGTGATAGATTCGCTTCGCTCTCCGGCGCAGGTCAGCCAGTCTGCTCATCGGTAGCACCTCCCGCGTTCAAGCAGCCAGGGGGCTCTCCTTCCACGACCTCCACCACAGGACTCTGAGGTAGCGGCCCTCGGCATACGTTCTTGTTGGCGGGAATCTCCTGTATCCCGACTGTGCAACCACGTTCTTCTTGGCGATGGCACTGCGGTTCACCACGAACCCCTTCTCCACCAGGAACTCGAACCGCTTGTACCTATTGTACAGGCGAAATCCGTTTCGTCGATACTTCGGGCTTGTCCAGATGGCTCCTCCGCACGCTTCGTTGTTGGCGAAGTCCACCTTGAGCGGGGGGTCGGGAAGGCTGTCCATGGCCCGCTGGCCGGTCACCAGCCACCCCATGTTGGCGAGTTCCCGCCCCACGAATATGCAGAGTGCAACTGCCCCACGCTTCAGCCTCTCTCTTGCGTTGGGCACCAGTGAACGGAACTCGAGCCCCTGTGCCTCCAGCTCATCTGCCTCTTCGTTTGAGGAGACTGCCTTCCAGGTGAGACCGTCAATCCGGGGCAGGAAGTCAGCCTCAGTCAGGTCTGGATAGCCCGGCACCGGCTCGGAGTACAGCCAGTAGCGTCGGTGCTGGAAGAGGCAGTACCCGATGAATGCGACCGTTCTTCTGAGAAGGTGGATCATCCCCCCGACGTGGTAGATTCGCCTCGCATCATAGAATAGCTCTGTCGGTCTCTTCAACGTGTCTCCGTTCTCCGCACTGCTTCGTCCGGCGCGAGCGGCCTCTCCGTCCAGTGCTTCCACCACAGGACTCTGAGGTAGCGGCCTTCAGCACATACGTTGGCATCGTACTTGGCGGTGAAGGAAGAGGTGGGGACATTGCGCCTGTTCACCGCGTATCGTTCCGTCTTAATGCCTTTCTCAAGCATGAGTCTGGCTCTCTCGGCAAGCCCGTAGGACGATAGGCCCAATCGCTGGTACTGCGGATGAGTCCACAGTTGTCCCGTGGACGCCTCACCGTCGGCAAACTGGACGTGGAAAGGAGGCTCGTTGAGGGCGTCCTTGGCTTCCTGAGTGAGAGCTATCCAGCCTATGTGTGCGAGCTCCTGTCCCACGAATATGCAGGAGGCTATGGCCCCCTTGCTCAGCCCTTCCTTGGCGTGGGGAATGCTCGAGCGGAACTCCAGGCCTCGAGTCTCCAGTTCGTCAGCCTCTGGATTGGACGAGACAAAGACGAGGGTGAAATCGGCGATTTTGGGCTTGAAGGTGGCCTCAGTTCGCGCGAGGAGCGCCGCGACATCATCACAGAAGATATGATAGGTCTGGTACTCGAGGAGCCGCCATATGAGGAACGCGAGTCCTCGCCTCAGTAGTGACAGGAACCCCTCGGTTCGGTGGATTCGTCTGGCTCTTGGGAAGACGTCACATGGTCGGCTCATGTTTCTGCCCGTTCGCCTCCTGGTGTCGCGCTGGCAGCGGCTTCTCCCTCCACGATTTCCACCACAGGACTCTGAGATGGCGGCCTTCGCCGTATCTCCCTGGCATGGGCCCGGCGTGTGACCTCTGCATGGCGATATTGGCTTTGGCTATGGCGCTCTTGCTTGCCGCTATGCCTCTCTCTGCTTTGAACTGCCCCCGCTTGAAATGGCTGTAGCGGTTCAGTCCCATTCCTCTGTATCTCGGGTGTGTCCAGGCCGCGGCGGAGCAGACCTCACCCTTCGAGAAGTCGATCTTGTAGGGAAGCTCATCGAAAGCATCCTTGGCTTCCCGACTCATGGCATACCACACGATGTGGGCAAGCTCATTGCCGACGAAGATGCAGAATGCCACCGCCCCCTTGTCCAGCTTCTCCGCGGCGTTCGGGACCTGGGAACGGAACTCAAGACCCTGAGCCTCCGCCTCGTCCGCCTCCTGGTTGGACGTGACGGTCTTGAAGCTGAAGTCGTCAATCCTGGGCAGGAAGTCTGCTTCATTGAGGCCCGGGCTATCCGGTATCGGGTCGGCATAGAGCCAGTAGCCTCGACACTCGAAGAGGCGGTAAGCGAGAAGGCGCAGTCCCCGCCGGAACAGGGAAAGGAGCCCCTCCGCTCGGTAGGTCTGCTTCGCTCTGTCGATCATGGTGACCAATTCCTCTCCGTTGCTGTTACTGGCGCAGCGGTCTCTCCGTCCACCGTTTCCACCACAGGATTCTCAGGTAGCGGCCTTCAGCGTACCTGGTGCGATTGAATCGCACAGCCAGCTTCTGCTGCCAGACGCTCCCCTTGCGGGAGGCATTTCGCCTGACAACGACGCCGCGTTCGCGCAGAAAGCGGTGTATCCTGAGCGTGCGGTATACGGAAACCCCCATCTGTCTGTATTTCGGGTTGGTCCAGGCGTCTCCCCCGCACGCTTCACCTTTGGAGAAATCCACTTCGTATGGCCGTTCGGGCAACGTGTCCTTTGCCTGCCGGCTCATGGCCACCCAGCTTGTGCCGGCCAGCTCGTGCCCGGCGAAGGCGCAGAAGGCTACTACTCCGCTGTCGAGCCTTTCTCTACCGTTGGGCACGCGTGAGCGGAACTCGAGGCCATCGGCCTCGAGTTCGTCAGCACGCTGGTTGGACGCAACGATCTCAAAGCGGAAGCCGTCAACGGGCGGCAGGAAATCGGCTTCGTTGGCGGCTGCCATGGCGTCCGTCGGCTCGGCATAGAGCCAGTAGCTTCCGTGTTCAAAGAGGCAGTGTTCCACGAAGGCAAAGGCCTGCCTCAGCATGCTTGTCAACCCCTCGGTCTGGTAGACCTGCTTCGCCCTTCTGACCAGCGTCGTCAGCCTATCCATTCGGCAACCTTTGCGCCTGCCGCTGTGGGTGAGTCAACGGTTCTTATTGGCACGGTTGACCCAAATGGTTCTCTGGCGTGGCAGAGATGCCATGACGGTAGAGGTGTCTCGTTCAATGGGTTCGTCGGACTGTCCGGCTTGCGCTGGGACATTGTAGCATGGAACGAGCCTGGCCTGCTCTCCCCACGGACGGGGAACTTTTCGCCGATGCGTTTCGTCTGTATAGTATGAACGCTAGAACACACGAGCAGGGGGCTGTCCAATGAAGGCGAAGGTGGTTGTTACTGCGGTTCTCGCTGTTGCGGTGGTGCTGAGCGGCTGTTGCGGTGGTGCGCAGCCAGGGCCCTCTTCCGGGACTCTCAACGTGCCGTCGGTGATGGCGGGTGAGATCTCCAATCCCAAGCTGGCGCTGGCGTCGAGCTACCATCTGGAGGGCTTCACCGTCGATATGTCCACGCCCTCCTACACTCTTCCGCTGTCATTGGGGAAGGTGAGCAACCTGGGCCAGATGGAGTCCCTGTTCTCCTTGAACACGGACCAGAAGGGGCTTCTGGAGAGGAACGGCTTCGTTGTTCTCCCGTGGGGAGGCGACGATATCGTGGAACCCTATTCGACTCTCAAAGACCTTGAGGTCCCCATCTTCGTCACCTCCGACACATTGCTCCACCTCTATCACATCCAGTTTGGCGAGATCCTGAAGCGCATCGAAGAGGAAGAGTTCTTTGACGGCGTTCTGTTGATGAGCAAGGCGATGCTGGAGAAGGCTGTCCAGGACTACGCCGGCTTCTCCGACCCCGATCTCAGGGAGGCGGCAAGGAGGAACGCAGCCTACTTCGCGGTGGCCCTGGAGCTTCTGCAGACCCCGACCGAGGGCTATGACGAGGATGCCGAGAGG
>CAYTKL010000151.1:3470-4543 GCA_964438305.1 uncultured Dehalococcoidales bacterium | reverse complement strand
ATAGCTTTCGTCCTGGCCTCTGCCTCTGCCCTCATCTCCGCCAGAGCCTTCGCCAGAGCCTCCTGGGATGCCTTTGCCACCCCGTCAGCCACTCCCCTGGCCGCCCTCGCCAGCTCATCAGCAGCGCTCACCAACTGATGCAGCGCCTGGATGGCGGCGTCAATTGCCCTGTCTCCAGCCAGGTCGGCGGCATCCGCCTTCTCCCGCGTCTGATCGGCGACGCCGAAGCCGGCCATCGCAGCCTCCTTCGCCTCTCTGCCAGCCGCACCCACGCGCTCAGCCAGCGTGCCTGACACTTGTGTGGCTGCAGCTATGGCATCGTCACCGGCAATAGCCGCAACTTCCGCTTTCCTGTCCACCTCCTCCGCGGCGCGGAAGGCTACGGCGGCGGCCCGCTTGGCCTCGCCACCCGCCTCCTCAGCCTTGACAGCCGTCTCCCTGCTGGGGCTCTTCTTGACCTCGGCACCAGACGCATCGGCCGTCTTCGCGGCCTGGTCAGCGCGCTTCCCCGCCGCTCTGGCCACTTCCACCGCCTCGTCAACCGCGCCCTTGGCCGCGACCGCCGCCTCTTCGGAAGCGGATGCGGCTTCCTCAGCGGCCGCCCGAGCGGATGAGGCAGCATCGCCAGCTCTGAGCGCCGCTTCCTCGGCGGCTCGCATCGCCTCTTCCAGTCTCGACGCAGTATCGTCGCTCATGGCTTTCATCGCCGCCTCGGTTGCCGCCCTGGATGCCTCCAGTGCCTGTGTAGTTCCCTCGGCCAGGCCCCTGGCCATCCTCGCCAGTTCCTCGACGTTGCCTATCAACTCCTGCAGCGCCTGAACGGCGGCGTCAATCGCCCTATCTCCAGCCGCGTCAGCCTGCTCCGCCTTCGCCCGCGTCCTATCGGCAGCAGCGAATCCCGCCGCCGCGGCTTCCTTGGCTTCCCTTCCGGCGGTACCGACGCGCTCCGCCGCCGCTCCCGACACCATGGCGGCGGCGGCTATGGCCTCGTCACCAGCGATAGCAGCTACCTCTGCCTTCCTGTCCACCTCCTCGGCGGCACGAAACGCGGCGGCGGCGGCCCGCTTGGCCTC
>CAYTKL010000151.1:0-3370 GCA_964438305.1 uncultured Dehalococcoidales bacterium | reverse complement strand
GCTTCCTCAGCCCTCAAGCTGGCATCTTCCGCTTCGGCGGCCGCTTGGTCCGCCATTTTGGCCGCTTCCTCAGCCGCGTGCTCGGCAGCCCTTGCCGTCTCCTCAGCCCTCTCGTCTGCCTGTTTGGCGCGCCTCTCCGCCTCGGCGGCAGCCTTGCGCGCCGTCTCGGCAGCTTCTCTCGCTGCCCCACTGGCCTCCTCGGCACGGCGTGCCGCCTCCTCCGATGCCTTCAGTCCCGCCTCGGCGAACTCCTTGGCTGACTGAGACGATTGCGCAGCGGCGTCGGCAATCTGTCGTGCGGCCTCCGATGCCTTGGTTGCCGTATCCACGGCCTCCTTCGCCGCCTGTTCCGCCTCCTTCGCCGCCGCGGCCGCCGCCTCCCCCGCTCTCCTGGCTGCCTCAGCAGCCGCTTTTTCCGCAGCCGCCACCGCAGCCGAGGCTGACTCCCGAGCCCCCTTCTCCGCCTCCTCCGACTTCCGGGCCGCCTCTTCCGCAGCCTTCCCCGCTGCCGCTGCCGCTGCCTCCGCTCTACTGGCCGCCTCAGCAGCCGCTTTCTCCGCAGCCGCCACCGCAGCCGAGGCTGACTCCCGAGCCCCCTTCTCCGCCTCCTCCGACTTCCGGGCCGCCTCTTCGGCAGCCTGCGTCGCCACGCTGGCCCTTTCCTCCGCCTTCGCCGCGGCGTCAGCGGCGGCGCGCGTGGCATCCTCAGCAGCCTTCTCTCCTGCCAGGCGTGCTTCCTCAGCCCTCTTTTCCGCATCCGCCGACGCCTTGGTGGCCGAACTAGCCGCGTCTCTGGCCGCCTTGGCGGCCAGTTCGGCTCGCCTTGCCGCCTCAGCGGCGGCCGCGATGTGCTCCTGCATCTCGTCCAGGATCTGGGGAAGCGGTTTCGTCAGAATCTCGGGGCTCTCGCTTCGCTTCGTCCGCTGCGGTGAACGCTCTGACTTCTTATCGACCATACCTGTACCTCCTTACTCGTCGGTCTCCTTGCTCCCTGCCTGTGCACAGAATAACGAGAGGAGAGAGTATACACACAACTGCCTCCCGAGGCAATCGCACCGGGGTGGAATCCGTTCGTCTCCAACGGTGCTCATGCCAACCTTGCGCTGAGGAACTCGACTCTCTCCACCACCTTCTGCCCAGCCTGTGTCGGCGCCTGCGACTTGGCCAGGTCCCTGGCCAGCTTGCCGTCCCCAATCACATCTCTCACCCAGTCACCGAAGTCGCACCTGTCCTGGTTCGAGTGGTGAGCGAACACCTCGTCGCTCATGCTGTCGAACGCCTCTGCCAGCTCCCGCATACTGCGGAAGACCCGACCATCACAGCACCAGAACACCTTCTCCTGCGGGACATCCCCCAGCATTCTCTCCGCGTCCTTGCCTGTGATCTTTGCCATCTGCTCTCACCCCCTATTCTGCGTCTGTCACTATCCCATCGTCGCCGTGCGCGCAACGGTAGCCGTACACCCTGCACCGGGCATACGCGGTGCGCGCAGCCCCCTATTGACCTCCATGCGCATCATCCTCCGTCTCGAAACCGGGCAAGAGCGAGGGCCTGGCACGCCCTCCCAGCATACCCTGGACTCTGGCCTGGTTCTCCAGTTTCCTCAGGAGGTTCCGCGTCGCGGCTTCCCAGGTAAAGTGACGCGCGGTACGTCTGGCGGCCCTTCGTATTCTCACGTCCTCGTCAGGGTGCTCACGCAGGTAGCTGGCGTACTCCGCGATCTCCGATGAGCTGTTCGTCTCCAGCACGACAGCGTTGACGAAGGGAATGGCGTAGTCCTCGCCGGTGCAACCGGTGAAGGCTACACCGCCCGCCGCCATGGCCTCCAGCCCGACCAGCCCAAAGGGCTCGTGGCTGCTGTTGGCCAGCACCGCGCTCGACCCGTGGTAGAACACTTTCAGAACGTCCAGCGGCAAGTGAGACCTGATGTCAATGACATCGGCCGGCGCCGCTGCGTGTACCGCAGCAAGGCAACTGTCGAGGTTGCCGTAGTCCGGCCTGGCTACCTTCACCTCAAGGCCCAGGGAGCGGGCATTACCTCGCACCTCGTGTCCGTAGCTCTCCATACCACCCCTGGCCAGGAGCACGGTCCGTATCCCCCTGTCCTGCTGCAGGCGAGCGGTGGCCTCCACCGCCTGGGTCCATCCCTTGTCCGGGTCCCACCGGGCGACCTTGAAGAGAATCAGGTCCGCCCCAATGGCCGCCCTCAGCGCATGGCTCTTCACCTTGTCGGTTTTTCCGAACAGGTTCTTGGGGATCCCGTTGGGCAGGACCAGCGGGTTCAATCCCATACCCCACATGATGTGCTTCATGTAGCGGCTCACCGTTGTGATGGTGGCGCACCGGTTCAGGTGCCCCCAGTCGATGCGCTCGAAGCCGAAGGTGTTATTCGCATTCCAGAACATGACTACCTTGTCGCGCAGACCGCCATCGCGGAGGGCGTCGCCGAGCCAGCAGACCGACTGCGCCGTCTGCCACTCCTCACCAAGTATCACCGCCAGCTTCCCCTTCCTCACAGCCGGCGCCACGATCTCGTCCCTGACAAAGCCGGGAATAGACTTGCTGAAATCGCGTCTCTTGTCCTCTTCCCCCTCATAGACCCCACCGGGATGGTACTCGCTGATCCACTGGCACCATCGATGCAGCGCCAGTCTCCCCCTGCATCTTTCCTCTGCCTGCTGCAATCTGGGGTCCCCAACGAAGAAGAGGTGGGTGCGAAAGCCCATTCGCGCCAGCGTCGTCGACAGGGTGGATACGCGCACTCCCAGACCGCCAGCCAGGGAGTACTCGTCCGGCCCTTCGAAGCAGAGAATGGCGAACTCGGTGTTGTCAGGCGTCACTTTCGTCTGCATTTGAACCGCCCCGTTCCCAATTACTGGATGGTGGCCCATCCCGCTGGAACACGGATGCAGTCCCCGGTACTGCCCCCGCAGCCACGGCAGCACCCGCGTGACGATGACCACCTACAACGACATCGACGGCCTAGCTACTCGTCTGTATCCACCTCCACGTCTGCCGCAAGTCGTGAGCACGGAAGTCCGGCTTGACTTCGCCGTCCACAGCGTTGTGGTCTCTATCAACCAGCACCACCTTCATCCCGGCTCGCTTCGCCCCTTCCACATCCTTGTCCGGGTCATTCCCCACGTACACCGCCTCCGCCGCAGGAACCCCCAGCAGGCTGCAAGCTATGCCGAAGAGCCTGGGATCGGGCTTTCGGAATCCAAACTGAGTGGAGAGCACCATATGGTCGAAGAACTGATTTATCCCAAGCATCTCACCTTCGTTGAGACAGAACACCCTCTGCGCGTCGGAGACCACCGCCAGCGCATACCCGGCTCGCTTCATCTGCTGCAGTACCGGCAGGGTATCG
>CAYTKL010000150.1:0-4557 GCA_964438305.1 uncultured Dehalococcoidales bacterium | reverse complement strand
CCCGGATGCGTTGCCGGTACCGATGCCAGGGCACCGGAGATGGTTGAGTGGCTGAAGGGGATAGGTGTTTCATGTCCGGTGCTCGAGTGTGCCATAGAGAACAGGGTGGACTACTGTCTCAGATGTGAGAATCTGCCTTGTGATGTCCTCTACAAAGCGGAGCACCCTTACACCAGGAGCTTCCTCGATCTATTCAAGCTGGTCAAAGACATCTTGAAACAGCGACAACTGGACAGTCCGCCACCGTAGTAGCACGAGCCCGGGCACCACTGTCTCAGGGCCGCTACTGCGGTTTGTAGATGAACAGGGGTTCCGCCTCGGTGATGACCCTCTGCTCGCTCTCCACGGCCTGCCGCAGGTTCCTGGGAAGGGCGAACAGCCCCTGATGGGTGAGGCCGTCGTAGAACCTCAGGCCGTCTTTGATCCTCGATGCAATCCTGCGGTCTATCCCCGCCGGTGAGAGCATGCTGACGTTGCGTGAAGCGACGGCGAAGCCCCACACGCTGGCATAGCTGGGAACATGGGTTGCATAGGGATAGACGAGAGGGAACACAGCGCTGAGGGTATTGACGATGGCGGTGAAGCACTCGCAGCTTCCCCACGAAGCGGAGCCCGCCTGGAGGGAGACGACCCCTTCCGAGCCGAGCTTGTCACCAACGAGCTGGTAGAACTCCCTGGTGTGCAGAATGCTGGCCGGCCCTTCCTCCAGCGGCTCGGGCAGGTCCAGTATCATCACGTCGAAGCTTTCACGGCAGCCCTCCAGGTAGCCTTTGGCATCGGTGATGTGCAGCTCCGAACGCCGGTCATCGAAGGAGCCCTGATGCCAGGAGCCAAGGTGCCGCCGACAGATATCGATTACCTCGCCGTCGATGTCGACCATCACCGCCTTCTTCACTGACGGATGCCGCAGCGCCTCCCTGAGCGTAGCCCCCTCACCACCCCCGGCGATGAAGACGGTCTCCGGGTTGGGGTGGGCGACCATTGCCGGATGGACCAGCGCCTCATGGTAGATGAACTCATCCTTCTCGCTGGACTGGATCTTGCCGTCGAGCACCAGGCATCTGCCGAAGGCGCCGGTCTCGATTATCTCAACGGACTGAAACTGCGTTGTGCCGGAGTAGACCGTCTCTTCGACGCGATGCAACTGAACCATATCGGGGGTGATATGGTCCTCAAACCACCTATTTCCCTTCATGGGCGGGCACGGGGTTTATGATTCCCCTCTTCATGTCTACAATAGAATGGTCCCTGGGCTCAAGTTCTCGCACGAGGAGGTCGACTGCCCTTTGCGGTTGCACGGTGGTGCCGCAGGTGAAGATGTCTGCCGCAGCATAGCCGTGCTCAGGCCAGGTGTGAATGGACAGGTGCGACTCCAGGACGACTACCACGCCGCTCACACCGTCGTACGGGGGGAAGACATGGAACGTATCACTGACTATGGTAGCGCCCGCCGCTCGAGCGGCGGCAAGCAGGCTCTCTCTAAGGAAAGCAGCGTCGCTCAATCGCTCCCTGTTGCAGTCGTTCAGTTCCAAGAGTACATGTCTGGCCAGGGCGTCCACTCGGCCCACCTCCTCGATACAATAGACGTGTAGACCCAGAGAAGAATTGTATCCAATGTCGGGCGATTTATCAATACGTAGAGCAGGCAAACAGGGCCGACGGAGTTGGAGCAGATGCTGACAGACCACCACGACATGGACCTCGCGGAAGGGGCGCTGATCGCCTCCGGGGTCAGCGACGCGGGGCAGTTGAAATGCTACCGGGCGAAGATAGACAGGATATGCCGGGCGATTGCCCCCGCCGGGGCAGCCGACGATGTGGAACGGGCGAGGCAGGTCTTCCAGTGGTTATGGAGGTCGAAGCCCCATCGCTACGAGCGGGGCGGCAACTTCAGGCTGGGCGATGTCATCGATGCCCAGCTCGGCCAGAGCGAGGCGGTGGGCAATTGCCTCGGCCTCACCATCCTGTACAACGTACTCGCCCGGAGACTGGGGCTCGAGGTCCAGGCCGTCTACCTGGACGACGCTTTCGGCATCGGCCCCCATGTGCTGACTCTGCTGCGTACAGGCGAACGCTCCATGGACGTTGAGAACACGCTGCCCCACGGGTTTGACTACGCCGGGCACCGCGATAGTCCTCGAAGGCGGCAATGGGGCGACAGGGAGCTTGTGGCCGACGTCTACCACGGCATGGGGAACCGCTTCTTTCACCGCGGAGAACTGGACAGGGCCGTCCAGGACTACGATGAGGCCATAAAGCTGAGCCCCGGCTATGCCACACCCCGCTTGAACAAAGGGATCGCTCTGGTCGAGCTGGGTGAAGTTGAGCAAGCGATGCGATGGCTCAGGTAGAGGAGTCCTGCAGCGCCCGGCGCTTCTTCAGCCAGGGCCCAAGGGCAAGGAGTTCCCCACGGTGGAACAGTATCTGAACGCCCATGGCGAGGTCGAAGAAGTCTATTATGAGGCTCTGTGACACCAGCATTACCGCCGCTTCGCCGAAGCACCCGCAGCTTATGTTCATTCCCCTGGCCAGGGCCACGCTCTTGGCCATGACGAAGCTGACGACTATCAGGATGCTCACCACAGAACTGATTCGCAGAAGCAGGCCGAGGATCAGAAAGGCCCCGATACCTACTTCGACGAAAGGAAGCGCGTAGCCGTAGACCTGGGCCAGCGAGTACCACGGGAAGATATCATACTGGTACACCAACCGCACGAAGTCGGGAAGGTGTCCCAGCTTGGCCACTCCGGCAAAGAAGAACACCCCGCCCAGCACGAACCTTGTGGCCAGAGTCAGATAGCGATGGCTGAGGACTTGCCCGACCCTGCTGAGCATTGACGACGCCACGGCGGCATTATAGCACAATCGCCTGTCTGGACAGCCCGCCCCGGGCCGGATTGTGGGTCCCCGTCACAGGCTTGTTGCCGGTGAGCCTGATGGTGCGCAACACACCATCCCACCCCGGCCGGTGCGGCGAGCGTGCGTTGTTGACATCACAGTCGGGGAGACCATACAATAGGCGCGGGCCGAGGTAGCTCAGGTGGTAGAGCAGCGGACTGAAAATCCGCGTGTCGGCGGTTCGACTCCGCCCCTCGGCACCACGTGTCAACCCAGCACCGTTGGACCTGCGACCTAGGCCGAAATGCCGGAGTGGCGGAATAGGTAGACGCGACGGTCTCAAAAACCGTTGGGGGGCGACTCCCGTGTCGGTTCGATCCCGACCTTCGGCACTGGTCGAAGCCCGATCGCGGGTGATTGCTCCCCAGCACTGACAAGGGTGAGACCGTTGGGGTGACGGGAGGCAAAACGACGGAACAGTGCCGAGTTGTGTAGCGGTAGCACGGGGGACTTTGGATCCCTAAGCCCAGGTTCGAATCCTGGCTCGGCAGCCAGGCCGAAGAGAAGGAGTGACTTGGCGACAGCTCTGCAGCATGTGAGAGTACTGGACTTCACCAGGGCCTTGGCAGGCCCTTTTTGCACCCACAAGCTGGCCCAACTGGGAGCGGAGGTGATCAAGCTCGAGATCCCCGGCGAGGGTGATGCGTCGAGGAGCAACTACCCTCAGACCGAGGGTGGCGAAAGCTACATGTTCATAGGCGTGAACCGTGGCAAGAGAAGCATTACCCTGAATCTGGCGTCCGACATGGGGCGGGACATATGCAAGCGGCTGGTGGAGAAGGTCGACGTGGTAGTGGAGAACTTCAGCCCGGGGGTGATGGACCGGCTCGGCCTCGGTTACCAGGAGCTCAGCAGGGTCAACCCCGGCTTGATATACGCTTCGTCATCAGGCTTCGGGCACACCGGCCCGTACAGTCCACGCCCCGCCTACGACACCATAGCGCAGGCCACCGGAGGGCTGATGAGCGTCAATGGCGCCGCGGGTGGGCCACCCACCATCGTGGGAGTGGCCATATCGGACATGCTTGCCGGCCTCTACAATACGATTGCCATACTGGCCGCATTGCAGTACAGGTCGATTACCGGCAAAGGCCAGTACATCGACATATCGATGCAGGACTGCACCTGGGATATCACTGGGGCAGGCTCCGCCGCCGTTTACTTCGGGACCGGCCAGGTGCCTCAGAGAAGAGGCAATCGCCCCTTCGGCACCTTCGGCATCTTCCCTGCCAGGGATGGCGAGGTGGTCGTCAACGTTGTGACGGTGGGGCAATTCGAGACGCTGGCGCGGGTGATGGGGCGAGAGGACCTGCTGCAGGACGAGAAGTACACTGACCGCGCCCGGCGGGAGGAAGTCTCCGATGAGCTCGGTGCCCTGCTCGAGGAATGGACGAAAGAGAGGACCGTGGACGAGATAGTGAAGCTGCTCAGCGATGCTCATGTGCCGTCAGCGCCGGTGCTGAGCTTCGAGCAGGTGACAAACGACCCTCACCTTATCAGCCGGGGCATGGTGGCCGAGGTTGAGCAGCTTGTCTCCGGCAAGGTCAAGGTGGTGGGCTCCCCCTTCAAGATGTCGGAGACGCCAGGCGACCCGACACTGCCCGAGCAGTTACTCGGCGAGCACAACCACGAGGTGTACTTCGAGCTTCTCGGCTTCAG
>CAYTKL010000149.1:0-4596 GCA_964438305.1 uncultured Dehalococcoidales bacterium | reverse complement strand
GGTGAGAAAAGGCGAGTTCATCGCCGTGCTGGGCCCTTCGGGGAGCGGCAAGACGACGCTGCTCAACATGCTGGGTGCGCTGGACCGCTCCACCAGCGGGCAGGTGTTCATCGACGGCGTGGAGACGTCGGGAGTCTCCGAGAGCAAGCTGTACCAGGTGAGACGCAACAAGCTGGGCTTCATCTTCCAGACCTACTATCTGGTGCCCACCCTCAGCGCCAAGCAGAACGTCCTCACGCCAGTCCTGCCGCTGGGGAAGGATGGACGCCATGAGAAGAGGGCGGAGGGGCTGCTGGGTATGGTGGGGTTGAAGCGACGCATGCACCACAAGCCATCGGAGCTTTCCGGCGGTGAGCAGCAGAGAGTGGCCATCGCTCGGGCTCTGGTCCTCAATCCGGGCGTCATTCTTGCCGATGAGCCGACGGGCAACCTGGACAGCAAGACCGGTGCCCAGATCATCCGCCTCTTGCGATGGCTGAACAAGAAGCATGGGGTGACCTTCATCGTCGTTACCCATGACCATCGGGTGGCAGAGGTGGCCGACCGGGTGCTCTACTTACACGACGGGAGGCTGTCCAGCGTTGCCCCGACCGGTTCCTGAGGTGGCACGGCTCTGGGTTCACGCTGTCCCGGCGGAGGTTGCTGCGGCCTCGTTGTGGACTCCCTCGATGGCAGCCACGGATGCGGTCTGAACCCTTGACTGCGCAGTGAGACGGCTCGCGCTCGGGGGAAGCACTGCCCGAGGCGGCTACGTTGCCATGAGTTCCTGCAGGACCGCTTCCGACAGCTCTTCGAGCGGGGCCAGAGGCAGTGTGCTCGTCAGGTCGGCATGGAGCGGCGTGATTGAGATCCTGCGCTTGCTCAGCGCCCATACGTCGGTGCCTTCGTCGTACCGCCACTGGGCCTTCCCCCGCACAATCCAGTAGTAGGTCCTCTTGCCGTCATGCCCCTCCTGGATCACGTCCTTGTAGCTCCTCCGCCCCAGCCGGGTGACCTCGATTCCCTCGATCTGCTCAAGGGGCAGATTGGGTAGGTTGATGTTGAGCAGCGTCTGTCTGAGGGTGGGGTAGGCCTCGAGTCTCGTTGCCAGCAACGTAGCCAGCCTGGCCGCGGCCTCGGTGTGAATGTCCTCCAGAGCGCCCACGGATACGGCCATGGAAGGGATGCCGTTGACATGACCCTGGAAGGCGGCGGCCACAGTACCCGAGATGAGGACATCGTCGCCCAGGTTCGCCCCTTCGTTGATGCCTGACGCTACCAGAGTCACCTCGTCCTTGATGAGATGGCCCAGCGCCAGGATGACGCAGTCTCCGGGGGTTCCCTCGACCGAGTAGGTCTTGACCCCGTGGACAAGGGGCCTTACCGTCTTTGCCCGAAGCGGGTGGTGCAGCGTGACGGACGTGCCCACCGCGCTCTGCTCGCGGTCGGGAGCCACCACCACCACCTCGGCGACCTTCTTGAGGGCTTCCACGAGTGCCCAGAGACTACGGGCGTGTACGCCGTCGTCGTTGGTCACCAGTATGGTCAAGCCATGCTCTCCAGCACCTTCTTCGTTGTGGAACCGATCTCCGCCGGGCTGGGCGCTACCGTAGCCCCGGCGGCAGTGAGAGCGGCGGTCTTCTCCTTGGCCGTCCCCGAGCTTCCGGTGATGATGGCGCCGGCGTGTCCCATCCTCCTGCCCGGCGGAGCGGTGACTCCGCAGATGAAGGCGACAACGGGTTTGGTCATCGTCTTGATGAACTCCGCCGCCTGCTGTTCAGCGACGCCGCCGATCTCGCCAATCAGGACCACCATCTTGGTGCCGGGGTCTGCCTCGAAGAGCTTGAGTATGTCAGTGTGGGTACTGCCGATGAGCGGGTCGCCGCCGATGCCGAGACAGGTGGACTGTCCGATGCCCAGGTCCGTGAGCTGCGCCACTGCCTCGTAGGTGAGAGTCCCGCTTCGTGAGACCACGCCGACCTCGCCCGGCATGTGGACGTCTCCCGGCATGATGCCCATCTTGCACTTGCCCGGGGTGATGACCCCTGGGCAGTTGGGGCCTATGAGACGGGTGTTCCTCCCCTCCAGGTAGTTGAGGACTACGACCATATCCAGCGTGGGGATGCCGTCGGTAATGCACGCCACCGGGGACAGGCCGGCGCTGGCGGCCTCGAGAATGGCGTCGGCGGCGAACGCGGGCGGAACGAAGATCATGCTGGCGTTGGCCCCCGTTTCCTTCACCGCCTGCTCCACGGTGTTAAACACCGGTACGCCCTCGAAATCGCTGCCCCCCTTGCCCGGGGTGACCCCGGCGACCACGTTGGTTCCGTATTCAATACATCTTCTGGTATGGAAGCTACCTTCGTTGCCCGTGATACCCTGAACCAGAAGCCTGGTATTCTCGTCGACAAGGATGCTCATTCAAACCCCCTTAGTTCTTCTTGGCTGCCACGACCTTCTGTGCAGCCTCGGTCAAGTCTTTGGCCAGGATGACTGGCAGGCCCGATTCGCCGAGGAGCCTCATCCCTTCCTCGACATTGGTCCCTCTCATCCTGACCACTATCGGCACCTTGATGTCCATGTTCTTCGCCGCTTCGGTCATTCCCTGAGCGACGATGTCGCACCTGAGGATGCCACCGAAGATGTTCACCAGCGCCGCCTTCACCTTGGGATCGGAGAGCAGGATGGTGAAGGCCTTGGCAACCATGTCTTCACTGGCACCGCCGCCCACATCGAGGAAGTTGGCCGGCTCGGCGCCCATGAGCTTGATGATGTCCATGGTGGCCATGGCGAGGCCGGCCCCGTTGACCATGCAGCCCACGTCGCCATCGAGCTTGATATAAGAGATGTTGTGCTGTGACGCCTCCAGTTCCAGAGCATCCTCCTGGGTGGGGTCACGCAGTTCGGCATAGTCGCGATGGCGGAAGAGGGAGTTGTCGTCGATGTTGAGCTTGGCGTCCAGTGCCACCAGCCTGCCGTCCGACGTGACTATCAGCGGGTTTATCTCGACCAGTGAACAGTCTTTCTCCTGGAATAGCTTGTACAGATTGCCGATGAGTTGGGTTGCCGGTCTCACCTGCTCCGGCGCCAGGTGCAAGCCGTAGGCGATCTTACGTCCGAGGAAGGCCTGAAAGCCGGTCACCGGGTCGACGTACGCTTTGAGGATCTTCTCTGGCGTCTTGGCGGCCACCTCCTCGATGTCCATGCCGCCGGCCTCGCTGGCCATAACCACCGGGATGCCCTCTGACGAGTCGATGATGATGCTGAGATACATTTCACGCTCGATGGGTGCCGCTTCTTCAACCAGGACCTGGTTCACCGGCACGCCCTCGGGCGATGTCTGGTGGGTCACCAGCCTCATGCCGAGGATCTCGTCCGCCACCTTCTCCGCCTCGGCCGGCGACGACGCCGTCTTGACGCCTCCCGCCTTGCCACGGCCGCCAGCGTACACCTGTGCCTTGACCACGACCTTGTCTCCGATGCCGGAGGCAACCTCTTTGGCCTCCGCCGCGGTCGCGGCCACGCCTCCCTTGGGCACAGGGATGCCGTAGCTGGCGAAAATCTCTTTTGCCTGGTACTCGTGGATCTTCATCTAACCTCCTTGACAGTCTGCTTGGCTCCCATAGGCATGAAACCTCCCCCGGGCTTGGGTCGCTCGCCCGTCAAGAGTTCCGTCACCGGCGACCTCTACGCCAGCCCGCGGGAGTCTAGGTCTCTGAGCATGCGATTCACAGCCTCGATGCACAAGTTGAATAAGTCCTGTACCTCGCTTATGTCGTATCGTGCCTCCGGGTGGGCAGTGGGGTTGCGAAACGACTGGCGAATGTTGTCGAGGTTCGATAGCAGAACCGCTGGCGGCTTCTTGCGGCTCCTCGCCAAGGAGTTCACCATGGGGCCCCACAGGAGTTGAGCGCGGCCCCTCCTGACCAGCGAACAGTAGTAGTGGCGTAGGACAGCTTCTGTGGCGCGCAGGCAGTGGAAGGCAGCAGCCGTCGGGCGCTCGAATGCCACGCACTTGCCGCATTCCGCGAAGTCGTGCATAGCGATCTCGGGGAGCTTGCTGAATACGCCGGGCGCGAAGAGCCCTGCGACGTCATCAAGCAGCTTCCGCACGTCCATCCGCTTGTCCGTGACTATGAAGGCTACGTTGCCCCGTGCCTCGGCCATAAGTGTCGGTCGCAACCGCTCCACGGCATCTCGGAGACGGTGCGCTTCGTCTTCGGTGATTCCGTGGTCTCCGGGCAGTTTCTCGAGATCAGCCAGCAACTGGCGCACGCTCCAGCTCGCCCGACTGGTGACGTGCAGTTCAAACTCTTCGACCTGGTCAAGTAGTTTGCGCACATTGCCTAGGACAAAATAATCCTCTTGACCCGGCGGTCCCGCAAGCTTCCAGCCCGCTTTCGCGTCTTGCAGATAGCGAAGTGCGGTGCCGAAGAAAATGTAGTCGTCAATGCTCCTCCTCTGCATGGCCCCCCTTCCTGCGCGCACGCCCCAAGATGCGGAGGGGGTGGGATTCGAACCCACGGTCCCGAAAATCGAGACAACGGTTTTCAAGACCGTCACCATAAGCCTCTCGGTCACCCCTCCCAGGAGTAGTATACATCTGCTTACCTGATT
>CAYTKL010000148.1:0-4613 GCA_964438305.1 uncultured Dehalococcoidales bacterium | reverse complement strand
GCCGATGGCGGTGACCAACTCCACTTCCTCCGAAGTGAGCTTGCGTCTGCTGCGCGCGGCGACCCACAGCGTACCGAGGACTTTGCCTTTCGACTTCAGCGGGACGATGAGCTGGGACCGAATCCACTCGGCGGCCAATGTCATGCCGGCGGGTGTCGTCTCCCTGGAGACGTTCTCCAGGTAGAGCGGTTCCCCCGACTCCGCCACTCTTCCGTTGAAGTCCTCTCCAAGTCTGACTGTGCCAGACCGGCGTACGAAATCAGACGATATGCCTCGGTGGGCCACGATGTTGAGCTCGCCGGCTTCTTCATCGAGGAGAAACACCATTGCAGCGTCGGCGCCGGTTACATCGATGACGCTGTCAATGCTGCTCTTCAAGACCTGGCTCAGTTCCAGGGACTGGGAGAGCATGCTTGCAGTCTGGTTGAGGGCGGCAAGCTGGGTACGGCGCGTCCGCTCCTTGCGCAGCGAGTGGATAGTGAGGGCCAGCACGTTGCCGAGGATGAAGACGGCGCTTGCCTCGAAGATCGCATCCGTAGGGTACTCTGAGATGGATATGGCGCGGGGCAGCATGCAGGCGAGGGCAACGACGGAGATTGCCAGGGCTCCCCGTCTGCCGAGAAGAAAGCCGGCCCACACTATGGGTGCCAGATAGAGGATTCTCTCGAAGGTGTGCCGCTCAAGGCCGAGATTGGCCGTGAGGTGGGTGAGAAAGGATGGGTGTGGGAGGAGTTCCCCATAGTGGGGGAGGGTAATGAGCGCCAATACGATGAGGAGAAGCCAGAAGCCCGGCTTGCGGGCAACCTGGGTCAGCCAGCCTATCGATGGTCCCCGCACCTCTGCCACACCTTGTGCGCCCCGAAATGGCAATGGTCAGGGCACATCGTCGAGAGTGATCCAGCCCTCTTTGAGCGCACGTATCACAGCCTCCGTTCGGGAGCTGACCATGAGTTTGTTGAAGGTATTCCCCAGATGGCCCTGTACGGTTCGCGTACTGAGGCAAAGCTCCTCAGCGATGTCCTGGTTGCTCATGCCGCGCGCCGCCAGCTTGAGCACCTGCATCTCACGGTCGCTAAGCACTTCCGATGGCTCGCGCTCCTCGGGCTTGCCGGATGCAGGCACGAATCGGTTCAGCACTTTGCGAGCAACCGCGGGATGAAGCACCGACTCCCCGGCATGCACTGCCAGTACGGCATCGGTGAGTTCGCGGCCGCGAACGCTCTTCAGCAGGTAGCCGGCGGCCCCTGCTTCCAGGAGGCTGAAGACAAACTGGTCATCGTCGTAGGCGGAGAGGATGAGCACCGCCGTGTCGGGGCACAGCTTCTTGATTTGCCTGGTGGCTTCGATGCCATCGAGCCTGGGCATGGCGATGTCCATTATGGCCACATCGGGTTTGTAGCTGGCAGCGAGCCTGATTGCCTCCTCTCCGTCGCCGGCTTCCGCGACCACCTCGATCTCCTGCTCCTGCTGCAGAATCCGCCGCGTGCCTTCGCGCACCACGGCATGGTCGTCAGCAATCAGAACTTTGATCTTGCCCACACCCCATCTCCCAGCCACTTGTGATTATACCACAGCCATGCTGCCACGGACTTCCGCCGAAACACGGATTCGACCAAGCAATAATGCTCAGTGGTGCTTAGTCCGTTAGGTGTTTTCGGCAACGGGAAATAGGCAACACGGCGGAAGCCAGTCGAGACGTCACCGTGGTAACGTGAGGTTGGAGGTAGGAGGGATGTTGATTATAGTGAGAGAGGCCCTTCGAGTTGGTTCCGCCTCCTACCTCCAACCTGGCCAGACGGTTGCCTCAGTGCTTCTGAACCGGGCTGGGCCCAGAGAGGGGGTGTGAGCGATGGAGTGGCAGTTCATAGTAGCGCTGGTGGTGGCAATACCGGTGATCCTCTTCCCGGTGGCCTTCTTGTGGTACCTGAACGTCGGTGGCCTGTACACAGCCGTTCAGGAGGCACGAAAGAGGAAGGCTGCTCGCAGGGAGAAGACGAAGGTGGTGGCCGAGAAGGAAGCTGCTGAGAAGGAGCTCGTCGGCACGAGGAAATGAGGCGGGCCACGGCTTCCGACGCACGGCAAGGTTGGAAGTCGGGCTCTGCAAGAGCGACGACGAACAATGAAGACGCTCGTTTTGGGGCTGGGCAATCCGATTCTTACTGACGACGGTGTGGGCGTCCGCGTAGCTGAGAGAGTCGAAGACGCCGTCGGGCAACGAGACGTGACGGTGATGGAGGCCAGTCTGGCTGGCCTAAGCATACTGGACCAGCTTGCTGGCTACGACAGGGCCATTATCGTTGACGCCGTACAGACTGTCGGCGGCAAGGCCGGGCAAGTCTATCGCCTCTCGACGGACATGCTCGATACCACGCAGCACCCCGCATCGCTGCATGACTTCGATGTCGGCACTGCTCTTGAGCTTGGCGGCAGGTTGGGGCTGGCTTTGCCCAAGGAGATGGTCATTTTTGGCGTGGAGGTGGCGGACGTGGAGACATTCGGCGAGGAATGCACTCCCGAAGTTAGAGAGGCTATTCCCATCTGCGTTGACATGATCATTGAAGAGCTGAATAGGCATCAGGACGCATAATCAAGCAGACTGGCCTTCGTTGACTAAGGTCTAGATGGGAGAGCAGAAATGAAAGAGGCTGATGTGGTCATTGTGGGAGGGAGCGCTGGCGGTATTGAAGCGGCAGTCACTGCGCAGAAGCAGTACAAGCTTGACAAGATAGTCGTCATCAGGAAGGAGGCAAAGGTTCTTGTTCCCTGTGGTATTCCTTACATCATGGGTACACTGGAATCGGTAGACAAGAACGTCATGCCTGACGCTCTCCTCGGGAACGCTGAGCTGTTGGTCGACGAGGTCACTTCCATTGACAGGGGAGGCAAAACGGTGACTACCGCCAAGGGTGAGACCATTGGCTATGACAAGCTGATTCTCGCCACTGGTTCGCGGCCGGCGGTGCCGCCCATACCTGGAAGCGATCTGGCCAATGTCTTCACCGTCAGAAAGGACCCGGACTACCTCCAGAAACTGCAGGATGCTCTGAAGCAGGCCAAGGATGTCGTCATCGTTGGCGGCGGCTTCATCGGGGCCGAGTTTGCTGATGAGTGTCGCAAGATGGGGTTGAACGTCACGGTGGTCGAGTTGCTGGAGCACTGCCTGCTTCTGAACTGCGACGACTACTTCTGCGTTCGCGTCGAGGATGCGCTCAGAGACCACGGCGTGCAGGTGAATACGAGTTGCCGGGTGGAGGCGATCAAAGGGGATGGGAAGGTGGAGTATGTGGAGTGTGAGAAAGGTCTGCGCTTCAAGGCGGACGTGGTGATTCTCGCCATCGGCGTTGTCCCGAACAATGAGTTGGCTCGCGATGCCGGGCTCGCCATCGGTGAGCGCAAAGGGATAATGGTCGACCAGTACATGAGGACCAGTGACCCTGATATCTTTGCCGTCGGCGACTGTGCTGAGAAGTTCTGCTTCTTCACCAGGAAGGCTGTCCCGCTGCGGCTCGCTTCAATAGCCGCCAGAGAGGCCCGCATCGCTGTCGCCAACCTCTTTGAGCTGCAGCAGAGCAACGATGGGACTATGGGGGTGTTCGGCACCGTGATTGCCGACACTGCCATTGGAGTCGCCGGACTCACCGAAAGACTGGCGAGACAGGATGGCTACGACATCACGGTCGGGGAAGCAGCTGCGGTGGACAAGCACCCGGGGTCAATGCCAGGTGCCAGAGAAATGCGGGTAAGGCTCATCTTCGAGCAAAGGTCGGGGAAGATCATAGGTGGTGAGGCCTGCGGAGGGGTAACTGCCGGTGAGGTGTCAAACGTGATGGCCTCGGCCATTGCCAACGGGATGACGGCGGAGAAGATGGTCACTTCTCCAATGGGTACCCATCCGATGCTCACCGCTTCTCCTCTGGTCTATCAGATTGTGAACGCTGCCCGAGAAGCCGACCTGAAGCTAAAGGAGAGTGCAGTCGTCGCACGCCAGGAAGCAATAGGGAAAGCTGCCGAACTGAAGCCGATACTGGTAGTGGATGATGAAACGATTCTCAGGGAGGCATTGAGAGACTGGCTAACCAGTGCCGGCTACACTGTGGAGGCTGTGGAGCGAGGTGGGGAGGCGCTCAAAGCGATTGAGGAAACAGACTTCGGTGTGGCGATACTTGACTTCAGGCTGCCGGACAAGACCGGGATTGAGGTACTGAGGGAAGCGAGGACACGAAGACCACATCTGCAGGGGATCCTGATAACCGCTTATCCCTCGTGGGAGACAGCAGTTGAGTCGATGAAGTTGGGGGCTATTGACTACCTGTCGAAGCCGTTCAGCCTGGATACCCTGGAGAAACTGGTTCAGAAGGCTCTTGTGCCGGTTGAAGCTCGGGTGTGAGGTTGTTAGAGAAAGCTAGCAGGCAGGCGCGCTGACCGCTAACTCGCCTGTTTGTGCGGAGGCAAGATATGCCCAGAAAGCCGGTTCTGATTGTGGACGACGAGCCGATCGTGCGTGAGTCTATCAGGGATTGGCTCAAGGATGCTGGCTATCAGGTGGCAACGGCAGAGACCGGGGAGCAAGCGCTGGAAATGGTGCAGGAAGAGGACTTCGGCGTCGTAGTCTT
>CAYTKL010000147.1:0-4619 GCA_964438305.1 uncultured Dehalococcoidales bacterium | reverse complement strand
ACATCGCTGACCAGGGCCTTCTTGGTCTGGTCTTTCCCCCCGATCCACGTCTGGTAAGTCGGAGGATCCGTTGTCCACTGCTCGGCTCTATCTGGGAGATCGTGCGTATTGCCCAGGACGCACCCGTATAGCCAGTAGAAAGACGTCGCGTGGCGTACCAGGTATGTCAGTTCTTGCTCCGGTCCTTTCGCGGCGACCTGATACCCAACCCGGTACTCATCAAGCGTGATCGGATAGCTGCTCGGGGACGGATGTGCCCCGTTCACCCCAAGGGTTAAGACCAGGCCAAGCGCCAGCAAGATCCCGCACCACAGCCAGTTGTCTACGATCCAGCGGATATCGAGGCACTCCCGAATCGCGCACAGTCCCAACCCCGTCAGTATCGCGAGGACGAAAATGTTGAAGTAGAAGGTCTTGTCCGCTATGTACAGCGATACCAAGTCGAGAATCCCGGCCCCGTAAAGGATAGCGACGATGACGATGTCCAGCAGTAGGAACCAGGCGAAGCCGGATAGGCGTCTCCAGTCCCTGGCAAGGTACCACGCGCCCAGGGCGACTAGAACCAATGATGGTCCCCCTACTGCCTTCAAGCTGGACGGGAAGAGTCGCCCGCGAGTCGGAGCGAACCAAGTCAGGAAATCCCATTGGTCGACCAGGGCGGCGATGCCCGCCAGCCCTGTGACCGCCACGACTGAGCCTGTGTGCGCAAGCCGTGCGCGCACGGGCAGCCTTTCGTCGATCAGTGTTAGAGCGAGAAACGGAACGGTCACAAACGGAATCCAGGCGGGGTATGAGTTAAGACACGCTATGCCCAGCAGGACAGTAACTACCGAGACAATCAACGGATGGAGTCGCTTCCTGACGACCGCCAGCCAGAGAGAGAGTGATACGATCAGGTCACCCATCATCATGTTGCTGTAGAACCGATCTGCGAATACCCCAACGCTATACGGATAGGCAAGGAACACGGTCAGACTAGCCAGGACCCCTAAGACTGGGTTGCTCCGTCGGAACGGCAAGAGTTCGAGCACGGTACCATAGGCGATCACGCACTGGGCTGCGACGAAGAACACGGCCAGTGGGTGCATCATACGCACCGGGAGCAATCCCATGGCCCGGGCCATGAAGGCCGCGAGGGCGGACGGAGCTACAGGGTAGTCATCATAGATGTAAAGGTAGTCCACGCCATTTGGAAAAGCTTCATGCTGATGGATGTAGTCCACCAGCAAGTGCTGGTGTGAGCAATCTACAGAGAACGATACTGGCATCCAGCTCCGCGGTGTCAAATGTGCGGCGTGAGCGAGGAAAACCCCGCCGACCACCAAGGCTCCCACGATCTCTACTCCTCGCCACCGTAAGGCTGGAAGGAGTTGTGGTCGGAGCACTATCGCCACCACCGTGACCACGCTCTCGAGACTCAAGAGGAGTACAAGCCACAGCGGCCTGAAGCGTCCCGCCAGGGCGTTCAAGATCAGTGCGTTCGCCACGGTCAGGCTGGCCAGGAGGACCACAGTCAGGAGAACGAAGATTGTACCTGAGACCGATCGGCCCTCAGATACGGCGTTGTCGAGGTTCTCCCCTGGCCCGCGAACGCTCCGCCCCTTGTCCGTCACGACTCGGAAGCCTCTTGAATCCGTGCCTCGTTCTCCAAGACATCTACGAGTCGCCGCCATCCGTCTCCTCTATCAGACGGATTTGTCGGAACCTTGGCTGCCCCTGGACTGTGTTTGTGGAAGAAGGAGAGGATGGCGCCTGCGATAGCCCGAGGGGCCTGAGGGGGAAACACCCGGCCCAGGGCGGGACCCGCTTCCCCGGAAAGGCAAGCATCACTAGCGAGAACGGGCGTGTCGAAACCTAGCGCTAGCTGGACAGCACCACTGCCAGTTGCCTCTCGGTATGGCGCAACCAAGGCATCTGCGGCGCAAAAGTACAGGGGCAACTCCTCGTTCGGAATGTAACGATCATCGAAGACGACTGAGTCGCCGAGGCCCAAGCGGCGGACTGTTGCTTCGTATGGCTGTCGCTCCTCCCAAAACTCGCCCGCGACCACCAGGACGACTCCCTCCAGCCGCTGGCGCACGAGCGGCAGGGCCGCCAGGAGATCCTCCAAGCCCTTATACTCCCGGACAATGCCGAAGAACAGCAGAATGGGGATATCCGCAGGCAGCCCTAGCTTCAGACGGGCCTCAGCAGTGCAAATCCGCTGGGATGCAAACATATCGTAGATGGGGTGGGGCACAACGTCAATCTGCGCGGTCGGCAACAGGTTCTTCAGGCTGTTTCTCTCATCAGAGGATTGGACGACGAATCGGGTTCCCCAGCGCAAGGCCAGCCTTGCGAGCCATAGGTCCCACGGGCGACGCTCATGGGGTAGGACGTTGTGACATACGTAGACCAGCCGTCGCCGAGAGAAGACGCGCGTCAGAGCCCCCAATGTCAGCCACACGGGTGCCCAGAAGGGGGTCCACCACTGCAGGATAAGCACATCGGGCTCATAGCGGTTGATCCGCGTGAAGGTAGCCAGCCAGGTGAGAGGATTCAAGGAATCTATCCAATAGCGAGCGCGAAAAACGCGCAGGGGGCGCTGACTCGGGTCCTTGTCCGAGCGACCAGGGAAGAGGAACGCGGGGTACTGGCGCCTGAAAGAGACGAGTTGCACGTCATGACCGCTCTGGCGGAGCGCCTCATACAGCTTCGTCGTGTAGTGGGCAATCCCGCCCCTGTAGGGGTAGACCGGTCCGATCAGTGAGAAGCGCATATCCCTACCTCACCGCCGCGTCGGTGGGTGTGATCCAGAAACCCCTTCTCGCCCGAAGGCTGCAATATCTTCCTGCCCCAGCCACAATCTCGCTATGCCCAGTGTGGTGACGATACTCGCCATCACCATTAGACCCACCAATACCCGGTCCCGCCAGACGTTATCGACGATGAGTGATCTCGCAGCCCGACGCGGACTGAAGGGATGTAGTAGGGAGACATCAAGCGAGCCCGCGAACTCCCGATCGGAGGCGCTGAGCCGGCTGTCGGATGGTTGCGTGGAGTAGGGGAGCGTCACTGTTGCCCCACTTGTCTTCAGATGGACTTCAATCGCGTATCGACGCTCATCAGGTGACAAGGTGTACGGAGGGTCGAACAAGACGTAGACGAATCCGCCCTCACTGGTTTTCGATGCCTGTCTGGAAGCGCAGGCGACCTGATGTCCATCTGACAGGTCTCCCTCAAGTAGGCAGGCCCTCAGTTGAGCGTTTCCTGGTGAAGCTTGCTGCACCCTTAGACGGACTCCAGTGACGGGAGAAACCTCCGGCATGATTGTTTGAGTGATTGTTGGACGTTCTTCCGTTAGGACCAGGGTGTCCCAGCTTAGCCAATTTGCCTCGCTCACCATTCGGCCCGCTAGAACAAGGTTCGTCGTCAGACCCAGGAAGAGCAGGACAGCTGGGCCGATGACGAGCAGTGGGACGCACGCTATTGGTGTCGTCTGAGTCCTGTGCTTCGGTTTTCTCAGGCTTGCGAACGCTCGCCACAGGCAGACACCGAGGCCTGCCGCCACGGCACCCCTGCTCACGGGCCACACCGCCTGCAGGAACTGGTTCAGCAGCGGATGGCTCAGAGCTGTTGCGTCGGCAAGGTTCGGAACCGAAAACTCCCCCGAGAGATGAACCGGCAGAGCCACCCCCAGTTCCCTGTGCTGACTCAGAAGAAGCACGGAGAAGCCCAGCTGCAGGAGGAGCCAGGCGACTAGCAGAGCTCGCTTACCTCGACCGATCTGAAAGATGATCAAGGGTGTTATCCAGATCAGCCAATAGAGGGGGGTTGGAACGAGCAAGAAGAGAAGTGCAAACACGATGAGTCCCGCGCTCCATGCATCACTGGGCAACGAGGCTCTGCTGTCAGCAATCACGTACGCGGCTAAGAAGAAATAGCCGGCGATGAAGAGCGGCACGGGAAACCCGAGGACGCTGGACTCCTGAAAGAGCCTGAGCCCCTCTTCATTGAGCAGAACGCCTTCACGAAAAGCCGCGCTCGTGGCGAACGGCAAGGCACAGAGAGCGAATATCGCAACCCCTGCCGCGCTCAGTTTCAGCTGTTGACCCCATCGCGGTGTCAGCAGCAGAGCAACCACAGGGACTAGGAGCAAGGGGAACGTCTTGAAGGTGGCACCGATGCCCAGAAGTAGGATCGACACCCAAGCGCCGCCTCGCCAAGGCGTGGCAAGGCCTTTCTTGGGGAAAGGAGTCTGCTGGCCAGAAATGGACCGGCTCGCCGCGTATAGGCCCGCCACCGTGAGGGCAGTGGCATACACGTCGTTCTGCCCCATCATAAAGGGCGTGTACACGGCGGTCGGCGACCACGACCAGAGAGCCCACGAAAGGGTGCCACCAATGCGTCCTCCCGCACGGTACAGAACGTACCCGATCAGCACGTCAAAGGGCAGATAGGCTAGTTTCAGCAGGAAGACCACCCTGGCCGGGCGGGTCACCTCCCAGATCCCTTGCCATTGAGCTAAGTCGACCAGCCCGAGGCCCTTGATCAGGGTCACCCAGAGTGACGTGAAGACGTAGTATCCATAGGGATATGGTGCCCACACAGCCGGATGGCTCATCACGGCTTCCCCGAAC
>CAYTKL010000146.1:0-4646 GCA_964438305.1 uncultured Dehalococcoidales bacterium | reverse complement strand
GTCTTGCAGTTTGGCCTGGTGGTAGTCGCACCGCTGGCGATTCTGGTCCATCCTCGGCTGGGAAAGAGGGTGGGTGGTGTGATTGCGGCTTCCGTGCTGGTGGTAGTAGGGATCTTCTTCGAGAGATACTACCTGGTGATCCCGGGGGCGGCCTACCCGCAGCATTACTACCCAGGCAAGGTCGAGGGAGTATATGGAGCCATAGGCTACTTCCCCCTGGGGGTACCTGAGATAGGTCTGTCCATCGGGATTTTTGCCCTGCTGGGGTTGCTTTTCATGGTCGGCCTGAGGTACCTGGATGCCCTGCCGCCGAAGCCGCCGAAGCCGGTTGAGGAGCAGAAAGAGGCCGAAGAACCACCCGAGGAACCACCCGAAGAACCGGCCGAAGAACCAGCGGAACCTTCGGAGGAAAGTGCGTCTCCGGCGTCTGAGTAGATGCACTGCGCTCAGCGCGGCTTGGCGCAGTTGAGATAGGCAGGAGAGAAGGAGAGGGGTCAACTAACTTGGCCGAATTGCCTGGCAAAGAAGTGGTTCTGTGTGGCTGCCATGGCCGCATAGGAGAGAAGCTGTCCTTCGATAAGATAGGCCAGTTCTTGCAGGCAATGTGCCCGGATGTGAAGATTGTTATCGCCGATGACCTCTGCCAGCCTCGCGGTATTCATCGCCTTGTCGAACAGGAAGGACTGCGGCCGTTGGTGATAGGGGCCTGCTCCAAACTGAAGCTTAGGCCACACTTCTGGCAGGAGGCAGGCAGGGTCCCAGATGACACCTACTCCACAAGAGTAGTTGATTTGCTGGGGGAGACCACGGTATCCCGCGATGACACCGAGGCAACCGACAGGGCAAAGCTCCTTCTGTGGGCCCAGCTAAGGCGGTCCGGCGAGTTCAAAGGGGTTTCGCAGAGTAACCTGAGGCTAGGCGTCGCCCGGCCGCAGGGCAATGTCAGCCGCCGTGAGTTGGCTGCCACGCTGCTACCCCGGTATTCGGTCATACCCAGCATCGATTCATCGAAGTGCGTGGGAGCCGACAAGTGCCGGCTGTGCCTAGATAGCTGCCCTCTCCAGGCAGTATCCATCGATGAAGACGGCGTGACTATTGATGCGAACACCTGCCTCGCGTGTGGCGCCTGTCTCGCTGTTTGCCCGCGGGGAGCCGTTTCCTTCCCCACCTTCTCACGTGAGGAGCTGGATGTGGAGATGGCAGGGCTTCTCGACGGTGCAGGTGCGCTCCTCGAGCCCCGGATAATCGCTGTGACCTGCGAGACCTGCTTGTCGAGAAACGGTGCGGCTGAAGGATACCAGCTCAGATACCCGTCCAATATGTTACCCTTGAAGGTCCCCTGTCTCGCCATGGCGTCTCCCTGGCTCATCGTGCGCGCCTTTGATATGGGAGCCCAGGGGCTGGCGCTCATCTGCGCCAAGGATGCATGCCGCGCCGGATTTCATACAGCCGAGTGGCGCGGCAATGTCCGGTTCGTGCAGGCAGTCCTTGATCGCTGCGGTATCGAAGCGGAACGCATCGGGCTATTCGAAGCAGAGGAGGGCAGCGAGACTGACCTTGAGCGGGACCTGCAGGGGTTTGCCGATAGAATAGCAGGGCTCCACCCCACGCCGCTGAGAGGGGTTGACCGCCTTGCGTCCGTGGACGATGTATCCCCACTCCCTGCGCTAATAAGGCACATGGGCAGCGGGCTGAAGCAACCATTAGGCGGCACGGTATCGACGGGCGCCGTACCCTTCGGGAAGATAGAGCTGGACGAAGCGTCGTGCACCGGATGCGGTCTTTGTGCCCTCAACTGCCCCACTGACGCCCTTACTATCCTGACGGATGACGACGGGGATTATGAGCTGCTCTTCCAACATGAGGCCTGTGTCGCCTGCGGCGCGTGTGTGGATGCATGTCCCGAGAACTGCATTCGCTTGCAGCACGTCCTGGAACTGGGTAGCATAGGCAGCGAACCGTCAATGCTTCTGCAGGGCTCTTTCATGAAATGCCGCATATGTGGTGCGCCTTTTGCACCCAAAGCTATGATTGACATCTTGAAGGCCAGGCTTCGAGGAAGAGGGGATAACATCGAACAACAGCTCGAAATCTGCCCCGAATGCAGAGCTGGGGTCCTATCTCACAGGTGATATCTGGACAATGGATGCCTTTATTAGGGCGATAGCAATCATCATAGAGGTACTGATAATCGGTGCGATCTTCTACCACATACTGGCCGGAGTGCGGATACTGCTGCTTGAAGTGGGGTTGAGTGCGAAGTACTCGAGGATCATCACGCTTGCGCTTCTCGCCGTTGGGACAATCCTTGGCACCTTCCTTGTGTCGCATCTGATTACATTCTACCCGCCGGTGTGAGCGGGAGAGGCAGGTGCCACTGCAGGTGTGAGTTCATGAGCGTGAGGTTTCTCGAGCGAGACGGGATCGCCACTGCGGAGCACGAACCGTTTCGAGTCTCTGGCAGAGGTTGAACGAGGGGGATTAACTTGCGGGAGCTTTTCTGGGCAGGCCAAGAGGTCTACATTCAAGATGTCTTTCTACCGATCATAATCGGTTTTCTGCTCTTCTCGTCCGTGCTCTTTGCCCTCCTGGCCTTCACCTTCTTCAAGCGCTACAGGATATGGCGTCTGGCGGGCAAGGACAACCGCTTTGATCATCTGTGGAGCAGGCTATGGACCACCTTCACCGTCGCCGTAGCTCACTTCCGGATCGTGAGGATTTGGGAAGCCTATCCAGGCGTGATGCACTTCCTTATCTTCTCGGGAACCGCGCTCCTCTTCCTGGGCAAGATTATTAGGCTGTTCTCGTATCCGGTCGGTCTGACCACCCCTCCCCAGGGAGTGTTCCTCTACGCCTCGCTGGCCTCCGAGATCGGGGCGATTCTCATCATCGTGGGGGGATGCATAGCCATATATCGAAGGTACATCCTCAAGCCATCTCGCCTGGATACCACCCGCGAAGACACCCTCATCTTCGGATGGGTGTTCGTGGTACTGCTCACGGGTTTCATGGCGAAGGGGTACCGCATCGCCGCCAGCGAGGTCGGCGGTCCAACAGACTGGGCGGTCTGGTCGCCGGTAGGCTATCTCCTTTCATATGCGTTCCCCACCTTCATGACACGAGTGACCGACGAGATCCTGGTATGGCATCGCGCGCTGATGCATACGCTGCCAGCCTTCGTACTCCTTGCCTACATCATGGTGGGCCGCTCCAGGCTGCAGCACGCACTCCTGTCGCCGGTCAACATATTCTTCCGCTCTCTCAAGCCGAAGGGGGCTCTGGTCCCGGTGGACCTGGAGGAAGCCGAGACATTCGGTGTGGCGAAGATCGAGGAATTCACCTGGAAGCAATTGCTCGACCTTGACGCCTGCACCCGTTGTGGGCGTTGCCAGGACAATTGCCCTGCGTTCCTCACCAACAAGCCTCTCTCACCCAAGCAAGTCATTCTTGACCTCAAGGCACACCTGTACGAGGTGTATCCGGTACCTATCCTGACCAGACCCCAGGAACCTCGACGTGATATGATCGCCGACGTGATAACTCCGGACGTGATCTGGGCCTGCACTACCTGTGGCGCCTGCCAAGAGGCCTGCCCGGTCTTCATTGAGCATATCAACAAGATAATCGATATGCGCCGCAACCTGGTTCTGGAGCAGGCCGAGATGCCGGAGACGGCGGAGGTAGCCCTGAGGTGTATCGAGGAGAGGGGACATACCTGCAAAGGGACCACCTACTCCAGAACGGACTGGTGCGATGGCCTGGACGTCAAGCTCATATCGGATGACCAGGACGTCGATGTGCTGTACTGGGTCGGCTGTGCCGCCGCCCTGGAGGACAGGAACGTGAAGGTGTCCGCCGCGGTTGCCCGGGTGCTCAAGGCGGCGGGCGTCAATTTCGCCATACTGGGCGATGAAGAGAGCTGCTGCGGCGAGCCGGCACGGCGCATGGGGAATGAGTACCTCTTCCAGTTGCAGGCCCTCAAGAACATCGAGATTCTGAAGGGCTACGGCGTGAAGAAGATCGTTACGAGCTGCCCCCATTGCTTCAATACCTTGAAGAACGAGTATCCTCAGTTTGAGGGCGAGTTCGAGGTGGTTCATCACTCCGAGCTCATCGCCGAGTTGACCAGGCAGGGCAAGCTCAGCCCCAAGAACGCGATGGCCAAGAAGATCACGTATCAGGACCCCTGCTATCTGGGGCGGCACAACAACATCTACGACAGCCCCCGGCAAGTCCTGGCAAGCCTTCCCCAGGCCAGGATAGTGGAAATGGAGCGCCACGGCAGCAGAAGCTTCTGCTGCGGCGCCGGTGGTGGGCACATGTGGATCGAGGAGAGTGAGGGCGCCCGCATCAACGAGGTGCGAACCGGGCACGCCCTTGAGACCAAATCGGAGATCGTGGCTACCGCCTGTCCCTATTGCCTGCAGATGTTCGAAGACGGCATAAAATCGAAGGAGGCCTCAGAGTCCTTCAAGGCGATGGATATCGCCGAGCTGATGGATGAGTCGTTGCGGGAATAGCCTCCTCAGGCACTACCCCCTACAGATGACCACAAGCGAAGGCCTCGAACCGACGGTTCGAGGCCTTCTCCTTACTCCTGAGGTCGTTTGCGTCTCACCCTGCGGGGGACGCTGTTAAGCGAGCCC
>CAYTKL010000145.1:0-4652 GCA_964438305.1 uncultured Dehalococcoidales bacterium | reverse complement strand
GGCCCCAGATGGGTGGTCTTCCGCGGCGCGGGAGTCATTGGCCTCGCCCTCTGCCTCATGTACTACATCAACTCGCTGTGGGCCTACTACCTTGTCTGGGGTGCGCTGCTGGGGCTGGGTGCCAACGTTGCACTGAGCATACCGGTCGACACGGCGATCTCAAACTGGTTCGTGAAGAAGCGGGGCACTGCCCTCAGCATCAAGTGGATGTTCTCCGGCCTGTCCGGCGTGGTGGTGCTGCCGCTCATCGCGTGGATGATAACCGCCCAGGGCTGGCGGATGACCTGTGTCACCGGCGGGCTGGTGATGGTGGTCATCGGGCTGCCCCTAGCCTGGTTCTGCCTCAAGCAGCGCCGTCCCGAGTTCTACGGGATGCTCCCCGATGGCGCCAAGACAGAGGGTGAGGTGGCCGACCTGGAGGCGTGGATAGAGCGCGGCATACAGTACGCCGCCGAGGTGGACGAGGTTGAGTTCAGCGTCAAGCAGGTGTTCAAGACTCGCGTCTACTGGCTGCTGGTGGCGATAAACGCTTGCCACGGTCTGATAGGTGGCGCGATGAACATACACACCATTCCGTTTCTCACCGACCTGGGGATAGACCCATTGGTGGCGGCCGGCATGATGGTGGTGATGATCGGCTCCAGCGTCCCGGCCAGGCTGTTCGGCGGGCTGCTCATCGACCGTGCCAAGACACGTCAACTGCGGTTCATCCTTCTTGGTTCGTACATGCTCCAGTTCATTGGCCTGGGCGTGTTCCTCCTCTTCCGCTCCCTCCCTTCTATCTACGTGTGGTACGTAGTGTATGGGTTCGGGATTGGCATCGCCTACGTCACCAATCCCCTGATGAGGGCGCGCTACTTCGGGCGCAAGGCCTTCGGCTCCATCCACGGAGTGACTGCGCTTATCCTCACGCCGTTCGGCGTGGCGGCGCCGGTGTTCGCCGGGTGGGTCTATGACACCACCGGCAGCTACATAACCGCCTTCACCACGTTCCTCGGGCTGCTCGTGTTCGCCGTAATCCTCATTGTCTTCGCCGCGCCTCCCAAGCCGCCGCCCGTCATCGGGGATATCCGCAAGATCGTATGACGCCGCCTGGCCCCATGGAGCGAGGCTGGCCCCGTCCTTGTGGTGCACGGTGAGGGCAATCATGCAGCGCCGGTGAAGAGCTATCCTGCCCGGTCAGGCAGGTGTTCAAGGGAGCGGCAGCCGCTGGAGGGAAGTAGCAGCGGCCGTCATTGAATCGGGGAAAGGGGCTACTTGCCCAAGAAGATACGCTTTCCCAAGATATTCTTCGGCTGGTGGACCGTCCTCGCCGGGGGGATTCTCGCCCTGTGGGGCTACGGCTACCAGGCCTACGGGATCTCGGCGCTCTTCAAGCCGATAGCGTCGGAGTTGGGCTTCAGCCGCGCTGCCACCTCGGTTGCCGCCAGCATTGGCCGGTTCGAGGGCGGGTTTGAAGGGCCCCTCGTCGGCTGGATTACCGACCGCTTCGGCCCCAAATGGGTGGTCTTCGGCGGCACCTTCGTCATCGCGCTGGCGCTGTACCTCATGTACTACGCCAACTCCCTGTGGGCCTTCTACCTCATCTGGGGCGCACTGCTGGGGCTGGGGGCGGACGTCGCCCTGAGCATACCGGTGGACACCGCGATAGCGAACTGGTTCGTGAAGAAGCGGGGCATCGCCCTCAGCATCAAGTGGGTCTTCTCCGGTCTGTCCGGTGTGGTGGTGCTGCCGTTGATCGCCTGGCTCATCACGGTCCAGGGCTGGCGCATGACCTGCGTCACCGGCGGGGTGGTGATGGCGGTGGTCGGGTTGCCCCTCGCCTGGTTCTGCCTCAAGCAGCGCCGCCCCGAATACTACGGCATGCTCCCCGACGGGGCCAAGACAGAGGGTGACGTCGCCGACCTGGACCAGATGCTGCAGAGGGGCGCGCAGTACGCCTCTGAGGTGGACGAGGTCGAGTTCACCGTGAGGCAGGTCTTCAGGACTCGCGTCTACTGGCTGCTGGTGGCGATAAACGCGGCCCATGGTCTGGTAGGGGGAGCGATGAACATACACACCATTCCCTTTCTCACCGACCTGGGCATCGACCCGCTGGTGGCCGCCGGCATGATGGTGGTCATGATTGGCTCCAGCGTCCCCGCCAGGCTGTTCGGCGGCCTGGTCATGGACCGCATGAAGACAGGTCACCTGCGCTTTGTCCTCCTCGGCGCATACCTGCTGCAGTTCGTCGGCATCGGCGTCTTCCTCCTTTTCCGCACCCTCCCCTCCATTTACGTCTGGTTCGTGCTGTACGGCATCGGCATAGGCAGCGCCTACATCGCCAATCCCCTGTTGCGGGCGCGATACTTCGGGCGCAAGTCCTTTGGCTCCGTCAACGGGATAACCGCGCTCGTCCTGACGCCCTTTGGCGTGGTGGCGCCCGTCTATGCCGGGTGGGTCTATGACACTACCGGCAACTACATATCGGCCTTCACCCTCTTCGTGGGGCTTCTCGCCGCGGCCACAGTTCTCATTCTCTTCGCCAGGCCCGCCGAGCCGCCGGACGTCATCGGTGATATCCGCAGGTTCGTGTGACGGCCGTTGGCTCGCCGGTGCAGCATCGACCGTGCCGTGCCGGCTGGCGTTTCACGCGTCGATGCCGTACACTTATGCTCGTGACATGACGCCTGTCAGTCACCAGGGCGCCGGAGGTTGTGCACCATGTTGAAGTTCGATGATCGTGGGTTGATCCCAGCCATCATCCAGGACGCCGGGAACGGCGATGTGCTCATGCTGGGGTATATCAGCGAGGAGTCGCTGAAACGGACGCTGGAGAGCGGCCAGGTCTGGTTCTACAGCCGCTCCCGCCAGGAGCTGTGGCACAAAGGGGCGACCTCGGGGAACTACCTCAACCTTCGCGCCATCTTCAAGGACTGCGATGCCGACACCCTCTTGCTTCAGGTGGACCCCACCGGGCCGGTGTGCCACACCGGCAGAAGAAGCTGCTTCTACCGCACGCTGGAGGAGGACGGCGACGACGAGGAGGCGGGGGACTGACCCGACCTGTCCGGCCCGCGGGCGAACCGCGACAGGTGCTGATGCAGGGGCGTTCAATCGAACGCCCCTGCGCTTTTGGGCGAGCGGGCGAAGCATCCATGTCATTCTGAGGGATCCTGAGCGAAACGAAGGAGCCCGAAGAATCTCCCCACCCCGAGATTCTTCGCCTGCGCGGAGTCTATCCTGAGTGAAGCGAAGGGCTTCGGCTCACAATGACACCTTGCACTCACCCTTCGACAGGCTCAGGGCGAACGGTTGGGAGGCTGCACGCGCAGGACGTTTGCAGTCACGGGCGCCGCGGCGAGGGCGAAACGGCGGCGAGGTCGAAAGAGCGCAGCGGGGTGGGAGGGTGGGACAAATCCCCGTCGGATAGAGCGGTGTCGGGAGGGGGACCGGGTAGCCTGGAGCATCCGCTCCAGGCAGGGTCGGAGCAGATGCTCCGACCTACCCTATACCGAAGAGGCGCGCCGAAGGGCGAACGGTTGGGAGGCTGCACGCGCAGGACATTTGCAGTCACGGGCGCCGCGGCGAGGTCGAAAAAGGAAGAGCCCCCCGATTACCTCGGGGGGCTCTCGTCTCAAGCCTGTCTACTCTGGCATTAGCTCCAGATAGCTATGCCGGCCGCCTCGTCCTCACGATCAGTATCACCACCACGATCGCAAGTATGGCGCCGATCACTATCACTACCCACACCCACGCCGGGGTTCCCGGCTGTACCTCGGGTCCCGTGGTGAATACGCCGGTCGAGCTCCAGTCGCTGCACTCACCATCATCGGTGCATCCCCTCACCCGCCAGAAGTACGTCGTGTTCTTCTCCAGGTCCGAGTCAGGCGTGTAAGCCGTCCCCTCAGTCTCTTCGCTTATCGCCAGGTCGGAGAAGTTGGCATCCGTCGCTACTTCCAGCTCGTAGTAGTCAACTCCCCCTATCGCGGACCAACTGAAGGTCGGCCGCAGCGGCACGTTCGTCGCTCCCGGCGCCGGGCTGCCGTCGGCTATCGACGGCGCCGTCACCACCGAACTGATGGAGCTCGCCTTGGTCACAAACTCCCAAGTCTCGCTCCACGGGCTCAGTGCCGGGTCTACCACCCGCACCCGCCAGTAGTAGGTGAACTCGTTCTCCAGTCCGGCGAACTCGGCAAACGTGTCCGTCGTCACAGCCTGCCGCACCAGCCCCAGGTCCTCCGCCGACGCGGCCGTCACGAACCTCTCGCTGGCGTTGAACTTGCTGTCCTCGTCAAGCTGTACCTCGTAGGTCACCGTGGCTTCACTGATAACGGCGTCCCAGTCCAGTATCACGTTCACCTTCTCCAGGTCACCGGCCAGGTCCCCTACCTTCTTCTTCCCGTCAGTAGGCGACAGCAGCTCCGGCCCATCCTCGCACAGCGTGTCCTCGTAGATCGCCAGCCCGATGTCGTAGTCAGCCAGTTCTGCATCTGTCCGGCCTTGTTTCAGGACTTCCTGCTCAAGTACCACCTCCCCACGCTCTTGCATGACATCAAGCTGGAACGGTATGGAGAACAGGAAGTTGGTGCCTTCCACCGGGCGGATCAGCCACAGTCCGCAGTACGGGTTGCGCGGCAGGCCGAGCGTCAAAACGTCCCAGCCTATCCACT
>CAYTKL010000144.1:0-4695 GCA_964438305.1 uncultured Dehalococcoidales bacterium | reverse complement strand
GTCACGCGGTTGACCAGGTCCAGTATCCTGTCGGCCACCGCCCGATGCAGCCCCGCGAGGATTCGCTCCCTGGCCACCCCGCGATGGATGTGTGATATCACCTCGGACTCGGCGAATACGGCGCACCGGCTGCTCACCTCTTCCGCTGCGACAGCCTCCAGGGCCATCGGCCCCATCACCGCCACCGGCACCTCCATAAGGTAGGCCATCGAATCCAGGAACATCCCGGAGCCGGCGGCACACTTGTCATTGGTGGCGAAGGACGTCACCTTGCCCTCCGCATTGAGGCTGATAACGCGGCTGCTCTCGCCACCAAGGTTGATGACTGTCCTCGCCGCTGAACATAGCCACTGTGCCCCACGGGCCTGGCACACCACCTCAGAGCTCTGTCTGCGGGCGAAGTCCACGCTGCTGCGGCCGCGACCGGTGGCGACCACCGCCCCAAGCTGGCCCCAGCTACTACCGGCCGCCTCAAGCGTCAACTCCATCGCGCGATGAGGTTCTGAGTCCGTGCTGTCCGAGCCGAGCACTAGCTGGGACACTATGCAGCCATCGTCGAGCAGCACCACCGAGGTATTGACCGAGCCAACATCGATACCGCCCACCGTCATCGCATCACCTAGCCACGAATCATCTCGATGAAGGCCTCGATGTCGTCCCGCTGCGTCTCCAGTTCCGCCTCAGTCTCCTCTCCCCGGAAGAACAGTACCGGCAGCCCCCTGGCCTCCAGCATGTCCCGCAGATAGGGGTACTCGTACAGATGGCAGTCGCATGCCTTCAGGTTGTGGATTATCGCGCCCTGGACATCCGCTCCAGACATGGCCTGGTCCACGTACTGAAGGCGTGCGCCAGGCAACATCTTGCGCGGGCAGGGAATCTGGGCAAGGTATCGCTGGGCCAGCGCCTGCAGCGGCTCAGCCTCACCGTCAACCGAGTAGTAGAAGTACCGACTGCCGGTAGGCATATCGTCGGCCACGACATGACCGCCGCACTCCTCGATGAGCTGGAAGAAATCGGTGTCGTCCAGCATGCTGGCCGAGACGAGAAGCCTTACCCCGTCGCCGGCGGGGTTCCGCTGGCTCGCTTCCTCGAGGCATTGAGACATAAGCTGGTTGTGCTCGTCCTTGGGCACGAGCATACTGGAGAGCACCATCTCCTGAAGCTCAACTCCCGAGATGAGCCCCCTCTTTCTCAACTCGCAGCCCTGTCGAAGAAGCTCCCGGTTCCGGTTGTAGACGTCGATGGCCTGCCGCAAGGACGCCTCCGACATGCTGTTGCCGGACAGTTCCTCCAGCGAGCTGCGGAACCGGCCCAGCATATCGGCGAAGAACTCCACCCCACGAGGGCTGATCCGTTGCGGCACCTCGAGGAAATAGAGGTAGGGGATTGCGACGTTCAGTTTCCACGCCCCGTACATGGCGCGGACCATGTCGCACACGTTGGGCACTATCACACCGTCCAGGTAGTCGTAGCGGCCCTTCAGCGCCTGGTCCAGGCAACTTGTGGGGTAGGGACACACATTGGTGGGGAAGTGGAGGTTACCCTCAGTAGCCTCCTCATGCGCCCCCAGCAGTCTCACCGGCAGCATACCGGCGGCGTAGATGAGCTCCTCAGGGACATCGCAGCAGAAGACCCCGATGACCTTCCCGCCGGTCCTCTCCTTCCACGCCTTGGCTTCCTGGTGCCGTTCCCTTCGCAACCGTCTCAGCTTCTCTATCATCTGGCCTCCTATTTGCGCCTGCTGAGCATCCTCTCGATGAAGGCATCCAACCTCGTCTTGATCTGACCCTCAGAGTAGGTCCGTTCGTCGGCCATGTCACACTCGATGCTGACGTTGGGTATCCCCTCCCGGTCCAGAACGTTCTTCAGTTCCGGCTGAAGGACGTACATCAACCGGCACGACGGGTTGAACGCCAGCACCACCCCATCCACGTGGTAGTCTCGCACAATATCCCGGGTGAGCTCCGCCCTCTGCTCGATATCCCCCGCGTACGGCCGGCGCATAGTCGACGATATGGCCATGTCCTTTATCGGGTCGTCGTGCTGAGAAGGCAGGCTCTTCTGATAGCGGAAGTACGCATTCTCTATGGCGACCACACCGCCGAACTCCTCGAAGTAGTTGAGCAAGGCCATGTTGTACCAGAAGGGTAACCCGCTCCACAGCAGCCGGAACTTCTCCTCAGGGACTATTCCGACCTTCTTCTCGATACGCTCCGAGACCTCGGCCCGCAGCCGCTGATAGAACTCGTCGCACTCCTGAGTGCCGGCCATGTACATTCCCGGCCAGACTATGGTGTACGCGTCTCCGGCGCCCATCGGCGACGGGACCGCCTTCCTCATTTCGAATATCTCCACCTGTATGTCGTGCGAGCGGCGGGAAAGGTCGAGCTTCTCTCTCAGCTTGTCTCGGTCCAGCTTGGTCCCCGTCTGCTCCCCGAGGAACGCAGCGAAGTCCTCAAGCTGCGACTCGGTGTAGCTCACGTTGATGTCGTCCATGCAGCCTCCCTGTGGCTGGTACGGCGCGTCCAGTACGTAGAGAGGCAGGTCGAGGGTGCGGCTCATGGTGGCAAACCATCCCATACGTGAGTCACAGCTATAGCTGTTGACTATGAGGAAATCGGGTTTGGCCACGCCCCCGTACGGGGCCTCCGGCGCCTCCTCTCCCCCCAACAGGTGGCCCATGAGAATGCGGGCATAGCCACACACATCCTGAGAGAAACCGGCCCTCTCCCCGGCACGGCAGAACCCGGAGGACAGCCTCTTGGCGGCGCAGACGGTGGCGTAGTTCTCCAGATACACCGCGTTGATGTCCATTGCCTCCAGTATCTCCGAAGGGATGCCGTTGCTGCACCAGGCTACCTTGCGACCACCGCCCTGCTGCAACGACTCGGCATAGTACTTCTTGCGCAGCGCCGGCACTTCGAGAGTGGTCTCAAGGTGTTTCTTGGCACTGGTTGACGTTACCATCTGGCTTCCTCCTTCCCCGCTGTGATTCTCTCCCGCGCAATCAGAGCGGCCCCCAGCGCACCCACGATTTGAGGCTCCTCGGGCAGGAGCGCCTTCAAGCCTACCCGCTCCTCTATCTTGCGCACCACGCCCACGTTCTTGCCTATGCCGCCGGTAATCACCAGGTCCGGCTCCACACCCACGCCACGAAGCAGATTGTACACCCTGGCGGCTATGGCGCTGTGCAGCCCGGCCAGTACATCCGGCCTGGCCTTCCCCTCCCGGATCAGAGAGGTTACCTCGGACTTGGCGAACACGGCACAGGTGCTGTCTATCATCACCTCGGACGTGGCCTCCAGCGATACCTCTCCCAGCTCGTCAAGCGAGAGCCCCAGCACCCGGGCCATCAGCTCGAGGAACCGGCCCGTCCCGGCAGCGCACTTGTCATTCATGGCGAAGTTCTCCAGCCGTCCCTCTTCGTCGCACCGTATGGCCTTGCAGTCCTGCCCCCCCATATCCAGTATGGTTCTCGCCGAAGGAAACAACCAGTTCGCCCCTCGGGCGTGGCAGGTCAGCTCGGTAATCGTCTCCTGCGCGAAAGGCACGATAACCCGCCCGTAGCCGGTGGCTACGATGTACGCTATGTCATCGGGCGACAGGTCCGACCGCTGCAGCGCCTCATCCATGACACGGCGCGCCGAGTTGGCGCTTTCCGCTCCGGTGGCGATGAGGCTGTGGCATACCACGTCGTCACCTTTCAGCAGCACCACCTTTGAGGTGGCCGACCCTATGTCTACCCCCGCTGTGATCACTTCGTTGCGACCCCGCGTACCATGTTATCAGCGCCGCCCATATTGTCAACCGAACAGCAACGCAGCCAGATGGCCGGAGCCGGTGTGACTTCTCAGCTATGGCGGCACGTGCTACAATACCGCATTGGGCGCCAGCCGCCGCACCAGTTACGTGGCTTCTACTATGGCAGTCAGCGCTGAGGCAGGAGTTTGGCCCTGTTCATTACATTCGAAGGTGGAGAAGGCTCGGGGAAAAGCACCCAGGCGAGGGCGCTCTACCGGCGCCTGGCAAGCCTGGACATCCCGGTGCTGCTGACCCATGAGCCGGGAGGCACGCCGCTGGGGAGAAGCCTGCGTCGCTGGCTCAAGGACAGGGGGCACATGGACGCCGCAACCGAGCTTCTGCTATTCAACGCCTCGCGCGCCCACCTCATATCCGAGGTCATTCGCCCCGCCCTTAACCAGGGAAAGGTTGTCATCTGCGACCGCTTCGCCGAGTCCACCGTGGCCTACCAGGGCTACGGCCGCCGGCTCGATCTGGCGCTGGTGCATGCGGTCAACAACGCCGCCACTCAGGGACTGAAGCCCGACCTGATCGTGTTCCTCGACATCCCTGTGGAGCAGGGCCTGGCGCGAAAAGGGCCGCGCGACCGCTTTGAGCGAGAGGACGTCGCCTTCCATGAACGTGTGCGGGCCGGCTACCTCGAGATGGCCGGTGCTGACCCACAGCGCTGGCTAGTGGTCGACGGCCGCCTTCCCAAGAGGGATATCCAACGGACCGTTTCGCAGAGGGTTGAGCACCTGCTGAAGCTTCGCTGACAGTCCGCCGTCTTTCACGGCTTGTCCCGTACGATTACGTCGCCAAAGACCACTGTGGCATAGATGTTCAATACCTTCCCTGATTCGGGGTCCGGCGCCGCGCCGCGCCGTATCACCTTCCTGTCGCCCAGGACCGTCA
>CAYTKL010000143.1:0-4722 GCA_964438305.1 uncultured Dehalococcoidales bacterium | reverse complement strand
CGTAGATGCAGCCCTCGAGTACTATCTGCATCGCCTCCCAGTTGGGCAGCTTCTCATAGAGGTCCAGCTCGCCACCGTCGGGCGTGCCGTCGAGCAGCTTGGCCTCAGCCTTGTCTATCTGCTCCTGGATCTGGTCTATCATGTCCTGGAACCCCTTGCCGCCGCCTACCTTCTGGTCGGGACCCCATATGTACTCGTAGTCCTTGCCGGAGTAGCCAAAGCTCCCCCCGTTGGGGAACCCCCACATGAGGGTTGACTTGATGTACTTCACCGCGTCCTCGGGCAGAAGCAACCTGAACACCGTGCCTATGCTGTCCCGCTCGTTCCAGTAGCTGTGGAGGTCGGACATTATCTTGAGGGACTCCTCCTTGGGCTCGGGGGTGAGAATGGGGTCGTTGTAGATCTCGTCATTACCGAACCTGCTGCTATCCACGTTGTAGTAGAGGGTGTTGGGAAGCGTCCCCTCGAAACCGACAATCTGCGAATGGTCGGTGATGAAGATGGTCTTGTTCGCCTGCATGTGGGCCAGGGCTTTTGCCCTTCTCAGCAGCATGGGGTCTCCTTCCGCCGCCTGCCACGCCTCGGTGAACAACTGGGGGCTCTCTATGTCTATCTTGAGGCCCGGCTCATACTCGCCGCCCTTTCGCCCCTTCTTCCACACGCCCTTTCTCAGGTAGTCGAGCCGTGGCGACCTTTTCTTCTCCGCCGCCCACCACCATGCCCGCTCCTTCTCAAGCTCGTCTACCGGCTTGTCTGGCGCTAGACTCGTCTTTGCTATCACATCCGCCATCTAGCCTACCTCCTTGTTCAAAATCACAAATATACCCCCCGTGATTCCACTACAGTTGCTGTCGTGTCTATCACCCCCTTGGAAAGGGGCGCCGCTGCGAGCGCCGTTCTCGTTACATCCTCTGCCGCTGGTGGCGGCTGTAGCGCGGGTCAAACGCCTCCGCGATATCGGTATCGACCAGCTCCATCTCCTCGTAGTACGTGCACTTGCTGGCGTCCATCCGCACGTCTGTCTGCATGTTTGTCGCGCCCTCGGTGACAAACTTCGGCGGGTCACTCTTGATGTTGGACCCCGTCTTCAGGACCAGGCAATGTCCGCCAGCGGAGCCGAGCACTGTCGAGGCCGACAAGTGCTTGCACTTGCCGCATGACTTATCCGGCACATGCTCCCTCTCCTCCACGCTCATGGGTTTCTCCACAGCGCCGAGGAAACCCTCCCTGGCCTCCTCCCATTCGCTCTTTCGCCTGGGCACGATTTGCCTCCTTTCGTATCTGCGGAATATAGGCCATTCTACATTCTTGGCAGGCGCTGTGTCAATGATGCGAGACTCTCAGGCTTACGCTGCTTTGTGGTCTGCTAAACGTATTGCTGTCTTTTTTGCCTTTCTTCCCGCTGCAACCACCGGCGAAGCTGCCGAGAGAGGCGCGGCCAGCGACGGCGGTCAGTGCGCTCGCCGGCGGTAGAAGACTGAGCGTGGCGCCAGACAACGACGCCTGCTGGACAACGGGCAACCCCCAGACATATAATGGGGCCGCGGCTGAGATGGTCGTCGTTCCCACCGACGCCACGCTAGCGGCAGGCAACCATGGGCGTCGTCCCTGCCATGAGATGACTGGCCTCCCTCCGAAGCCATTGTAAGGAGGAACCCTTTTGACCACCCCGCAGCAACTCAGAGTGCTATTCACCAGGGACGAAATAGGCGAGGCGGTGGCGAGGATGGCGAACGACATCAATCGAGACTACCAGGGAAGGTGTCCCGTTCTCGTGGGCGTTCTCAAGGGGTGCTTCGTCTTCATGGCCGACCTCGTTCGCCTTCTCGACGTCCCGGTGGAGGTTGACTTCGCCATACTGTCGAGCTATGGCGCGGGGAAGGTTTCTTCCGGCAGAATACGGGTGGTGCAGGCGCCTCACCGTGCGATTGCAGGCAGAGATGTGCTGGTTATCGAAGATATTGTGGATACCGGGCTCACCATCAGCTTCTTCATGGACTACCTGCGCAGCAAGAAGCCCGCATCACTGAAGCTGTGCGCGCTATTCGACAAGCCGTCGCGAAGGCGGAAGCCGGTCACCGTCGATTACCTCGGACTGACCGTGCCAGACGAGTTCCTGGTGGGGTATGGCCTGGACTACAATGAGAAGTACCGCCACCTGCCGGACCTCTGCATCCTGGAGGATCGATGATGACCGTGGAAGGTCTGATCGCTGTGGCGAAGGGGGAAGCGCCCGCCGACCTGCTGCTGTCGCACGCCAGGATCGTGAACACCTTCGCCGGCGAGATCGAGGAGGGGAACGTCGCCATATGCGGCGAGCGCATAGCCGGCATCGGCGATTATCAACTGGGCAGGGAGGTTGTCGACCTCGAGGGTAGACACCTCTCACCAGCCCTCATCGACGGCCACGTTCACCCCGAGAGTTCCATGCTCCACCTCGCTCGCTATGCGGAAGCCGTGGTGCCGCGCGGCATCTCCGCCATAGTGACCGACCTTCATGAGATAGCCAACGTCAAGGGGCTGAGGGGCATACAGTACATGCTGAGTTGTGCCCAGCTACTGCCCCTGGACCTGTACTTCATGGCGCCGTCTTGCGTGCCGTCAACTCATCTGGAGACATCGGGCGCCCACGTTACGTCAAGGGAGGTGGAAACCGCCCTGGCGTTGGACATTGCCATTGGACTGGGAGAGGTAATGAACTTCCCCGGCGTTCTTGCCGCCGACAGGGAGGTGCTGGCCAAGATAGCCGCGGCGAAGGGCAAGCTGGTCGACGGCCACGCCCCTGGCGTCGGTGGCAGGGACCTCAATGCCTATATCGCCAGCGGTATTCACTCCGACCACGAGTCCACATCGTACGAGGAGGCCCGGGAGAAGCTGCTGCGGGGAATGTATGTGATGATTCGCGAGGGCTCCTCGGAGAAGAACCTTGAGGCGCTCCTGCCCCTGGTTACCGATAAGACGTACAAGCGCTGTCTGTTCGTCGTCGATGACCGAAGCTGCGCCGACCTGATGGAAGACGGCGACATCGATGCCGTGGTGAGGAAGGCGATCAGGCTCGGCCTCGACCCGGTGCGGGCCATCCAACTGGCTACCATCAACACCGCTGACTACTTCAGGCTCGATGGCCTGGGGGCGGTGGGGCCAGGCTATTTCGCGAACCTCGTGGTGATGAGCGACCTGACCTCCTTCGAGGCTGAGAAGGTATTCTACCGCGGCAAGCTGGTAGCAGAGAAAGGACACCCGCTTTTCTCCCCCTCGGTGCCGAAGGACGTGGAGATGACACGCACGGTGCACGTCAAGCCGTTCGACAAGGGAGCGCTCCGAATGCCGGCGCGTGACGGCGCGTCTCTGGTTATCGAGATCGTCCCCGACCAGACGGTGACCAGAAAGGTTGAGGCGAGGGCGAAGGTGGAGGAGGGGTTCATAGTGGCGGATACTGAGCGGGACATCCTCAAGCTGGCGGTGGTGGAGCGCCACAAAGCCACCGGCAACATCGGTCTGGGGCTGGTGAAGGGTTTCGGCTTGAAGAAGGGGGCGCTGGCTTCCACCATAGCCCACGACTCACACAATATCGTGGTCGTAGGCACGAACGACGAGGACATCTATACGGCAATCAAGGACGTCGAGCGGCTGCAGGGCGGGTTGGTCGTTGTGGCCGACGGCAGAGTCCTGGGCTCGCTGGCTCTGCCTGTTGCCGGCCTACTCTCCACAGAGCCTCTGGAAACGGTGGTCAAGCGGCTGGAGAGACTCATGGGACTGGCGGCACGTCTCGGCTGCCAGATCCCTCATCCCTTCGCCACGCTGTCGTTGCTCGCTCTGCCCGTTATCCCCGAGCTTAGACTTACCGACCTGGGGTTGGTGGATGTGCTGGCCTTCAACCTGGTTGACTGAGCCAGGCTGTGCCATGAGGTGAAACGGAGCGGGTTTGAGGCAAGGTCCGGACCGATATGCCGGACAACGCGCCAATGCCTGAGGAAGCGTTCAAGCCAGTAGACTGAGAGAACGGGAGGAACAGGAATGAAGCTAGAGAGCTGGATTCGTGATGTGCCGGACTTCCCCAAGAAGGGAATCCTCTTCAGGGACATCACACCCCTGCTGGGCAACGCCGAGGCCTTCAAGTACGCCATCGACGAAATGACCAACGCGTATCGCGGCAAGGGAGTCGAGGTTGTTGTCGCCGTGGAAGCGAGGGGGTTCTTCCTCGGCGCTCCTCTCGCCTACAATCTTGGCGCCTCCTTCGTGCCCGTGCGCAAGGCGGGTAAGCTCCCGGCGGAACTCATCAGCGCCCAGTACTCCCTTGAATACGGTTTCGACTCCGTCGAGATGCACGCGGATGCCCACGACCATGGCCAGAAGGTGCTGCTGGTCGACGACCTGCTGGCAACCGGCGGGACCATGGCGGCCACCATCGAACTGGTGGAGAGGCTTGGTGGCGACGTTGTCGGCATCGCCTTTCTTGTCGAGCTTCTGTCCCTTGGCGGAAGAGAGAAGCTGAAAGGCTACGACGTCACGTCCCTGGTGCAGTACTAGGCTGGCCCGTAGCCGGCGGCCAGGCCGGCACGCCAGATCCCCTACCGGTGAAAGGCGGTCAAGATGAGCACGCTGAAGGTCATAGAGTGGGTTTCCGGCAAGGTGCGCATTATCGACCAGACGATGCTGCCTCAAGAGGAGGTCTATCTCGACCTTGCTGGCTACCGCGATATGGCGTCCGCCATCAGGGAG